>NZ_CP127409.1:1278698-1598373 GCF_030291135.1 Rhodanobacter thiooxydans | reverse complement strand
CACACCACCATGGTCAACGGCCTGGGCGTGCTGGGCTGGGGCGTGGGCGGCATCGAAGCCGAGGCGGCGATGCTGGGCCAGCCCTCTTCCATGCTGATTCCGCAGGTGGTCGGCTTCAAGCTGTCCGGTCGCCTGCCCGAAGGCGCCACCGCCACCGACTTGGTGCTGACCGTGACGCAGATGCTGCGCAAGCAGGGCGTGGTCGGCAAGTTCGTCGAGTTCTTCGGCCCGGGCCTGCAGCACCTGGCACTGGCCGATCGCGCCACCATCGGCAACATGGCGCCGGAATACGGCGCCACCTGCGGCATCTTCCCGGTCGACGCGGAATCGCTGCGCTACCTGCGCCTGTCCGGTCGCAGCGACGAGCAGGTCGCCCTGGTCGAGGCATACGCCAAGGCCCAGGGCCTGTGGCACGACGAAAACAGCGTGCACGCCGACTTCAGCGCCACGCTGGAACTGGACCTGGCCGACGTCAAGCCGTCGATGGCCGGCCCGAAGCGCCCGCAGGATCGCGTGCTGCTGACCGACGTCAAGCAGAACTACAACGACAACCTGGGCGCCACCACGACCAAGCGCAACGGCGCCGAAGCCCGCTTCGCCAATGAAGGCGGCGACACCGCGGTCGGCCACGACCAGAGCCAGAACGCACCGGGCCAGCACGTGTCGATGAATGGCCAGGACTTCCGCGTCGGTGATGGCTCGGTGGTGATCGCCGCGATCACCTCGTGCACCAACACCTCCAACCCCGCCGTGATGCTGGCTGCCGGCCTGGTCGCCAAGAAGGCCGCCGCGCGCGGCCTGAAGGCCAGGCCGTGGGTGAAGACCTCGCTGGCCCCTGGCTCCAAGGTGGTCACCGACTATCTGGAAAAGACCGGCCTGCTGACCGAGCTGGAGAAGACCGGCTTCTACCTGGTCGGCTACGGCTGCACCACCTGCATCGGCAACTCCGGCCCGCTGCCGCAGGAGATCAGCAAGGCGATCAGCGCCGGCGACCTCACCGTGGGCGCCGTCATCTCCGGCAACCGCAACTTCGAAGGCCGCGTGCACGCCGAAGTGAAGATGAACTACCTGGCCTCGCCGCCGCTGGTGGTCGCCTACGCCCTGGCCGGCTCGCTCGACATCAACCTCACCACCGAACCGCTGGGCCAGGGTTCGGATGGCAAGGACGTGTTCCTCAAGGACGTCTGGCCCACCAACCGGGAAATCAGCGACCTGCTGACCAGCGCGGTCACCTCGGACATGTTCAAGAAGAACTACGCCGACGTGTTCAAGGGCGACGAGCGCTGGAGCGCGATCGCTTCGCCGGACGGTGCGCTGTACGCGTGGGACGAAGCGTCCACCTACATCAAGAACCCGCCCTACTTCGACGGCATGACCATGGAAGTGGGCAAGGTCGAGGACATCCACGCCGCGCGTTGCCTGGGTCTGTTCGGCGACTCGATCACCACCGACCACATTTCGCCGGCCGGTTCGATCAAGAAGGATTCGCCCGCCGGCCGCTTCCTGATCTCGCGCGGCGTGCAGCCGATCGACTTCAACTCCTATGGCTCGCGTCGCGGCAACGATGACGTGATGGTGCGCGGCACGTTTGCCAACATCCGCATCAGGAACCAGATGCTGGATGGCGTCGAAGGCGGCTTCACCCGTCATGTACCCAGCGGCGAACAGCTGGCGATCTACGACGCGGCGATGAAGTACAAGGATGCGGGCACCCCGCTGGTGGTCATCGCCGGCAAGGAATACGGCACCGGTTCATCGCGTGACTGGGCGGCAAAGGGCACCCTGTTGCTGGGCGTCAAGGCCGTGATCACCGAGAGCTTCGAGCGCATCCACCGTTCCAACCTGGTCGGCATGGGCGTGCTGCCGCTGCAGTTCAAGGATGGCGATAGCGCCAAGTCGCTGGGCCTGACCGGCAACGAAAGCTTCGACATCACCGGCCTGGACAACGGCAATGCGAAGGAAGCCATGGTGGTGGCCACGGCCGCCGACGGCAGCAAGAAACAGTTCACCGTGCAGGTCATGCTGCTGACCCCGAAGGAGCGCGACTTCTTCCGTCACGGCGGCATCCTGCAATACGTGCTGCGTCAGCTGGCCAGCAAGAAAGCCGCCTGAATCCCAGCGTGACTTCATGTGGAACCAAAGACCGCCCCGGCCTCCGGGGCGGTCTTTTCATGTGTGCGGAAAGCATGGCAGCCCGCTCACCGGTGATGCTGCTTGCTCCGACTCCCGTCAAGGCATCGCCCGCGAACGGGCCCCTACATCGTGTGTTTCCAGCTCGCCGTGTAGCAGCGCCATTCACCATCTTCCCAGCGCCATGCCGATTCCACCTGGTACAGGCCCAGCTGGTCGGGCAACAGGCCACCGCCGCTGGTCAGCGTGACCGTAAACGTCGCCAGCATCCGTTCACCGCGGTGCTCGATCGACACCGGTCCCATCGTCACGCCGACATGCTCGCCACGCAGCGCGAGCAGCCGGACCACGCCGGCCAATCCGCGTCGATCCAGCATGCCGGCGTTGCCGTCGAAATCCTTGCTCAGCGGCGCCTCCACATCGCTGGCCGAACCCGCTTCGGCCGCCTGCGCAACAGCGGCAATCGCCTCGCGCACCTGCGCTTCATCAGGTGTGCAGTGACAGGCCGGCAAGGCCAGCGCGAGCAGTGCGACAACAGCCAGTTGGCGGACGGTTTTCATCAATCGAATCATCGACGGGGCTCGCTGCAGTGGGCTTGCCGCTATACGCGGGCGTATGCTCCAATCAGCCGGAGCATGGTCCATGATGGAAGCTGTCGCCATCTAGAGCCATCATCGATCCACCGTCGTCGACAAAACAGGGAACCCAAAGCATGAGCAATGAACGTCCGTGGCTGGAGAACTATCCAGCCGGCGTGCCGGAACAGATCGACGTCAGTCAATATGCTTCGGTACCGGCGGTGCTGGAAGAAGCGTTCACGCGCTTCCATGATCGCCCGGCGTTCGCCAGCTTCGGCCGCCAGCTCAGCTACGGCCAGATCGATGCGATGAGTCGCCAGTTCGCCGGCTACCTCACCGGCGTGCTCAAGCTCGGCAAGGGTGATCGCATCGCGATCATGATGCCGAACGTGCTGCAGTACCCGATCGCCCTGTTCGGCGCGCTGCGCGCCGGCCTGGTGGTGGTCAACACCAACCCGATGTACACCGCGCGCGAACTCAAGCACCAGCTGGAAGACGCCGGCGTCAGGGCGATCGTGGTGCTGGACAACTTCGCCGCCACCCTGCAGCAGGTGGTCGCCGAAACCCACGTGCAGCACATCGTCACCACCGGCATCGGCGACCTGCTCGGCTTCCCCAAGGGCGCGCTGATCAACTTCGTGCTGAAGCACGTGAAGAAGATGGTGCCGGCGTTCGACCTGCCGCAGGCCGTGCGTTTCCGCGACGCGCTGGCGCGCGGCGCGGCGCATCCGCTGCAGCCGGTGACGCTGACCCACGACGACATCGCCTTCCTGCAGTACACCGGCGGCACCACCGGCGTGGCCAAGGGCGCCATGCTGACCCACGGCAACATGATCGCGAACATGCTGCAGGCCGGCGCCTGGATCGGCGGCAATGCCAAGCCTGGCGAAGAAGTGATCATCACCGCGCTGCCGCTGTACCACATATTTTCGCTGACCGCGAACGGTCTGGTGTTCATGCGCCTGGGTGGCCTCAACTGGCTGATCACCAACCCGCGCGACATGCCCGGTTTCGTCAAGGAACTGCGCCAGTCCGGCTTCACTGCGCTGACCGGCGTCAACACGCTGTTCAACGGCCTGCTCAACACGCCCGGCTTCGCCGAGCTGGATTTCTCCAAGCTGCACCTGACCCTGGGCGGCGGCATGGCGGTGCAGCGCGCCGTGGCCGAACGTTGGAAAAAGGTCACCGGTTGCACCCTGGCCGAGGCCTACGGCCTGACCGAGACCTCGCCCGCCGTCTGCATCAATCCGCTGGACCTGAAGGAATACAACGGATCGATCGGCCTGCCGGTACCGTCCACCAATGTGGCGATCTGGTCGGAGGACGGCAAGCCGCTGCCGCTCGGCGAGACGGGCGAACTGATGGTGCAGGGCCCGCAGGTGATGAAGGGCTACTGGAACCGTCCGGACGAAACCGCCAAGGTGCTCGGCGCCGACGGCTGGCTGCATACCGGCGACATCGCGAAGATGGACGCGAACGGCTACTTCTACATCGTCGACCGCAAGAAGGACATGATCCTGGTGTCCGGCTTCAACGTCTACCCGAACGAAGTCGAGGATGCCGTCATGCAGCACCCCGGCGTGCTCGAAGTGGCGGCGGTCGGCGTGCCTGACGAGCATTCTGGCGAGGTGGTGAAGCTGTTCGTGGTGCGCAAGGATCCGAACCTCACCGAGGAAGCGCTCAAGCAGTTCTGCCGCGAGAACCTCACCGGCTACAAGCGACCCAAGCTGATCGAGTTCCGTGACAGCCTGCCCAAGAGCAACGTGGGCAAGATCCTGCGCCGCGAGCTGCGCGACGAGAAGAAAGCCACGGCTTGATTTCCCGCCAGGTACCGGCAACCAAAAACGCCCGCAGATGCGGGCGTTTTTCATGCAGTGACTGCATTCGCTCAGCCGTCCTTCCAGTACTCCAGGATGTCGGCATAGCCACCCAGCAGGTTCCACAACGGCACCTGCTTGTCCTCGGGAATGCGGCTGTACGAAAAGCCGACATGATGATCGGAGATGCGCGCCACCACGGCCTCAAGATGGATATGCAGGTTGTTGCCGAAGATCATGTCGAGCACCCAGCTCTGCCCGACATGGCCCGACCAGCCCAGTGGGCGGCGCAGCAGCGCGCCGGTAGCCGAGATATCGACCAGCTCGGTCGGATGCGACTCGCCGTTGCCGCTCATCAGCACCGTCGTCTCGATCTGCATGCGCGCCGGACGCAACTGCTCCGGTCCACCGCCATCCTGCCCGCTCTTGTCGATCGCCATCAGTTCCACCACCTGTTTTGCACTAGCACCCCGCCGAGGGCACCGGGTAAACATCATCCTGAAATCTTTCTGCCGCACCCTTTGCCGGCGATACCGCTGCACGATGGCAGGCCAGGGTTGTCAACCGTGTGAAAGCAATCAACGTGCCATCCGCGGTTTTATACTCCGCCCGACGCCCACCAGGCCCGCAGGCGTCGCACACGCCATGCCACGCTCCACCCGACCAGGACCCGCACATGGCCGCAACGCCATCGTGACACGCACCGCTCCGGTTCGCTGTCGCCAAACGCGGCGTTGACGCGAGCCTGACCCATTCCGACACATTAGGTCACATGCCGCCCCCTGCCGCGCTGCCGGCGCACCGGTTTTCCCGGCACAATCCGCCTATTGTGCCTGCCGGGAGCGCCGCTGCAAAACCGGCAGACGCCCGCAAACGGTGCCTTGTGGACAACCGCGCCAGCAGGTGGCCTGCGCTGGACTTGGCACCGGCTAACCGCTACTCTTGGCCCACGCGTGGCTCCATGGAAATGTTTGCCGAGCACTCTCGGCGGCCCCTGGCATCCATTCGATTGCTCTCGAACCGACCTGTGAACAGCCGGTGGCGTCGTTTCCCGCCCTCCCTGGCTTGGCGTACCTGCCGTGGCTGACAACCCGCAGTCGACGCGATGGTCGCTGGCGATCTGCCTGACCGAACCACCACCGAGTGGCTTCGTCATGCCCGTCGTGACGATGGCGTCCGCCACGCCTCGAACGAACAAGTGTGAAGAACGCAGTATCCCGGGAATGCCGCCTCACCGCCGTGTTCCGAGTACGGACATCCGATGCCGTGTCGGCATGGAATGACTCCGATCATGTTGAACGCACTGCAGCCGCTGAAGACGGCCCCATGACATGCATTGATGAGCACTGAGCCCGTCGAGCCACAGAGCCCGGTCACCGCACCGCAGGGCGCGTTTGCACCGGTACCTCAACAGCAGGAAATGCCGCTGGCCATCGTGCGCGGCCAACCGATGCTGCAGATGCCGCAGGACCTGTACATCCCGCCGGACGCGCTCGAGGTCATCCTGGAGGCGTTCGAAGGGCCGCTGGACTTGCTGCTGTACCTGATCCGCCGGCAGAACCTCGACATCCTGGACATCCCGGTCGCCGAGATCACCCGGCAGTACATGGCCTATATCGAGCTGATGCGGGACGTGATGCGGCTGGAGCTGGCCGCCGAATACCTGCTGATGGCCGCGATCCTGGCCGAGATCAAGTCGCGACTGCTGCTGCCGCGGCCGCCCGCCGAGGAAGGGCTGGAAGAGGATCCCCGTGCCGAACTGGTACGGCGCTTGCAGGAGTACGAGCGGTTCAAGCGGGCCGCCGAGGACATCGAGGCGATGCCGCGGCAGGAACGCGACAGCGTGGTGGTCCACGCCGACGTGGGCGAACGCAACGTGATCAGGTTGCCGCCACCGCTGGAGCTGACCGAGCTGCTGCTGGCACTGAAGGATGTGATGCACCGGGCGGAGTTGTTCGGGCATCACGCGATCAAGCGCGAGGCGCTCAGCGTGCGCCAGCGCATGGGCGAACTGCTCAGCCGGCTCGACGACAGCAGCTTCCACCGCTTCGAGAGCCTGTTCGACATCAGCGAGGGGCGCCTCGGCATCGTGGTGACGTTCCTGGCGATGCTGGAGCTGGCCAAGGAAATGCTGGTCGAGATCGTCCAGGAAGAGCCACTGGCGCCGATCTACGTAAAGGCAAAGGTCAGCCATGCCGAGGAACCCGTCGACGCACCGGCGGACGACGCACAAGCGGGCGAGTCGGCACTGATCGAATCGTCCGGCGAATGAACGACAACCACTGAGCGGTACCGATCAAACCGGCATCCGAATCCAAGGTCATGCAGATCGAGCAACTCAAACCCATCATCGAGGCCGCCCTGCTGGCCTCCACCCAGCCGTTGACCGTGCAGCAGCTGGGCGAGCTGTTCAACGAGGCCGACGAGGTCAACCGCGAGCAGATCGCCAGGGCGCTCGAGGCGCTGGCCGGGGACTGCGCGGGCCGCGGCATCGAGCTGAAGGAAGTGGCTTCCGGCTTCCGCTACCAGGTGCGCCAGGACGTGCACCCGTGGATCTCGCGGATGTGGACCGAGCGCCCCAGTCGCTATTCGCGCGCGCTGCTGGAGACACTGGCGCTGATCGCCTACCGCCAGCCGATCACCCGCCCGGAGATCGAGCAGATCCGCGGCGTGGTGGTGTCCTCCAACATCATCAAGACGATGGAGGAGCGCGAGTGGATCCGCGTGGTCGGCTATCGCGACGTGCCCGGCAAGCCGGCGCTGTTCGGCACCACCCGCGCCTTTCTCGATTATTTCAACCTGAAATCGCTGGACCAGTTGCCGCCGCTGTCGGAAATCCGCGACATGGAAGACCCGCAGATGCGCTTCGAGCCCGACCCCCTGCCCGCCCGCATCGTGCGTGACCTGCCGATCGACCCGGACGAGATGGCAGCCGAGGCCGGCGACGACACTGAACACCATCCATCTGCGGACATCGCAGATACCGAAGACAGCGACATCATGGTCGACGCCGATGCGCCGGCCAGTTCACCCGAGTCCGGCGAACCTGGCTCCGACACGAGCCTGCCCGCCGACAACCCGATTGCCACTGCCGACGAGGCAGCGAACCCCGCCGCGGACGTCGACACCGACACCGCCGAGCAAGATCCCGAGGAGTATCGCGCATGACTGCGCCGCAAAAATCCGTTTTATCCCTGAAGCGCGAACCGCGTATCGACACCGACGCACCCGCGCTGGAAGAGCGCCTGCACAAGGTGCTGGCCAATGCCGGCCTCGGCTCGCGCCGCATGCTCGAGCAGCGCATACAGTCCGGCGAAGTCGAACTGAATGGCGCCCCTGCCGAAATCGGCATGGGCGTGAAGGCCGGCGACCGCGTGGTCATGGATGGCAAGCAGTTCGTCGTGGCCACCGACAGCCGCGACGACACCGAGGTGCTGATCTACCACAAGCCCGAGGGCGTGCTGACCACCCGCGACGACCCCGATGGCCGTCCCACCGTGTTCGAACAGCTGCCACGCCTGAAAGGCGCGCGCTGGGTCGCCGTGGGCCGACTCGACATCAACACCACCGGCCTGCTGCTGCTGACCACCGATGGCGAACTGGCCAACGCGCTGATGCACCCCAGGAGCGGGCTCGAACGCGAATACCTGTGCCGCGTGCACGGCGAAGTGCCTGACGAGGTCATCGAGAAACTCAAGGCCGGCGTGGAGCTGGAAGACGGCCCGGCCCGCTTCGACGAGATCGCCGTGATCAGCCGCGGCGGCAGCCACAGCTGGTTTCGCGTGGTGATCCGCGAAGGCCGCAACCGCGAAGTGCGCCGCCTGTGGGACTCGCAAGGTTTCCTGGTCAGCCGCCTGAAGCGCATCCGCTACGGCGGGATCGAGTTGCCGCGCAACCTGCGCCGTGGCGAATGCGAAGCGCTCGATGCCGAAGGCGTCAAGCAGCTGCGCCAGACCACCGGCCTCGGCATGCCGCAACCGGTGCTGACCCTGAGCCCGGTGCTGCATCAGCGCCGTGCCAATCGCAACGTCACCGAGTACCGCCCCGAACGCGGCGCCGGCACGGCCTGGACCGGCGGCCAGGACGAGGCACGTGAACTGCGCGCCTACGACCGCATCCGCGAGGAACCGACCCGCGGGCGCAAGCCGCCGCGCCGCGACGGCAAGGAAGTCAACGGCAACCTGGCCCGCCCCGAACGCAGCGGCGCCGGCAAGCACGGTGGCGGCAAGGGTCGACGCGTGGCGCCAGGCCAGGAGCTGCCGTCGGTGCGCACATGGTTCGCCGGCGAAAGCCGCGACGGCAGCACCCGTCCCGGCGCCCCCCGCGGCAATGCCGGTGCTGGCAATCGGCGCCCGGGCGGTGGCAAGCCCTTCGGCGCGCACGGCACGGGTGAAGGTCGGGCCGCCGGCAGTCCGTACAGCGGCTTCGGCGGTGAATCGCGTGGTCCTGGCATGGGCGGCAACCGTGCACCAGGCAATCGCGGCCCGCGGGCGCAAGGCCAAGGGCAGGCCCAGGGCAATCGTGCGCACGGCAACCAGGCGGCCCGTCCGCACGGCCAGGGCGGTAACCGGCCACATGGCAGCGGCCGCCCGCCAGGCCAGGGTGGCAACCGTCCGCAGGGCGGCGCCCGTCACGGCGGCCCGGCCGGCGGTCGTCCGCCGGGTCGCGGCGGCAACCGTTCGGGCAATCGCTGAGGCCCTGACCACGGAGAGTGATGGACCGATGCTGCGCATCTACCACAACAACCGCTGTTCCAAGTCGCGCGCCACGCTGGCGTTGCTGGAACAGCACGGCGGCAAGGTCGAAGTGATCAACTACCTCGACACGCCGCCAAGCGCCGCCGAACTGGTCGTGCTGCTGCAACAGCTGGGCATGACCGCACGCGAACTGCTGCGTACCGGCGAGGAGGAGTACCGCTCGCTGGGGCTGGACGATCCCGCCCTCGACGACGGTGCGCTGATCGCCGCGATGGTGGCACACCCGAAGCTGATCGAACGCCCGATCGTGGTCGCCAACGGCAAGGCCGTCATCGGCCGTCCGCCGGAAGCGGTGCTGGCGATACTCTGAGCTGATCGCAAACTGCCCGACAAAAAGCCGCCTTGAGGGCGGCTTTTTGTCGAATGCCCCGCGCATCGCTCCAGCACTCGCAGCAGCCCGCTGGCGGGCTCCTGCGGACGGACGGGGAGCTCAGCCCGGATCGAGCGTGAACGCGTCGGCGTCCATCCACGCCGGGAAGCGTTCGCGGTGCGCCAGCAGCGGTGCCGAGTCCAGCGTGATCGTCACCACCTGTTCCTGCGCGCCCAGTTCCACCAGTGGCTCGCCGACCGGATCGAGCACCGCGCTGTCGCCGGCATACGGAATCTCGTTGCCGTCCACGCCGACCCGGTTCACCCCGACCACGTAGCTGAGGTTCTCGATCGCCCGAGCGCGCAGCAAGGTACGCCACGGTTGCCGGCGCGGCGCCGGCCAGTTCGCCACGAACACGGCCAGGTCGTAGTCCATGCCACCGGTGGCAGACGCCAGCCGGCGGTTGCGCAGCCACACCGGGAAACGCAGGTCGTAGCAGACCTGCGGCAGGATGCGCCAACCCTTCAGTTCCACCACCAGCCGCTGGTTGCCGCCGCCGTAGCGAGTGTGCTCGCCGGCCATGCGGAACAGGTGGCGCTTGTCATACTGCTCGAAGCTGCCGTCCGGGCGCACCCACAGCAGGCGGTTGTAGACCACGCCGTCCTCGCGGATCGCCAGGCTGCCGCAGATCACCGCGCCGACCTCGATCGCCAGCGCGCGCAGCCAGGCCACGCCCTCGCCGTCCATGGTGTCGGCGCTGGCCTGGATGTCGTTGCTGAAGCCGGACAGGAAGGTCTCCGGCAGCACGATCAAGTCGCTGCCTTTGGCCTGGCGCACCAGCGCGCCGTAGTAGTCGCGGTTTGCCGGCGCATCGTGCCAGCGGGTAGCGCCCTGTACCAGCGACACGCGCAGCGGTTCGAGGCCCACGCCATCGCTGCTCACAGCCGGCACAGCCGCTCCGCGGCCGCCTCCATGGTGGCGTCGCTCTTGGCGAAACACAGCCGCAGCAATCGCGTGCCCGGCGCGCTTTCATAAAACGGCGTCAGCGGAATGGCGGCCACCCCACCCTGCTCCACCAGCCAGCGACTGAAGGCGAGGTCGTCCTCGTCGCGGATCGCCGAATAATCGACCAGCTGGAAATAGCCACCCGGCACGTCGAGCAGTTTGAAGCGCGACGGCGCCAGCAGCGCACGGAAACGATCGCGCTTGGCCTGGTAGAACGCCGGCAGTTCCAGATAATGCTGCGGCGTGCTGGCCATGAACTCGGCGAACGCCACCTGTGCCGGGTGGAAGGTGCAGAAGGTGAGGTACTGGTGCACCTTGCGGAACTCGGCGCTCAGCGCGGCCGGCGCCACCGCGTAGCCGACCTTCCAGCCGGTGCAGTGGTAGGTCTTGCCGAACGAGGAGACCACGATGCTGCGTTCGGCCAGTTCCGGATGGCGCAGCACGCTCTCGTGCCGCGCGCCGTCGTAGACGATGTGTTCGTACACTTCATCGGACAGCACCACGATATCAGTATCGCGCACGATCGCCGCCAGCTGCTCCAGGTCGGCTGCCGACAGCACCGCACCGGACGGGTTATGCGGCGTGTTGATCATGATCATGCGCGTCTTCGGCGTCACCGCGTCGCGCACACGCTGCCAGTCGATCGCGAACGCCGGCACGGTCAGCGGGATATGCACCGCCCGCGCGCCCTGCAGCTCGATCGCCGGTTCGTAGCAGTCGTAGGCCGGGTCGAACACGATCACTTCCTCGCCCGCGCGCACCGTCGCCGCGATCGCCGCGAAGATCGCCTCGGTGGCGCCGGAGGTGAGCGTGATGTCGGTATCGACGTCGAGCTTGCGGCCGTACAGCCGTTCGGTCTTCAACACGATCTGCTCGCGCAGGGCCGCGATGCCGTGCATCGGCGCGTACTGGTTGCGGCCTTCGTTCATCGCGCGGGTCAACGCGTCGCGCAGCCCCTGCGGCGGCTCGAAGTCGGGGAAACCCTGGCCCAGATTCACCGCCTTGTGCTGCAGCGCGAGCTGGCTCATCACGCTGAAGATGGTGGTGCCGACTTTGGGAAGCTTGGTGGCGATCATCGTTTGGCCGTATAAATGTCCGTGAACCCGGCAGCGTACTGCATCGGGACCATCGTGCGCATCATGCCGCGGGGAGTTCGCCCTGCGGACGCTGCTTGCATTGCTCGTGCTTCTGCAAGGTGGTGGCCGGCAACCGCTCGGCCAGGAAATCCACCAGCGCACGCACGCCCGGCAGCATGCCGCGCCGGCTGGGATAGACGAAGTGCATGGTGCCCTCGGGTACGCTCCACTCCGGCAGCACCACTTCGAGCTCGCCTGCGGTGATCGCCGGCGCACAGACGAACTCCGGCAGCAGCGCCACACCCATGCCGCGGCGGGCAGCCTCCAGCAGCACCGCGAAATCGCCGGTGATCAGCCGCGCCTGCACTTCCACGCTGGTCTGCGCGCCGTTCGCGCCGATCAGCTCCCACAGCTGGGCGCCCTCGTGCTCGCTCATCGACAGCGCCGGCAGGCGGGCCAGGTCGTCCGGTTGCAGCGGGCGCCCCTGCGCCTTCAGCAGCGCCGGGCTGGCCACCAGCTTGGTGCGCGACAGGCCGAAGGTGCGGATCACCAGGTTCGCGTCGGTATCCAGCTTGGTGCGCACGCGGATCGCCAGGTCGTAACCCTCGCCGATCACGTCGACCCGGCGGTTGCCCGACAGCAGCCGCACCTGCATCTTCGGGTACTGCGCGAGGAAATCCGGCAGCACATGCGCCAGCACGGTCTGCGCCAGCGAGACGGGGCAGCTCAGGCGCACCACGCCGCGCGGCTCGGCGCGCAATTCGTCCACGGCGTCCTGCGCCGCCTGCGCTTCCTCCAGCACGGCGCGGCAGTGCGCGTAGAAGCGCTCGCCGACCTCGGTCACCACGAAGCGTCTTGTGGTCCGCTGCAGCAGGCGCACGCCGAGGCGTTCCTCCAGTTGGGCCACGCGCTTGCTCAGGCGCGACTTCGGTATGCCCAGCGCGCGGCCGGCCGCGGAAAAACCGCCGTGCTCGACCACCGCGGCAAAAAAGTACAGGTCGTTGAGGTCCTGCAGGGCACCGCTCAATACCGTCATCGTCGTTTCCATTCAAGAACGATAAGTTCGATAACTGCCATCTTATCGCGATATTGTTCGGAATATATCCTGAGTCCATCGCCAATCGTTGGCCCGACCAGGAACCTTTCCATGAAACTCTTGCATCTCGACTCCAGCGCGCTGGGTGGCTACTCGGTGTCGCGCCAGCTGACCGCCGACATCGTAGCCGAGCTGAAGCGCAGCACACCCGACACCGCCATCCATTACCACGATCTGGCTGCCCAGCCGCTGCCGCACTGGACGCCGGTGGCCGACGCCAGCGACCCTGCCGCCGTGCTTGGCAACCAGTTGCTGGAGGAATTCCTCGCCGCCGACGTGGTGGTGATCGGCGCGCCGATGTACAACTTCGCCATTTCCAGCTCGCTCAAGGCGTGGCTTGACCGCATCCTGGTCGCCGGCAAGACCTTCCGCTATACCGCGAACGGCCCCGAAGGCCTGGCCGGCGGCAAGCGGGTGATCGTCGCCTCCAGCCGCGGCGGCATCTACAGCAAGGATGCAGCCGCCGCCGCGATGGATTTCCAGGAACCCTACCTGCGCGCCGCCTTTGCCTTCATTGGCATCAATGACGTCGAGTTCGTGCGGGCCGAAGGCGTTGCGATCGGCGACGAGCAGAAGGCCGCGGCGCTGAAGTCGGCGCACAACACGATCGGAACACTGGTCGCCAGGGCCGCCTGACGCCCTCCGGCTGCAGCGCCGTCGCGAACGCCCTCTCCCGTGCGGAGGGGGGCGTTTTGCGTTTTCGCGCCGGCAACCGGTAACCACCACGGTGGAAAAACCGCGCGCATGCCGACACACTGCGGGTTCACCCGCCCACCGGAATCCGCGCATGAAACGTTCGCTATGCCTGTCCATGCTCGCCCTGCTGGCATTGGCGCCAGCGGTGCAGGCCGCCGACCTGCTGGTCGACAACGTCAACGGCTACACGCTGGACAGCCACGGCAAGCTGCAGCACTTCCAGGCACTGCTGGTTGATCAGGGCAAGGTGGTCGCCACCGGCAGCCATGCCGAACTGGCCAATCGCGCCGGCGACGCCAGGGTGATCGACGGCCACGGCCGCACCCTGCTGCCCGGGCTGATCGATGCCCACGGCCATGTGCTGGACCTCGGCTACGCGCGCAACAGCGTCGACCTCACCGGCACGCAATCGCTGCAAGAAGCGCTGGCCAAGGTGAAGGCCTACGCCGCAGCGCATCCCGACGCGAAGTGGATACTCGGCGGCGGCTGGAACCAGGAAATCTGGAAGCTCGGCCGCTTCCCAACCGCCAAGGAACTGGACGCCGTGGTGTCCGACCGCCCAGTGTGGCTGAGCCGCGTCGACGGCCACGCCGCCTGGGCCAACTCCGCCGCCATCAAGCTGGCCGGCGTCAACGCGACCACCAGGGACCCGTCCGGCGGGCGCATCGAACGCGACGCCAGCGGCAACCCGGCCGGCGTGTTCGTCGACGGCGCCACCGACCTGGTCAACGACAAGGTGCCTGCACCCACCGCGCAGGAACGGGCCGCCGCACTCGACGCCGCGCTGGCCGAGATGGCCAGCGTGGGCCTCACCGGCGTCGGCGATGCCGGCATCGACCTGGACACCTACCGGCTCTACCGCGACTACGCCGACGCGCACAAGCTGACCGCGCGCATCTACGCGATGATCCGCGACACCGGCGCGGCGTTCGACACCATCAGCCGGGACGGCCCGCTGATCGGCTATGGTGGCGACTTCCTCACCGTGCGCACGGTGAAGCTGTTCGCCGACGGCGCGCTGGGCAGCCGCGGTGCGGCGATGCTCAAGCCCTACAGCGACGACCCGCACAACCGCGGCTTGCTGTTCATGCCGCCCGCGGCGATGACCGCGAAGATCGACAAGGCCTTCGCCAGGGGCTACCAGGTGGCCATCCACGCCATCGGCGACGGCGCCAACCGCGAGGTGCTGGACAGTTTCGCCAGCGCCTACCAGACCCATCCGCAGGCGATCGCACTGCGCAACCGGGTCGAGCACGCGCAGATCCTGTCGCTGCAGGACATTCCCCGCTTCGTGCCGCTCAAGCTGATCGCCTCGATGCAGCCCACCCACGCCACCTCCGACATGAACATGGCCGAGGACCGCATCGGCCACCAGCGGATCGCCGGCGCCTACGCATGGCAGCGCTTCCTCAAGCAGGGCACGGTGATCGCCGGCGGCTCGGACTTCCCGGTGGAGTCACCCAACCCGTTCTACGGCCTGTATTCGGCGGTGACCCGCGAGGACCACGACGGCCAGCCGCCCGGCGGCTGGTACCCTCAGCAGGACATGACGCTGGTGCAGGCGCTGCGTGCGTTCACCCTTGACGCGGCCTACGCCGAGCACGCGGAACACACGCTGGGCACGCTGGAGCCGGGCAAGTGGGCCGATTTCATCCTGGTCGACCACGACGTGGTCAAGGACTCGCCCAGCAAGATCTGGAACACCAGGGTGCTGCAGACCTGGGTGGGCGGCAAGCAGGTCTACGCCGCCAGGGATTGATGTCGCAGGATGCGGGACGGAAAAGGCCGGCGTCCACGCCGGCCTTTTTCTTTGCAGCAGCGCTCAGATCGTCGAGGCCCGGCCGCCGTCCATCGGGACGATCGCACCAGTGACGTAGCTGGCTCGCGCCGAGGCCAGGAACAGCGCCACGTCGGCGATTTCCGCCGGCTCGGCCAGACGCCCCAGCGGGATGCCGGCCAACTGCCGCGCCAGCAGTTCCTCACGTGGCAGGCCGGTGGCGCGCACTTCGGCGTCCAGCCCCTCCTCCATGCGGCCGGTGCGGGTAATACCGGGATTGATCGCGTTGACCCGCACGCCCTTGCCGGCGTAGGCGTTGGCGTAGCCCACCGTGGCCAGCATCAGCGCGGCGTTGGCCGAACCACCGGCGATGTGCTGTGGGCTGGCCTGCCGCCCGCCCTGCCCTATCACGTTGACGATGCTGCCGCGGCCACGCGCGCCCATGCGGCGGATCACCGGGTCGATCGCGTGCATGTAGCTGAGGTACTTCGCCTGCATCGCCGCCAGCACCGCGACCGCGTCCAGCTCGGCCGGCGGCGTGCGGCGCGCCGCGCCGGCGCAGTTCACCAGCACGTCGATCGGGCCGTGGTCGTGCTCGATGCGCTCGATCACCAGCCCGGCCGCCACGCTGTCCTTCAAGTCCGCCGCCTGCACCGCCAGCGCCAGCCCGGCCGCGGCAAGCTGGCGTTGCGCCGCCTGCAGGTTGGCCGGGTCGCGCGCGATGCCGACCACCGTCGCCCCCTCGCGGGCGAACGCGGCCGCGCAGGCCAGCCCGATGCCCCTGCTGGCGCCGGTGACCACCACCACGCGTCCGGTCAATTCGAGATCCATCGGGCTGCTCCGTCGAGGCTGAAGACGGCCCATTGAACCACGCCGTGACGGCCGCCACCGCGGTTCCGATGCTGCCGAACCGCGCTGCAGCGCGGTTTCGGCGCCTAGGCCATCAGTCATGTTGCGAAATAGCCACGCACCTATTGACGGATCGAAACATGGTGTTATAGTTCACTACAACACCACTCAACGAGGTCACCAAGGAGGCCCGTCATGAAAGCGCAAAACCTGATCGCCAGCGCCGCCGCCGTCCTGTTCACCTTCGCCAGCCTGAGCGCCGTCAACTACAACGTCGACAGCCAGCCAGCCCCGGCCAGCAAGACCAGCACCATCCACGTCATCGACCTGGCCCCGGTCCAGGTTACCCCCAGCGCTGCCGAAATGCGCACCGCCGCCCTGCTGAACGACATCGGCGTCGCCGGCGTCGCCGCGATCCCGGCCATCGGTCACCTGGATGGCGCCAGCCACGCGGAGCAGTTCAGCCTGCTCGGGTCGCAGTTGGCCATGCCCTACTATTCGTTTGGCAACAAGTTCGGCCGCATCGCCAAGGAATAAAACATGACCATGATCTGGAACGACAGCGTCCCGATCTATCGCCAGCTGCAGCAACGCGTGGTGGCGATGATCCTGGACGGCGCCTTGAACGAGGGCGACCCGCTGCCGTCGGTACGCCAGGTGGCCGCGGATTTTCAGATCAATCCGCTGACCGTGTCGAAGGCGTACCAGGAACTGGTCGACGAACAACTGGTTGAGAAAAGGAGGGGTCTGGGCATGTTCGTCATCGAAGGCGCTCGCGAGGCGCTGCTGAAATCCGAACGCGAGCGGTTCCTGCGCGAGGAGTGGCCGGTCCTGTTTGCCCGGCTGCAGCGACTGGGGCTGGATCTGAAGACGCTTATGCGCGAAGCCCCAACCGAAAAGGGCAACGCCGACAAGGAGGACAAATCATGAGCGCGGTGATCACGGCCAGTGGCCTGACCAAGCGATACAAGTCGGCACTGGCGCTGGACAACGCCAGTTTCCGCATCGAACCCGGCCGCATCGTCGGCCTGATCGGCCCCAACGGCGCCGGCAAAACCACCGCGCTGAAGGCGATCCTGGGCCTCACCGATTTCAGCGGCGAACTGAACGTGCTGGGCTTCGACCCGCGCAAGCAGCGCGACAAGCTGATGGGCGAAGTGTGCTTTATCGCCGACGTGGCCGTGCTGCCGCGCTGGATCAAGGTACGCCAGGCGGTGGACTTCGTCGCCAACGTGCACCCGCGCTTCGACCGCGCCAAGTGCGAGGCTTTCCTGGCGCGCACCAAGCTGCAGCCCGAGCAGCGCGTGCGGCAGATGTCCAAGGGCATGATCGTGCAGCTGCACCTGGCGCTGGTGATGGCGATCGACGCCAGGCTGCTGATCCTGGACGAACCCACCCTGGGCCTGGACATCCTCTATCGCAAGCAGTTCTACCAGAACCTGCTGGAAGACTACTTCGACGAGAACAAGACCATCATCGTCACCACGCACCAGGTGGAGGAAGTCGAGCACATCCTCACCGACCTGATGTTCATCCGCGACGGCAGGATCGTGCTGGACGCCGACATGGACGCAGTCGGCGAGCGCTTCATCGAAGTGATGGTGGGCGCCGACAAGGCCGACGCGGCCCGCGCATTGAAGCCGCTGGACGAGCGCCAGGTGTTCGGCAAGAGCATTTTTCTGTTTGACGGCGCGAACCGCGCGACGCTGGAGCAACTGGGCGAAACCCGCCGGCCTTCCGTCAGCGACCTGTTCGTCGCCACCATGAAAGGGACCTACGCATGAACACCCCGATCTGGAAAGACACCTACTGGCTGGTGAAACGCGAGTTCTGGGAACATCGCGGCGGCTTTTTCTGGGCCCCCGTCATCACCGGCGGCATTTTTCTGCTGCTGAACATCATGGGCATCATCACCGCCGAGGTGCTGGGCGCCAGCCATGGCATCCATTTTGGAGCCAGCAGCGGCCTGCACGTTGTCATGTCCGACATGGATGCGGGCGACCTCAGCAAGGTGGGCTTTGCGCTGGACCTGGCGATGTATTCGGCGATGGGCCTGCTCACCGTGGTACTCGGCTTCGTGGTGTTCTTCTATTGCCTCGGCGCCTTGTATGACGACCGGCGTGACCGCAGCATCCTGTTCTGGAAGTCCCTGCCCATCTCCGACGCCAGCACCGTGTTGTCCAAGGTCATCAGCGGTACCGTGCTCGCCCCCGTGATCGCCGTGATCGTCGGTCTCGTGGTCGGCATCCTGCAGCTGCTGATCCTCGCCATCACCCTGTCGTTCCATGGCGTGAATGTGTGGCAGCTGCTGTTGCTGGCCCATCCCTTCCGCATCATGTCCAACCTGATCGGCTACATCCCGCTGTATGTGTTGTGGGCCCTGCCGTCGGTCGGCTGGCTGCTGCTCTGCTCGGCCTGGGCACGCAACAAGCCGTTCCTCTGGGCCGTCGCGTTGCCGGTGGCCAGCGGCCTGGTGATCAGCTGGTTCGGCCTGATGGGCGTGTTCAACCTGCCGGCCACCTGGTTCTGGAAGAACATCGTGCAGCGCGGCCTGCTCAGCACCTTCCCCGGCACCGGCAGCATGTTCAACACCAACGGCGACTCCATCGTCCACGTCTCCGGCAACCCGAGCATGGACTTCATGGACCTCGCCAACACCTACCAGTTGCTGGCATCACCGGACCTGTGGATTGGCGTCGTGATCGGCCTGGGCCTGCTGGCCGGCGCCATCTGGTTCCGCCGCTGGCGCGACGACAGCTGACTTCCAGTCGAATTCGGATCAAGGAGAACATCCATGAAGCGCATCACGCTCAATACACTCGCATTGGTCCTGCTGCTGCCGCTGGCTGCCTGCAGCCAATCCGGGCAGGACACCAGCCCATCGGGCGCCGCCGGCGACACCACGCAGGCCGCGAAGGAAGTCCACGAGCAGACTTCCTCCTCGATGATTGCCACCGAGGTCCGCAAGGGCATCGAGCAGGCCAAGAAGGAGCTGGTCACCAAGGACATCGACGTGGGCGGCATCCACATCGGCGACGGTCCGCACCCGCACGACGGCTCCCTGCCCAAGGCGGTGATCACCCCGCAGGGCACGCTGGTCATCGCCGGCAAGCCGGTCGAGGCCACGCCGGAACAGCACACCCTGCTGGTGGGTTATCGCCAGCAGATCATCGGCATCGCTGAAGCCGGCATGGACATCGGCGCCAGCGGCGCGGACGTCGGCGTCACCGCGGCCAAGCAGGCGATCTGGGGCGCGTTCACCGGCAAGACCGACAAGGAGATCGAAGCCAGCATCAAGCCGCAGACCGATCAGATCCAGGCCGCCGCCATGCAACTGTGCAAGCGCCTGCCCGACCTGATGACCTCGCAGCAGAAGCTGGCCGCAGTGATGCCTGCGTTCAAGCCCTACGCCACGATGACGCAGCAGGACGTCGACGACTGCGGCAAGGACATGAAGGACAAGGACGGCAAGAAGGGCTTTGCTGTGTTCTCCGATTAAGCTACCCGCACTCCGCCCGGCGAAACGGCGCGCCCTGCTGGCGCGCCGTTTCGCGTTTAGCGGCAGTCGACTCACTCGCCGTGGATGCCGCCCCTGGTCAGCGTCATCGGATCGAGCAGCTTCTGCAGTTCCGCTTTTGACAGCCCTGTGGTTTCCAACGCCACCTCCATGATCGGCCGGTGCTGCTTGTACGCCAGCTTGGCGGTGGCTGCGCCCTTCTCGTAGCCGATCACCGGGTTCAGCGCGGTGACCAGGATCGGGTTCATCGCCAGTGCCTGGTTCACCCGCGCCTTGTTGACCTTGAAGCCGGCGATGGATTTGTCGGCCAGCAGCATGCTGACGTTGGCCAGGATGCCGATCGACTGCAGCAGGTTGTGCGCGATCAGCGGCAGCATCACGTTGAGCTGGAAGTTGCCGGACTGGCCGGCGATGGTGATGGAAGCGTCGTTGCCGATCACTTGCGCGGCGACCATCGCGGTGGCCTCGGGAATCACCGGATTGACTTTGCCCGGCATGATCGACGAACCCGGCTGCAGCGCCGGCAGCTCGATCTCGCCCAGGCCGGCCAGCGGGCCTGAATTCATCCAGCGCAGGTCGTTGGCGATCTTCATCAGCGCCACCGCCAGCGTCTTCAGCTGACCGGACAGCTCCACCGCGGCGTCCTGCGCGGCCATGCCCTCGAAGTAGTTTTGCGCCGACTCGAACTTCACCCCGGTCAGCTTCTTCAGCTGGGCCGCCATCGCCGGGCCGAACTTCGGATCGGCGTTGATGCCGGTGCCTACCGCGGTGCCACCCTGCGGCAGCCGGCGCATGCGTTTCAGCGCATCCCCGATGCGCTCGATGGCGGAACCGATCTGCGCCGACCAGCCAGACAATTCCTGGCCGAAGGTGATCGGCATCGCGTCCATCAGGTGGGTGCGGCCGGTCTTCGGCGTGTTGCGCAATTCACGCGCGCGCTTGTCGATCGCCTTCTTCAGGTGCTTCAGCGCCGGCAGCAGCTGCTCGCTGGTGGTGAGCGTGGCGCTGACGTGGATCGCGGTGGGGATCACGTCGTTCGAGCTCTGCCCGTAGTTGACGTGGTCGTTCGGATGCACCTTGGCACCGGTCGCCACCGCCAGGTGCGCGATCACCTCGTTCGCATTCATGTTGGTGCTGGTGCCCGAACCGGTCTGGAAGATGTCGATCGGGAACTGCGCGTCATGCTGGCCATCGGCCACCGCCAGCGCCGCCTTGCGGATCGCCGCGGCCTGGTTCTTCTTCAGATGCCCCATCACCAGGTTGACCTCGGCGGCCGCGGCCTTGATCAGCCCCAGCGCGCGGATGAACTGGCGCGGCAGGTGCAGGCCGGAGATCGGGAAGTTGTCGATCGCGCGCTGGGTCTGCGCGCCGTACAGCGCGTCGGCGGGGACCTTCAGCTCGCCCATGCTGTCGTGTTCGATGCGGAAGCCGCTCATGGTTCTGTCCTTGCAAGGGGGTGGGAAACCCGCCAACTATAGGCCGCAAGGCATCGCGCCGCTGTCAATGTAAAATGCCTGTTTCCCCTTGCCGGAACGCCCCGATGTCCAACCACGCCCTGACCGCCCTGTCGCCGCTGGACGGCCGCTACGCCAGCAAGGTCGAAGCGCTGCGCCCGATCTTCAGCGAGTTCGGCCTGATGCATCGCCGGGTGCAGGTGGAAATCGCCTGGCTGCTGGCGCTGGCTGCCGAGCCGAAGATCGCCGAGCTGCCGCCGTTCGACGCCGCCCAGGTCGCCACCCTGCAAGCCATCGCGGATGACTTCAGCGAAGCCGACGGCGAGCGGATCAAGGCGATCGAAGCCACCACCAACCACGACGTCAAGGCAGTGGAGTACTTCATCAAGGAGAAGATCGGCGCCAATGCCGGCCTGGCGCAGGCCAAGGAGTTCGTGCACTTTGCCTGCACCAGCGAGGACATCAACAACCTGTCCTACGCGCTGATGTTGCGCGACGCGCGCAGCCAGGTGCTGCTGCCGCAGCTGGACGCGGTGATCGCCAGGCTGCGCGAGATGGCGCACGCGAACGCCGCGCTGCCGCTGCTCTCGCGCACCCACGGCCAGACCGCCTCGCCCAGCACGCTGGGCAAGGAAATCGCCAACGTGGTGGCGCGGCTGGAGCGCCAGCACAGGCAGCTCGCCGCCGTGGAGATTTCCGGCAAGATCAACGGCGCAGTGGGCAACTACAACGCCCACGTCATTACCTACCCGGAGCTCGACTGGCGCGCGTTCTCGCAGCGCTTCGTGGAAAGCCTCGGCCTCGACTACAACGCCTATACCACCCAGATCGAGCCGCACGACAACGTGGCCGAATACTGCGACGCGGTGCGCCGCGCCAACACCATCCTGATCGACCTGGCCCGCGACATCTGGGGCTACATCTCGCTGGGCTACTTCAAGCAGACGCTGAAGGCCGGTGAGGTGGGTTCCTCCACCATGCCGCACAAGGTCAACCCGATCGACTTCGAGAACGCCGAGGGCAACTTCGGCCTCGCCAACGCCCTGCTCGGCCATTTCGCCGAGAAGCTGCCGATCAGCCGCTGGCAGCGTGACCTCACCGATTCCACTGTGCTGCGCGCGCTGGGCACCGCGTTCGGTCACGGCCTGGTTGCGCTGGAATCGCTGAAGAAAGGCCTGGGCAAACTCAACGTCAATGCCGAACGCATCGCCGCCGACCTCGACGCCAGCTGGGAAGTACTGGCCGAAGCCGTGCAGACCGTGATGCGCCGCTACGGCCTGCCGCAACCCTACGAACAGCTCAAGGCGCTGACCCGCGGCCACGGCATCACGAAGGAGTCGATGCGCGAATTCATCGCCGGCCTCGACCTGCCGGCGGAAGCGAAGCAGCGGTTGCTCGACCTCACGCCGGGCGGCTACATCGGCTTGGCCGAGGGGCTGGCGCGGGAGATCTGACAGGAATCCTCGCGTTTAACAGACTCCTCCCCCTGCTTGCAGGGGGAAGTTGGGAGGGGGTAGCTCCGGGCTGGCAAGAAAGATCAAAAGCACCCCACCCCAGCCCTCCCCTGCAAGCAGGGGAGGGAGTACCGCTCCAGGCCGCGCATCACCGCGGCCCGATGCGTATCAGGCCAGCGCCTTCTTTACCAATCCTTCCGCCTCCAACGCCGCCTGCACCGCGGGGCGCGCAGCCACACGCTTCTGGAACGCCAGCAGTGACGGAAATGCGGACAGGTCCAGCTCCACGGGCTTGGCCCAGTTGGTCACGGTGAACAGGTAGGCGTCAGCCGCGGTGAACTTGTCGCCCAGCAGGAACGGCTGCTTGGCCAGCACGCCCTCGATGAACTGGTAGCGCTTCGCCAGGTACTCCTTGCGCTCGGCACGGGTGGCTTCGGGCGTATCGGGCTTGAACAGCGGGCTGTAGCTCTTGTGGATCTCCGAGTTGATGTAGCCCAGCATCTCCTGCAGGTGGTAGCGCGGCAGCGTGCCGTTGGCGGGCGCCAGGCCGCTCGCCGGCTTCTGGTCGGCCAGGTACTGGACGATCGCCGGGCCTTCGGTCAGCACTTCGCCGCTGTCCAGCACCAGCACCGGCACGTAGCCCTTGGGGTTGATCTGCCAGAAATCCGCACCGTGCTCGGTGCGCTTGGCCTTGCCGTCGACCTTCTCCAGTTGCAGCGGAATGCCAGCCTCGAGCGCCACGATGTGCGGGGAAAGCGAGCAGGCGCCGGGGGAGTAATAAAGCTTCATGCGATGACTCCTGATGGGGACGGGGAAACGGACGCGCGCCGGTCAAAGCCGCGCATCCCTCCCTCGCATGCTACGCCACCATGGTTACTATTGGATACCATCTAACTATCGGTTAGTCCTAGAATGCAGTAACTCCCCGGTTACCGAGCCACCCGCATGGGCCTTCCCGTCCGCAAGAGCAAGGTCGCACCGCCGCCCGCCTGCCCGCTCACCGAAAGCCTGGCGCTGCTGCGCGGCGCCTGGGCACCCAACGTGATCTGGTACCTGAGCGGCGAACCGCGCCGCTTCGGCGAACTGCGCCATGACATCCCGCGCATCTCCGCCCGCGTACTCAGCGCCCGCCTGCGCGAACTGGAATCACGCGGCCTCGTCTCCCGCCGCCTGCTCGACACCTCCCCGCCCTCCGCCGAATACGCACTCACCGAACTCGGCCGCGAACTGCTGCCGGCGATCAGCGCGCTGGCACGGGTGGGTCAGCGGCTGATCGCGGAATGGGATTCGCGGGCTTCGCTGGGGAAGCAGGTGCGCGTGGTGGGGTGAGGCGCGCCTGCTTGCCTCCGGGGTGGGCTCGTGGAACGATGCCAATGTCGCTTCCAGCGTCGTCAAATGCTGCGGGATTAGATTGCGGAGTCAGGCTGCAACCAGGGGATTTAAGTCGTTGATATTTGCAGGCTTGCAGCACACCAGCTGCGCCGAAGGCACGAATTAGACTGCGGTATTACACTGCAATCTGAAACCTACTTCGAGTTAGCACCCTATGGTTGATCAATCGCACCTAGACAGTCGCTACTTCGTCGACTCGACAATCTATAACTGCCCGTTTTGCAACCGGCGGCACGTGTCTTACCACATTGTCGACTCCGGCACTTTCGATTGGACCGAATCGAAGAAGTGCGCATTCTTTATCGTACGGTGCGAATCCTGTAAGAAAAGGTCCATGCACCTGACGTTCATGGACATTGATCGGCACCACATCGGAAACCTCAACAATGCTCCGGTCTATCGCTTCTCGGACATCGATGGCGTCGATATGGGCGAGTACTTGGATAGCGCTTTTTTCTTTTCTGTCCCTACATCGTTCTTCGTGCTAGACAATCGGGTTCCAGCTCGTCTTCGCGAACTATTGACAGAGTCCGAGGGCTGCGCCAAGTCGAATTTCCTTACCGGCGCATCCGCCTGCGCCCGCAAGATTGTTTACGAACTGGGTGTGCTATCCGGTGCTTCCGGCGAAAATTACGAAGACCGTATCAAGTCTCTTAAGGAACTGCACCCCGAGGTAGATCCAGCCTACTTCGACACGCTGCTGACTATCCAGCAGCTGACCAGCTCGAAAGTCCACGAGAATTCGTACGACGGATGGGAGTCAAAACACCTCCGCGTCATACTTGCAGCTCTTCGCGAGGTATTACATGAAATCTATGTGGTGCCCGCCCTTCGTGCAGATCGTCGCAAGGAGATCTTGAGTTTGCGTGACACGCTTACTCCTGCAAAACCCAGCAGTGCTCCCGGATAGAATGCTAACAATTCCTCCGAACCGATGCCGTTTCGCGGCGCGGCTTAACTCAGGCGTTAAGCGTCAACACCACAGTTCGCTGCGGGGAGACAAAAATGTCCGAGTTCACCAAAGTTCGATACACACTTGCCGTCCTTGACTTGGCCAAGTCCACGGATTACTACACCTCTGTTCTCGGACTCGGCATCGACTTTACGGCGCCTGGCTGGACATTTCTGTCTCGTGGCAGCTTTCGTGTGATGCTCGGCGAATGTACGGATGCGATTCCAGCTGCAGAGCTGGGCGACCACTCGTGGTACGGCTACGTGACAGTTTCGGACGCTTCCGCTTTATTCGCCGAGTATCAGGCCGCGGGTGCCGAGTTCACTCAATTGCTTTCCGACAAGCCCTGGGGCATGCGGGAGTTTGGTCTCCGCACCGTTGACGGCCATCGGATCATGTTCGGGCAGGAACTCTAGGTCACGCTGTAGCCTGCAATTCGTTCAAGCCGAAGCCGCTTCGCGGCTCGGCTTGATTCCAGCGTCAAATGCCCGTCACTCCACCTCATCCGACCCCTCGTTCACTCCCTCGAACAGGAACGTCGATAGGTAGCGCTCGCCGGTATCCGGCAGCATCGCCAGCAGCACCGCGCCTTGCGGTGCCTCGGCCGCCACCTGCAGTGCAGCGGCCAGCGTGGCGCCGGAGGAGATGCCGGTGAAGATGCCTTCCTGATGGGCCAGCGCGCGCGAGGTGTCGCGGGCCAGCACGTCGTCGACCAGCACGATACGGTCGACCACCTTGGGGTTGAGCACGGCCGGCACGAAGTCCGGCGTCCAGCCCTGGATCTTGTGCGGCTGCCATTCCTTGCCGGAGAGCAGCGCCGCGCCGGTCGGTTCGGTGGCGATCACCTTCACTTCCGGACGTGCCACCTTGAGCACCTCGCCCACGCCGGTGAGCGTGCCGCCGGTGCCCCAGCCGCTGACGAAGTAGTCCAGCCGGCGGCCGGCGAAGTCGCGCAGGATCTCCGGCGCGGTGGTCTGCCGGTGGTAGGCCGGGTTGGCCGGGTTCTCGAACTGGCTGGCGAGGAACCAGCCGTGCTTGCGCGCCAGCTCTTCCGCCACCTTCACCATGCCGGTGCCGCGCGCGGCGCCGGGCGTGAGTACCACCTTGCCGCCGTAGGCGCGGATCAGCTTGCGCCGCTCGATCGAGAACGTATCGGACATCACCGCCACGAACGGGTAGCCACGCGCCGCGCAGATCGCGGCCAGCGCCACGCCGGTGTTGCCCGAGGTGGCCTCGATCACGGTCTGGCCGGGCTTGAGCGTGCCGCGCTGTTCGGCGTCGAGGATGATCGCCAGCGCGAGGCGGTCCTTCACCGAGCCGGCGGGGTTGAACGCCTCCACCTTCACGTACAACTCGACGTGCTTGGGGGCGAGGCGGTGAAGCCTGACGATCGGCGTGTTGCCGATGGTGTCGAGGATGCTCTTGTAGATCATGGGAAGGCTCCGTCTGGCAAGGTGAAAGGCGGTCGCGAGAGCATGCTCGCGCCCGGGTGAAACTACCGTCAGGCGCGGTGCACCGCCGCCAGTACGTCGGTGGCGACCAGGCCGGCCGCGCGCGCGGGGCGGATGTCATGTACCGCGGCACCCAGCGGCGGCGCCCCGAACCAGGCCAGCGAGGTGGCCAGCGACGCCACTTCGCCCAGGATCAGCAATGCCGGCGAACGCACCCCGTGGGCCTTGGCCCGCTCGGCCAGATGGGCCAGGGTGCCGGTGACCACCCGCTGCTCCGGGCGCGAGCCGTTCTCGACCAGGGCGAACGGCGTCGACGGCGCGCGGCCATGCGCGACCAGCCGGGCCTGCAGCTCGGCCAGCTCGGCCACGCCCATGTACACGGCCAGGGTCTGCCGCTCCTGCGCCAGCGCGACCCAGTCCAGGCTGTCGCGCGAGGACTGGCAATGCGCGGTGACGAAACGCACCGACTGCGCATGGTCGCGATGGGTCAGCGGCACGCCAGCGTAAGCCGCGCAGGCGACGGCCGCGGTGATGCCGGGCACCACTTCGTAGGGGATGCCGTTGGCGCGCAGGAACTCCAGCTCCTCGCCGCCGCGGCCGAACACGAACGGGTCGCCGCCCTTCAGCCGCACCACCCTCCGCCCCGCCCGCGCGTGCTGCAGCAGCAGCGCGTGGATGCCGTCCTGGGTGGTGTGGTGGTGGCCGGCCTGCTTGCCCACTTCGATCCGCTCGGCGTCGCGCCGGGCCAGCTCCAGCACCTCGGCGCTGACCAGCCGGTCGTGCAGGATCACGTCGGCCTCGTTCAGCGCACGCAGCGCGCGCAGGGTCAGCAGGCCCGGATCGCCGGGGCCGGCGCCGACCAGCACCACCGAGCCGGTCCGGGCGGGCGACGGCGCCGCCAGTGCCTGCCCGGCCGCCTGCCAGGCCTCGTCCGGCCGGCCCTGGCGCAGCAGCGCGGCGACCGGACCGGCAAACAGTTCCTCGTAGAACCCGCGCCGCGCCGCCGGCTCCGGATAGCGCAGGCGGATGCGCCGGCGCAGGCGTGCCGTCAGCGTGGCCAGCGCGCCCAGCGAATGGTCGAGCAGGGTTTCCAGCCGCTCGCGCAGCAGCCGCGCCAGCATCGGCGCCTCGCCGCCGCTGGAGATCGCGATGGTCAACGGCGCGCGATCCACCACCGCCGGCACGTGGAAGCTGGACAGCGCGGCGTCGTCGACCACGTTGACGAAGATCCGCCGCAGCCCGGCGAAGGTGGCGATCAGCCGGTTCAGCTCGGTGTCGGAGGTGGCGGCCACCACCAGCCAGACCCGCTCCAGCCACGCCTCGCGAAACGCATCGGGGCGATGGGCGATGCGCCCTGCCGCCACCCAGCGCTGCAGCTGCGGGGTGAGCTCGGGTGCGTTCACGGTAATCTGCGCCTGCGCGCCGAGCAGGGCTGCCACCTTGCGCTCGGCCACCGCGCCGCCGCCCACCACCAGCACGGCGCGGCGGGACAGGTCGGCGAACAGGGGATAGAGCTTCATTCGGGCGGAACCGCGGCGTGCAAGGGAGGGCAAAACCACGCTACGCAAGCGCCATCGCCCCGGCAAATGATCTGCGCTTGTGTCCATATGCCGCTGCGTTATGAAGCGCGCCACACTTGACCATTCGGCAAAATGGCCGTATAGACGTCCAATCATGATTCGTCCAACCCACCACCACGAACCCGCCCGCGACCCTAGGTCGGCCGCCTTTGCCCAGGCTCCATGCACGCTGCCGGCCCGTGCCATGCGATGTATCCGTGTTCCGTCCGCGCCCCGATCCCACGATCCCGACTGCCCACGAGACCATCGCCATGACGCTGACCCAATTACGCTACCTCGTTGCCATCGCCGACTCCGGCCTCAACATCACGCTGGCCGCCGAGCGCGTCCACGCCACCCAGCCCGGCCTGAGCAAGCGGCTCAAGCAGCTTGAGGACGAACTGGGCTTCCAGCTGTTCGTGCGCAAGGGCAAGAGCCTGGACGCGGTGACCCACGCCGGCCGGCACGTGCTGGAACGCGCCCGCACGATCCTCGCCGAGACGGCCAACATCCGTGCGATCGCCGCCAACCTGCGCAACGAGGCGCGCGGCGAGCTGCGCATCGCCACCACCCACACCCAGGCCCGCTTCGCCCTGCCCGCCGCGATCGGCGCGCTGAGCCGCAGCTACCCGCAGGTCAGCGTGCACCTGCAGCCGGGCCGCGATAGCGAAGTGCTGGCCCAGCTGGAGGCCGGCCGCGTCGACCTGGCGGTGATCAGCACCGCCGGCGCGCCCCCAGCCACGGGCATCGCGCTGCCGGCCTACCGCTGGCAGCGGGTGATCGTGGCGCCGCAGGGGCATCCGCTGGGCGCGGGCGGGAAACCGCCCACGCTCGACCAGCTGGCCGCGTTGCCGCTGGTCAGCTACGACTCCTCGCTGAAGCCCGACTCCTCGCTGCGCCGTGCGTTCGAGGCCGTCGACCTGCATCCGCAGATCACGATGACCGCCGGCGACGCCGACCTGATCAAGACCTACGTGCGCACCGGCCTGGGCATCGGCGTACTGGCCGAGATGGCGATGCTGGAAAGCGATACCGACCTGCGTGCGCTGCCGGCCGATCACCTGTTTCCCCAGTGCACGACCTGGATCGTGCTGCGCCGTGAAAGCGTGCTGCGCGAATACGTGCTGGAGTTCATCGCGCAGTTCGCGCCGCACCTGGACCGCCGCGACGTGGTGCGCGCGCTGGCTGCCGATGCTGCGACCATCGAGTGGCCAGCGGTGCCGCACTGGCGGGAGCGTCCGCCCACCGCGCTGCCCGACGCCGCCTGAAACCGTTTCGTAGGGCGGGCACCGCCCGCCGCTTTTCCGGCACCTCGCGATGAAATGTGGCAAGAGCGGCGGGCACCGCCCGCCCTACGAAGCTGCCAGATGTAGGCCCGACGAGCCAGCGCGGAAAGTCTACGCGATGCTGTGCAGTCCGCATTCGCGCTTGAGCCCGAAGAAACGGGTGTCCTCGGCGTCCATGCCCGGCTCCCAGCGATGGCTGGTGTGGCTGTCGCCGATCGAGACGTAGCCCTGCTGCCACAACGGGTGGTACGGCAGGCCGTGGCGCGCGAGGTACTGGCCGATGTCGCGATCGCTCCAGTCGGCCAGCGGATGAAACTTCCAGCGGCCGTTGCGGATCGCCGCGAACTCGATCGCCGCCCGGCTCCGCGACTGCCCGCGGCGCAGGCCGGCGAACCAGCCGACGGCGTGCAGGTCGGCCAGCGCACGCTGCATCGGCTCGACCTTGCGCAGCCGGTTGTAGTGGTCGAGCCCGGCCACGCCCTGCTCCCACAACCGCCCGTGGCGCGCTTCCATCCAGGCGGGACTGAGCGGCGAGCTGTACACCTTGAGGTTCAGCCCGAGTCGCTCGGTCAACTCGTCGACGAAGCGGTACGTCTCGGCAAACAGGTATCCGGTGTCGATCAGCACCACCGGCAGTGACGGCCGCTGCCGCGTCACCAGGTGCAGCGACACCGCCGACTGCGCGCCGAAGCTGGACGACAGCACGTGCTCGCCGGCGACGTTTTCCAGCGCCCACGCCACCCGGCGTTCGGCGTCGAGCCGGGACAGCATGGCGTTCAACGCGGCCAGCGCGCGCGGCTCGTGCGGAGCCTGCTCGAGGAGCACGGCACTCACGCGAGCAGTTCCGCCGGAATGCGCCGCGACGGCAGCGGCGCGAGGATACCGGCACGCAGCAGGAAATCGCCGAAGCCCTCGCCGTCCGCACGTTCGGCGGCGTAGCGCGCGAACAGCGGATCGAGCGCGGCGAGGATCGCCGCTTCGTCCACGTTCTCGCGATAGACCTGGTTCAGCCGCTGGCCGCTGAAGTCGGCGCCCAGACGCAGGTCGTAGCGCCCCGGCCCGCGACCGACCAGGGCGATCTCGCCCAGGTACGGCCGCGAGCAGCCGTTCGGGCAGCCGGACAAGCGCAGCAGGATCGGCGCGTCGGCCAGGCCATGTCGATCGAGCAACGCCTCCAGCTTCGGCAGCAGCGCCGGCAGGTAGCGCTCACTTTCGGCCATCGCCAGGCCGCAGGTGGGCAGCGCCACGCAGGCGATCGCATGGCGGCGGATCGCGCTCTGCTTGCGGTAGCCGTCAAGCCCGTGCTCGCGCACGATCGCGTCGATGCGCTCGCGCTCGCTCGCCGCGACGTTCGCCACGATCACGTTCTGGTTGCAGGTCAGGCGGAAGTCGCCGGCATGCACCTTCGCCAGCTCGCGCAGGCCGCTGAGCCAGCGCCGCTCGCCCACGTCGGCGAGCCGGCCGGATTCGATGTGCAGGGTGAGATGCCAGCGGCCGTCGTGGCCCTCGACCCAGCCGTAGCGGTCGCCGTTGTGCTCGAAGCGGTACGCACGCGGCGCGGCCAGCGCGTGGCCGAGGCGCGATTCCAGCTCGGCCTTGAAGGCGTCCAGACCGTGCCGGTCCAGCGTGTACTTCAACCTAGCGTGCTTGCGTTCGGCCCGGTCGCCCCAGTCGCGCTGCACGCCGATCGCCGCCTCGGCCACCGCGAACAACTGTTCCGGCGTGGCGAAACCGATCACGCTGGCCAGCCGCGGGTAGGTGCTGGCGTCGCCATGGGTCGCGCCCATGCCGCCGCCGACGGCAATGTTGAAGCCGCGCAGCCTGCCCTGCTCGACGATCGCGATCAGGCCCAGATCCTGCGCAAACACGTCGATGTCATTGAGCGGCGGGATCGCCAGGCCGATCTTGAACTTGCGAGGCAGGTAGGTGGCGCCGTACAGCGGCTCGCTCTCTTCCACGGGATCACCGTGCAGCTTCTCGCCGTCCAGCCAGATCTCATGATAGGCGCGCGTCTTCGGTGCCAGTTCGGTCGAGAGCCGCGTGGCCCAGGCATACGCCTCGGCATGCGCGGCCGACTCCACCGGGTTCGCCGTGCTGACCACGTTGCGCACCACGTCGCCGCAGGCGGCGATGGTGGTGGCCAGCGCCTCGTGGATCGCCGCGATAGTCGGCTTCAGCTTGCGCTTGATGATGCCGTGCCACTGGAAGGTCTGCCGCGTGGTGATGCGCAGCGTGCCGCTGGCGTATTCGCGGGCGATGCGGTCGAACACCAGCCACTGCGCCGGCGTCACCACGCCGCTGGGCAGGCGTGCGCGCAGCATGAACGAGTAGGCCGGTTCCAGCTTCTGCTTGCGGCGCTCCTCGCGCAGGTCGCGGTCATCCTGCTGGTAGCTGCCGTGGAACTTCAGCAGTTTGGTGTCGTCGTCGCTGATCGCGCCGGTGACCGCGTCGGCCAGACCCTCGGCGATGGTGCCGCGCAGGAAGCGGCTGGCCGCCTTGATGTGTTCGAGGTGCGAGAGTTTCGTGCTCATGTCAGTACACGTCGCGGGCGTAGCGGCCCTGTTGCAGGAGATCGCCGAGCCAGGCGTTCGCCTCGTCGGCTGACTGGTTGCCGTGGGCCACGATCACGTCGACCAGCGCGGCATGCACGTCGCGGGCCATGTGTTTCGCGTCGCCGCAGACATAGAGGTGTGCGCCGTTCTCCAGCCACTCATGCAGCTCGGCGCCGTGTTCGCGCAGGCGATCCTGGACATAGGTCTTATGCGAATCCCTCGCAACACCCCGCACATCCTTGTGCGGACTTTCAGAAAAAGCGTGGTCCCGCGAGAACGCCAGGTCGAGCCGGTGCAGCGAGCCGTCCTGCAGCGCCTGCTGCCACTCCACCTGGTAGAGGAAATCGCTGGCGAAGTGGCGGTTGCCGAAGAACAGCCAGTTGCGGCCCGTGGCGCCGCTTTCGCGCCGTTCCTGCACGAACGCGCGGAACGGCGCCACGCCGGTGCCCGGCCCGATCATGATGATGTCGCGCGAGCCATCGGCCGGCAGGCGGAAGCGCTCGTTCGGCTCGATGAATACCGGCAGCTTGCCGTCCTCGCCGGTCGCGGCGAGCAACGAGGAGGCGGCGCCCCAGTGCGCGCTGCCGTGCGCCTGGTAATCCACCACCGCCACGGTCAGGTGCACCTCCTCGCCCACCGCCTTTGTGCTGGAGGCGATCGAGTACAGCCGCGGCGCCAGTGGCCGCAACGCCGCCAGCAGCGTCTCGGCTTGCCATGTCGCCGGGTAGCGGCGCAGCAGGTCGATCGGCTGCTCGTCGGCCAGTACCGCCGCGAACTGCGCCGACTGCTCCGGCTGCAGCAGTCTGGCCAGTTCGTCGTGGCCGCCGGCGGTCGCCAGCGCACTGATGAAGCCGCGGTGCAGCCGGGTGATCTCGCGCTCGTGGCCCAGCCACTGCCGCAGCGGCAAGGTGCGCTGCTGGTGGGTCACTGGCTGCGCGCCGTCCAGTTGCAGGATTTCCAGCCATTGCTCGACCAGTGCCGGCGGATTGTGCGGCCACACGCCCAGCGCATCGCCCGGCTGGTAGTGCAGGCCGGAGCCTTCCAGCGACAACTCGACATGGCGCACGTCGCGCGCGCTGTCGCGCGCCACGATGCGCTGGTTGGCCAGCACGGTGGCGGCGAAGGGTTGTTCGCGCGACCAGGCGCTGCGGCTTGGCACCACGTGCAGCGGGGTCGCCCGCACCGGCGCGCCGGCCTGGCGCAGCCGCTCCCGCGCCTGCTCCAACGCCTGCTCCACCCACGGCGCAGCGACGGCCTCGACCTCCACGTCCGCTTCGCCGAAGGAAGCGAGGCGGCTGCCACCCAGCTCGGCCAGGCGAACGTCGAGCTGGCGGCCGATCGTGCAGAACTGCGGGTAGCTCGAATCGCCCAGCCCCAGCACCGCGAATTGCAGCGCCGGCAGCTTCGGCGCGCGCTTGCCGCTGATGAACTCGAACAGGCCGCGCGCGTCGTCCGGCGGCTCACCGTCGCCCTGGGTGCTGATCACCAGCAGCAGATGGCGTTCCTGTACCAGCTCGCGCTGCGGATAGGCATCGGCGCGCAGCAGCCGCACCGGCAGGCCGGCTGCTTCAGCACGACTGGCCAGCTGCTCGGCGATGCGCTTCGCGTTGCCGGTCTGGCTGCCGTAGACGATGCTCAGCCACCCGGCCGGCTGCCCCACCGGCACAACTGTCGTCCCGCCGCGTTGCACCTGCTCGGCCTGCGCCGCGCTCCATGCGGCAATCCAGTACAGCTGGGCCGCCGTCAGGCTCTCCAGTTCACGGGTCAGCCGGGCCAGCTTGTCTGCATCGAGGCTTGGCGCAGGAAGGTTCGGTACGGCGACGGTATTCACGGCGACTCCATTTGGACGTCCATAATTCTTGACGTCCAAATTATTTTTTAACCGCATGCCCGGGAAAGGATATGTCGACATGTGCTTATGCCGAGGCCTTATTTCCGGGCGGCGGACCCGCTTCCGATACTTGCTACACTTCCGCATCGCGCACGGATGTCCCCGCCCATGCCTCCACTATCCGAATTTCTGACCTTCGCCGCCGTGGGCGTATTCGCCCAGCTGGTCGATGGTGCGCTGGGTATGGCTTACGGTGTCGTCTCGGCGGCGATGCTGCTGGGGCTGGGCCTGCCGCCGGCGGTGGCCAGCGCCAGCGTGCACTACGCGGAGACCTTCACCTGCGGTGCCTCCGGCCTCAGCCACCTGGCGGCCGGCAACGTGCGGCGGCAGCTGTTCTGGACGCTGGCCATTCCCGGCGCGATCGGTGCCGTGATCGGCGCCTACGTGGTCACTCATGCACCGGCAAACTGGATGCGACTGGCGCTCACCGTCTACATGCTGGGCATGGGTGTATTCCTGCTGCGACGGGCGATGCGGCGCGACCGTGGCCATGACGACGTGGTGCCGCGTGCCACCCGCCCGCTGGGACTGGTTGCCGGTTTCGCCGATGCCGTGGCCGGCGGCGGCTGGAGCGCGCTGACCGTGACCACCCTGGTTGCCCGTGGCGCCACGCCGCGCACGGTGATCGGTACCGTGCACCTGGCCAAGTGCGTGGTCAGCGCGGCCGCCAGCGTCAGTTTCCTGATGCATGTCGGCGCCACCAACGGCGTCGCCGTGCTCGGCCTGATCGCCGGCGGCATGCTTGCCGCCCCGTTTGGCGCCCTGCTGGCCCGGCGCATGCCGGCACGGGCCGCGACGCTGCTGGCCGCCACCGCGGTGCTGGCACTGGGTCTCAACAACGTGGTGAAGGCGCTGCACTGACATCACCCCCGCCGGTCGCCGCTACAATGCGCGCATGACCAAGCCAGCCTCCTTTCCGATCGAAGTCCGCGGCTCCGCGAAGCAGCCGCTGGGCATGCCGCCCGCCCGCTTCCTGCGCGACTACTGGCAGAAGCGTCCGCTGCTGGTCCGCCACGCCTTCCCCGACTTCCAGCCACCACTGCAGCCGGACGACCTGGCCGGCCTGGCCTGCGAACCGACTGCGCTGGCGCGGCTGATCGTGCACGACGAGAAGCGTGATCGCTGGCAGGTCAAATCGAGTCCGCTCGACGAGGCCGACTTCGCCAATACCCCCGACAGCGGCTGGACCCTGCTGGTGCAGGACGTCGACAAGTGGGACGCGGATGTAGCTCAGTTGCTGGAACACTTCCGCTTCCTGCCGAGCTGGCGCGTGGACGACGTGATGGTCTCCTACGCCGAGCCCGGCGGCGGCGTCGGCGCCCACATCGACCAGTACGACGTGTTCCTGATCCAGGGCCTGGGCCAGCGCCACTGGGCGATCAGCGACGACCCGCTGGCGCCGAAGGCGTTCCGCCCCGACGTGGAACTGAAGCAGCTGGTGCAGTTCGAACCGACCCACGAATGGCTGCTGGAACCGGGTGACATGCTGTACCTGCCGCCCGGCGTGCCGCACGACGGGGTGGCCTTCGGTGGCCCGTGCATGACCTTCTCCGTCGGCATGCGCGCACCGTCGCAGGCCGAGCTGACCGGCGACCTGGCCGACTTCATCGCCGAGCATCTGCCGGAAGAATTGCGCTACGCCGACCCGGACCTGAAGCCGGCCACCGCCACCGGCGAGATCGACCGCGCCGCGATCGAGCGTCTGAAGGACGCGCTGCCGTTCGCCGCCGCCCTGCGCGAGGATCTGCTGCGCGAATGGTTCGGTCGTTTTGTCACCCGCTACCGCAGTGCGCAAGTGCCGGTGCCGCCGGCCAGGCCGCTGACCGAGGCCATGCTGGCGAAACAGCTCGATGCCGGTGCGCAGTTGCTGCGCCACCCGTGGTCGCGGCTGGCGTGGAGCCGCGGCAAGTCCGGCTGCACGCTGTACGCCAGCGGCCAGCCGTACCCGGCCACGCCGGCGCTGGCGCAGCAGCTGTGCGAACAGCGCGCGTTCGAGGCCGGGCGCAAGCTCGATGCCAGCGAACGCGCCCTGCTGCTGGCGCTGGTCAACGACGGCCACCTGCAGCCGCACAAGCCACGCCGCCGCCGATGAAGCTGCAGGATTTCCACGTCGAGATTGCCGACTGGTCACGCGAGGACCAGCGTGCTGCCCTGCTCGACCTGCGCGAGGTGGTGTTCATCCTGGAACAGGGCGTGCCCGAGCAGCGCGAACGCGACGGGCTGGACACGGATTGCTGGCACGTGCTGGCCCGCGACGAGGCCGGCCGGCCGATCGGTTGCGGCCGGCTCACGCCGGCACACAAGATCGGCCGCATGGCCGTGCTGCAGGAGTGGCGCGGTCGCGGCGTGGGCGTGACGATGTTGCGCGAACTGGTCGTCCGCGCCCGCACGCAGGGCTGGCCGGACGTGGCGCTGGACGCCCAGGTCAGTGCGATCGGTTTCTACGAACGCGAGAATTTCGTGGCGTACGGCGAGGAGTTCGAGGACGCCGGCCTGGCGCACCGGGCGATGCGCCTGGACCTGTCCGCAGCGGCCGCCGATGCCGCGCCGCCGCGCGACGTCGCCACGCTGCCCGCCGGCACGCAAGGCGAGACAGCCGAAACTCGCCGGCAACTGCTGGCCGATGCGCGCCACCAGTTGTCGATCTACCTGCCGCTGCTGGGCAACGACAGCTACGCCAGTGCGGAAGAGCTGGCCGAACTGCGGCGCATCGCGATCTCCGGCCGCGGCGCGCAGATCCGCATCCTGCTGCACGACCCGGCCGCCGCCCTGCGCAACGACCATCGCCTGATTGCACTGGCCCAGCGCCTGCCCAGCGCGATCCGGATCCGCACGCCGATGGAGGAGGCCGACCGCGCCTACATCTCGGCTTACTTGCTCAACGACGCCGGCGGCTACCTGTTCCTGCCCGAGGCCGACCGCGCGCAAGGTCGCGCCGCGCGCCGCGACCGCGCCGCCCAGGCGCCGCTGCAGCAGCACTTCGACGAGGTGTGGGAACGTGCCGAACCGGCCAGCGAACTGCAGGCGCTGAGGCTTTAGCCCGGCACCGGCTGAACGGCGGCTGGCCCGGCGTTTCGTCCGGCAACGCTTCCGTGCGAGCACGGCAAATCGCATGGAAGCGCTGCCTGCGGCGAAAAGCGTGTTAGACCATCGTCGGACAGGCGGGCCAAATGGCCATTCCGGGCGGCCTGCGGGTTGCCGCGTCGCAGCAGCCAAAGGCTATAATCGTCGGGATTCTCCCCAGTCATCCGTACAAGCGGCCTGCCGGGCTTGAAAACCGGACGGAAGCCGCGACCTCAAAGGTCACGCGGATGGCCGCAAGCATCCCTTCCCTGCCGGTGGTGACGTGACTACAAACCTGATCCGCGAGTTCTTCGAATCCTCCCAACTCGCTGGCGGCAACGCCGATTACGTCGAATCGCTCTACGACGCCTGGCTGGCCGACGCTTCGTCGATACCGGCCGAATGGGCCAGTTACTTTGCAACCTTCAAGGGCCGCGAGTCGGGAGACGTCTCCCACGCCTCGGCCATCGCGCGCATCGAGGCGGCGCAGAAGCAGCGCCACAACGGCGCCACCGCCGCGCCGGTCAGCGACGAGCACGCACGCAAGCAGGCCGGCGTGTTGCGCCTGCTCACCGCCTACCGCTCGCGCGGCCACCTTGCCGCCGAGCTCGACCCACTCGGCTTGACCGAGAAGATGCCGGCGCCGGACCTCGGCCTCGCCTTCCACGGCCTTTCCGACGCCGATCTCGACACCGAATTCGACACCGGCAACTACGCCGGCGGCGGCCAGCGCCTGAAACTGCGCGAACTGCTGGCCCGCTTGCAGAAGACCTACGCCAGCACGATCGGCGCCGAGTTCATGCACATCAGCAACCACGAGCAACGCAACTGGATCTACAGCCGGCTCGAACAGGCGGCCGGCCAGAGCGGCCTGGACAAGGCGGGCAAGCAGCGCGTGCTGGACGGCCTCACCGCGGCCGAGGGGCTGGAGCGCTACCTGCACACGAAATACGTGGGCCAGAAGCGCTTCTCGCTGGAAGGCGGCGACAGCCTGATCCCGATGATCGACGACGTGGTGCGTGCCGCCGGCGACAATGGCATCAAGGAACTGGTGATCGGCATGGCCCACCGCGGCCGCCTCAACATGCTGGTCAACATCCTGGGCAAGCCGCCGAAGACGCTGTTCGACGAATTCGAGGGCAAGTTCGAGCACCCCGACGACCCGGCCCATTCCGGCGACGTGAAGTACCACATGGGCTTCTCCGCCGACGTCAAGACGCCCAAGGGCGGCGTGCACGTGGCGCTGGCGTTCAACCCGTCGCACCTGGAGATCGTCAACCCGGTGGTGACCGGCTCGGTGCACGCGCGCCAGACCCGCCGCCGCGACACCGCGCACACGCAGTCGATGGCCGTGCTGATCCACGGCGACGCCGCGCTGGCCGGCCAGGGCGTGAACATGGAGCTGTTCAACATGTCGCAGGCGCGCGGCTTCCGCATCGGCGGCAGCCTGCACATCGTGATCAACAATCAGGTCGGCTTCACCACCTCCAACCCGCAGGACGCGCGTTCCACCATGTACTGCACCGACCTGGCCAAGATGGTCAACGCGCCGGTGCTGCACGTGAACGGCGATGATCCCGAAGCTGTGATCCTGGTGACCCGGCTTGCCTATGAATTCCGCAAGACGTTCCGCAAGGACGTGGTGATCGACCTGGTCTGCTACCGCCGCCACGGCCACAACGAGGCCGACGAACCGGCCGCCACCCAGCCGGTGATGTACCAGATCATCCGCAAGCGCCCGACCGCGCGCGACCTGTACCAGCAGCAGCTGGTGAAGGAAGGCGTGCTGGCCGAGGGCGACGCGCAGAAACAGTTCGAGGCCTACCGCGACCGTCTGGAAGCCGGCGCGCCGATGACCGAGCTGGACAACGACGCGCCAACCCGCGACGGCCACGTCGACTGGGCCCGTTTCCTCGGCGGCAAGCTGTCCACGCCGACCGACACCACGGTGCCGAAGCAGCGGCTGCAGGAGCTCTCCAGCCAGATCCTCACCCTGCCGGCCGGCCTCACCCTGCAGGCCCGGGTGGCGAAGATCTACGACGACCGCCGCAAGATGGCCGCGGGCGAGCTGCCGGCCGACTGGGGCTTCGCCGAGAACCTGGCCTACGCCACCCTCGTCGACGCCGGCCACGACATGCGCCTGGTCGGCCAGGATTCCGGCCGCGGCACGTTCTTCCATCGCCATGCGGTACTGCACGACCAGAAGGACGGCCACACCTACATGCCGCTGGCCACGGTGCGCCCGGGCGCCGACGTCGAGGTGATCGACTCGCTGCTCAGCGAAGAGGCGGTGATGGCGTTCGAGTACGGCCACTCCACCACCGACCCGGACACGCTCAACATCTGGGAAGCCCAGTTCGGCGATTTCGCCAACGGCGCGCAGGTGGTGATCGACCAGTTCATCAGCTCCGGCGAGGCGAAGTGGAACCGCCTGTGCGGCCTGGTGCTGCTGCTGCCGCACGGCTATGAAGGCCAGGGCCCGGAGCACTCCTCCGCGCGCCTCGAGCGCTTCCTGCAGCTGTGCGCGATGGACAACATGCAGGTCTGCGTGCCGACCACGCCGGCGCAGGATTTCCACATGATCCGCCGGCAGATGCTGCGCGCCGCACGCAAGCCGCTGATCGTGATGACGCCGAAGTCGCTGCTGCGCCACAAGCTGGCGGTGTCCACGCTGGACGAGCTGGCCAACGGCAGCTTCCAGCTGGTGATCGGCGAGCACCGCCAGCTGGCCGCGAAGAAGGTCAAGCGCGTGGTGCTGTGCTCCGGCAAGGTCTACTACGACCTGCTGGAGGAAGCCGAGAAGCGTGCTCTGGCCGACGTCGCGATCGTGCGTGTCGAACAGTTGTATCCGTTCCCGCGTGTCGAAGTCGGCGCCGAACTGGACAAGTATCCTTCCGCCAAGGAAGTGATCTGGTGCCAGGAAGAGCCGATGAACCAGGGCGCCTGGTTCCAGATTCGCCACCACCTGCAGGCCTGCATCGGCAGCAAGCACAGTCTCTCGTACGCGGGACGCGCGCGCTCGCCGGCACCGGCTGCCGGTCACCACAACACCCACGTCGCCGAACAGGCAGCACTCGTCGAACAGGCGCTCGCCGCGCCGGTCGGCACTGACCACTCTGCAGAATAAAGACACCCAAGGATCGTTATGTCCATCGAACTCAAAGTCCCCGTCCTGCCCGAGTCCGTCTCCGACGCCACCATCGCCAGCTGGCACAAGCAGGCCGGCGACGCGGTGAAGCGCGACGAGAACCTGGTCGACCTCGAAACCGACAAGGTGGTGCTGGAAGTACCCTCGCCGGTCGACGGCGTGCTGAAGGAAATCCGCCACCAGGTCGGCGACACGGTGAACAGCGAGCAGATCATCGCGATCATCGAGGAAGGCGCCGTGGCCGCGGCTCCGGCTCCGGCTCCAGCTGCCGCCGCTCCGGCGTCCGCACCCGCGGCTGCAGCGCCCGCCCCCGCCGCGTCGAAGTCGGCCGCCGAGCTTTCTCCCGCCGCGCAGCGCGTCGCCACCGAAAACAAGGTCGACACCTCCGCCATCGCCGGTACCGGCCGCGACGGCCGCATCATCAAGGAAGACGTGGTCAACGCCGGCTCGCGTCCTGCCGCGGCTCCCGCCGCGCCGGCGGCGAAGCCGACCCCGGGTTCGCGTCCGGAAGAGCGCGTGCCGATGACCCGCATGCGCGCGCGCATCGCCGAGCGCCTGATGCAGTCGAAGAACTCGATCGCCATGCTCACCTCGTTCAACGAAGTGAACCTGGCCGAAGTGGTGAAGATGCGCAAAGCCCTTGGCGACGCGTTCCAGAAGGAACACGGCGTCAAGCTCGGCTTCATGAGCTTCTTCGTCAAGGCCGCTGCCGAGGCGCTGAAGCGCTACCCGTTCGTCAACGCCTCGGTCGACGGCAACGACGTGATCTATCACGGCTACCAGGACATCTCGATCGCCGTGTCCACCGACAAGGGCCTGGTCACGCCGGTGCTGCGCGACGTGCAGGACATGAGCTTCGCCGACGTCGAGAAGGGCATCGCCGACTACGCCACCAAGGCGCGCGCCAACAAGCTATCGCTGGACGACCTGCAGGGCGGCACGTTCACCATCACCAATGGCGGCACCTTCGGCTCGCTGCTGTCCACCCCGATCGTCAACCCGCCGCAGAGCGCGATCCTGGGCATGCACACGATCAAGGAACGCGCCATCGTCGAGAACGGCCAGATCATCGCCGCGCCGATGATGTACATCGCGATCAGCTACGACCACCGCATCATCGACGGCAAGGACGCGGTGCTGTTCCTGGTCGACATCAAGAACCAGCTGGAGAATCCGCAGCGCATGCTGTTGGGGCTGTAACCGCTTGAACCCCTCTCCCGCCGGGAGAGGGGTTGGGGTGAGGGTTCGGTGATACCGCAACATCTCGCTCCGCCCGTACCCTCATCCGGCGCTTCGCGCCACCTTCTCCCGGCGGGAGAAGGAAAGAGCAAAGAGGAAAACCATGAGCGACAAATACGATGTCATCATCATCGGTGCCGGCCCGGCCGGCTACGTGGCCGCGATCCGCGCCGCGCAGCTGGGCCTGAAGACGGCCTGCGTCGACGCGTTCACCGGCAAGGACGGCAAGCCGGCACTGGGCGGCACCTGCCTCAACGTGGGCTGCATCCCGTCCAAGGCGCTGCTGGATTCCTCGCGCCAGTTCTGGAACATCGCGCATAACCTGCCGGTGCACGGCATCAGCGTGGGCGACGCCAAGGTCGACATGGGCACGTTCATCGGCCGCAAGGACAAGATCGTCAAGCAGTTCACCGGCGGCATCGCCCAGCTGTTCAAGGCGAACAAGGTCACGCCGTTCTTCGGTACCGGCAAGCTGTTGAAGGGCAACTCGGTAGAGATCACCGCCACAGACGGCAGCAAGCAGACGATCAGCGCCACCAACGTGATCCTGGCCTCCGGCTCCATTCCGATCGAACTGCCGTTCGCCAAGTTCGACGGCAAGGCAATCGTCGACAACGCCGGCGCGCTGGACTTCACCGAGGTGCCGAAGCGCCTGGGCGTGATCGGCGCCGGCGTGATCGGCCTGGAACTGGGCAGCGTGTGGAAGCGCCTGGGTTCCGAAGTCACCATCATCGAGGCGCTGCCGGAATTCCTCGCTGTCGCCGACGCCGATGTGGCCAAGGTCGCCGCCAAGGAATTCGCCAAGCAGGGTCTGAACATCAAGCTCAACGCCAAGCTCAACAAGGCTGAGGTGAAGAAGGACGGCGTGCACCTCACCTATACCGACAAGGACGGCGAGCAGCAGCTCGTGGTCGACAAGTTGCTGGTCGCCGTGGGCCGCCGTGCCTACACCACCGGTCTGCTGGCCGACGACACCGGCGTGAAGCTGGACGAGCGCGGCCGCATCGTGGTCGACGAGCACAACCACACCGGCGTCGATGGCGTGTGGGCGATCGGCGACGCCGTGCGCGGCCCGATGCTGGCGCACAAGGGCTCCGAGGAAGGCGTGGCGGTGGCCGAGTGGATCGCCGGCAAGGCTGGCCACGTCAACTTCGACACGATTCCGTGGGTGATCTACACCGAACCGGAAATCGCCTGGGCCGGCAAGACCGAAAAGGAACTGAAGGACACCGGCATCCCGTACAGGGTCGGCAGCTTCCCGTTTGCCGCGATCGGCCGCGCCGTGGCGATGAACGAGGCCATCGGCCAGGTGAAGATGCTCGCCCACGCCGAGACCGATCGCATCCTCGGCGTGCACATGGTGGGCCCGGGCGTGTCCGAGCTGATCGCCGAGTGCGTGGTGGCGATGGAGTTCAAGGGCTCGTCCGAGGACCTGGCCCGCATCGTCCACGCCCACCCGACGCTGTCGGAAGCCGTGCACGAGGCCGCGCTGTCGGTTGACAAGCGCTCCATCCACAAGGGCAACTGATCGCCCGGTGCTCAGCCAACATGGCCCGCTCCTGGCGACATGGGCGGGCCACGTCGTTTTCGGCAAAACCGAAAAGCGACAAATTGACACGGTGCTCTCCTGTTTTTTTGCCCTGACCAAACCGACATCGCCATGCCCCAACCCACCGCCATCTGCGTCTACTGCGGCTCCAACAGCGGCCGGCATCCCGAGTACGCCGAACAGGCCCGCGCCTTCGGTACCGAAATGGCCCGGCGTGGCATCGCCCTGGTTTACGGCGGCGGCAATGTCGGCTTGATGGGCGTGGTGGCCGACGCCGTGCTCGCCGGCGGCGGCAAGGTGGTCGGGGTCATCCCGCGCCAGCTGGTGGAACTCGAGGTGGCCCACCCGGGCCTCACTGAACTGGTGGTGGTCGAGACCATGCACCAGCGCAAGACGCGCATGTACGAGTTGTCCGATGCCTTCGTCGCCCTGCCCGGTGGCTTCGGCACCATGGACGAGATGTTCGAGATGCTGACCTGGGCGCAACTGGGCCTGCATCGCTATCCCTGCGCCTTCCTCGACGTGCGCGGCTATTACCGCGATCTGCGCACGCTGATGGAGCACATGGTCGACGAGTCCTTCGTGAAGGCGGCGCAGCGCGACAGCATCTGGTTCGGCGACGACATCGCCGCGCTGTTCGGCTGGATGCAGGGCTATGAAGGCAGCTACACGCCCAAATGGATTTCCTCCCGCAGCGTCGACGCCTGAACTCGCAGGAGATCAAAATGCCCCGTTTCCGTGCTTTCCGCATCCACAACGACGACGCCGGCTACCGTACCGGTATCGAGACCATGGACACCGAGGCGCTGTCGCCGGGCGAAGTGCTGGTCAAGGCTGCGTATTCTTCGGTCAACTACAAGGACGCACTGGCCGGCACCGGCAAGGGCCGGATCCTGCGCACCTACCCGCTCAACGGCGGCATCGACGTGGCCGGCCATGTGGTCGCCTCGACCGATCCCGCCTTTCGGGAAGATGACGCGGTGTTGTGCACCGGCAGCGGCCTGTCCGAGACGCGCGACGGCGGCTATGGCGAGTACGCCCGGCTCGACGCGCGCTGGACCATCCCGCTGCCGGCAGGCCTGAGCCTGCGCGAAAGCATGATCATCGGCACCGCCGGTTTCACCGCGGCACTTGCGCTGCTGCGCATGCAGGACAACCGGCAGACACCTGCGCTGGGCCCGGTCGCGGTGACCGGCGCCAGCGGTGGCGTCGGCATGCTGGCGATCGACATCTTCAGCCGCGCCGGCTACGAAGTGCACGCGATCAGCGGCAAGGCCGATCACTTCGATTTCCTGCGCGGCCTCGGCGCCAGTGAATGCATCGACCGCCACCAGCTCGCCTTCAGCGGCAAGCCGATGGACTCGGCCCGATTCGGCGGCGCGCTGGACAACGTCGGCGGCAGCATGCTCAGCGGCCTGCTGCCGCTGATCAATCCGTACGGCAACGTGGCGATCTGCGGCAACGCCGGCGGCATCGCCTTCGACAGCACGGTGATGCCGTTCATCATCCGCGGCGCCAGCCTGCTCGGGATCGCTTCGGCCGGCACCGCGCGCGACCTGCGCGAGAGCATCTGGCAACACCTCGCCAGTGACTGGAAACCGCAACACCTGGAGCGCATCGCCACCCGCGAGGTGGGCCTCGATGAACTGCCCGGCGTGTTTGCGCGCATGCTCGCTGGCGACTCGTTCGGACGCACCCTGGTGCGCATCGAAAGCACGGTTTGACGAAACCGCGCTTGGAAGTAGCATCACCACGGCTTAGAATCAACGAAACTCGCAGGGGACTATCACCTTATGGCACGCATCCTGATCGTCGACGACTCCCCGTCACAACTGCTTGGCATCAAGCGGATCGTCGAAAAACTCGGGCATGAAACCCTTTCGGCCGAAGACGGTGCCGCGGGCGTGGAAGTGGCCAAGGCGGAAAAGCCCGACCTGATCCTGATGGACGTAGTCATGCCCAACCTCAACGGTTTCCAGGCTACCCGCACGATCAGCAAGAACGCCGAGACCGCACACATCCCGATCATCCTGGTGACCACCAAGGACCAGGAGACGGACCGGGTCTGGGGTATGCGCCAGGGCGCCAAGGCCTACGTGACCAAGCCGATCAAGGAAGAGGAACTGCTCAAGGCGCTGCAGGAGTTCCTGCCGGGTTGATCTGATTCCCGTCTGTACAGGTTCACGAAAAAACGGCGCCCGCAGGCGCCGTTTTTGTTTGAGCGGGCCACATGACTCAGCGGCGCGGATCGAAATCCCCGAACTCCTTGCGCAACGCTTCATAGGCAGCCCGCTGTTCGTCGTTTTCCGCCGCCGGTGCACGAATCGACAACTCCACCAGCTGATCGCCCGGATGCGCACCGGGCATGCCGCGCCCCTTCAGGCGCAGCTTGCGTCCCGACTGCGAGCCGGCTGGAATGCGCAGGTCCACCGTCCCGGCCAGCGTCGGCACCGGCACGGTGGCGCCCAGCGCCGCTTCCCACGGCGCGATCGGCAGCACGTGCACCACGTTGCGACCGTCCAGGCGGAAGCGCGCGTCGTCGCGGATGCCCACTTCCAGCAGCAGGTCGCCGTTCGGCCCACCGGCCATGCCACCCTGGCCCTGGCCGGACAGGCGAATCACCTGGCCCGGCTGGATCCCGGCCGGGATCTTCACTTCCAGCACGCGCTCGCCGCCGGCCGGGTCATGCATCGCCAGCCGCGTGCGGCCGCCGTCGAACGCGGTCTGCAGGTCAATCTGCACCGAGGCCTGCACGTCGCGACCGCGACGCGGCCGCGGCTGGCCACGATGGCCCTGCGCTGCCCCACGGCCGAACAGGCTCTCGAAGAAATCGCTGAAGTCGCCATCGTCGCCACCGCCAAAGCCCTGCTGCCCCTGCCAGCCCGGTGGCGGGCGGAACTGCTCGCCTTCGCGGTAGCCGCCGGCACGCAACTGGTCGTATGAACGCCGCTTCTCGGCGTCCTTGAGCACTTCGTTGGCCTCGTTGACCGCCTTGAATTTCTCCTCGGCGCCGGCTTCCTTGTTCTTGTCCGGATGGTACTTGCGCGCCAGCTTGCGATACGCCGCCTTGATCTCGGCCTCGCTCGCCTCGGGCTTCACACCCAGGATCTCGTAATAATCTTTGAATTCCACACACCACTCCCGCCGATTCAATTTCTTCCACACGCGACGACCTGCCGCGGATCATTGTCCGCGGCAGGTCGCCCGCGCAAGACTCGCGGAAATGTTTCAGTTGCCGGTATTGATGGTGATGCGGCGCGGCGTGGTCTCCGCCTTCTTCGGAATGACGATTTCCAGCACGCCATCCTTGCCATGCGCGGTGATGCCATCGGCATCGGCGCTGTCGGGCAGTGCGAAGCGGCGATAGAACAGGCCGTGCGAACGCTCCAGCCGGGTGAACTTGCCGTTCTGCTCGCGGTTCTCCACGGTACGTTCACCCTTGATGGTGAGGATGCCCTTCTCCATGCTCACCTCGATCTTCCCCGGGTCCACGCCAGGAATGTCCGCGTAGATCACGAAACGCCGGTCCTCTTCCTTGATGTCCACGCGCGGCGCCCACTGGCTGGTCACCACGTTGGACTGGTCCGCCTCGGCCGGGTTGCCAAGCAGGCGATCGAACGCCTCGCGGATGTCACCGATGTTGGCCGGGCTGGCCGGATTCCAGGGGAAATTGTGACTCAGATTCATGCTCATATCTCCTCGTCGGTGGGGGTTTGCGGCTCAACGCCGCCTGTCCGGGAAGTGGGTTTTCATGGCTCCCGATTCAAGGCGACAAGCTTCCTCCCGCAGCGTTAGCATGGCGGCATCATCTACCCGGGAAGTCGTCACCATGACCATTCAAATCGGCCAGTCGCTGCCGGATGTCGAGCTGTCGGCGGTCAGCGAGGAGATCCGCCCCTGCCGGACCGGCGAACTGTTTGCCGGAAGCCGCGTGGTGCTGTTCGCCGTCCCCGGCGCCTTCACGCCAACGTGTTCCAGCCGGCATCTTCCGGGCTACGTGCAACGCTACGCCGACTTCCACGAAGCCGGGGTGAAGGTGATGTGCCTGGCGGTCAACGATGCCTACGTGATGCAGGCCTGGGCCCGCACCCAGCAGGTCCCCCCGGGCCTGCTGATGCTGGCCGACGGCAACGCCAGCTTCACCCGCGCGCTGGGGCTGGAACTGGACGGCACGGCTTTCGGCATGGGCCTGCGCACGCGGCGTTTTGCGCTCTACGCGGAAGACGGCGTGGTGCGCCTGCTGCAGGTCGAGTCCCCCGGCGAGCTGCGCGTTTCCAGTGCCGAGGCAATGCTGGCAGCCATCGCCCGCTGAGGCAGCCCGGGCCGGGGCCGGCAACGAAAAACCCCGGCATCGCCGGGGTTTTCCGATTCAGGCGTGTGTCGAGCTCATTCGTCGCTGCCTGCCCCTGCCGGCTCCACATCACTGGAACCGCCGCCATCAGCGGGTGCATGGGCATTGACGACCTCGGCATCCTCGCCGTTGTCCTCTTCGGCCTCCAGCCGCATCACGCTGACCAGGGTTTCGTCGGCCGGCAGGCGGATCAGGGTGACGCCCTGGGTGTTGCGGCCGAGCTGCGAGACTTCCGCCACGCGCGTGCGCACCAGGGTGCCCTGGTCGGAGATCAGCATCAGCTCATGTGCTTCGGTGACCTGCACCGCGCCGACCAACGCGCCATTGCGCTCGGAGCACTGGATGCCGATCACGCCCTGCGTACCACGACCCTTCTTGGTGAACTCGGCCAGCTGGGTGCGCTTGCCGTAGCCGCGTTCCGTCGCGGTAAGGATGTCGCCCTCCGCTGCCACGATCAGCGACACCACGTGGGCGCCTTCGGCCAGTCGCATGCCGCGCACGCCGGTGGCGGTGCGGCCCATCGAGCGCACGGTGTTCTCGTCGAAGCGGTTGACCTTGCCATTGGAGGCGAACAGCAGGATGTCGCTGTTGCCGTCGGTCAGTTCCACGTTGACCAGCGCGTCGCCGTCGCTGAGCTTGATGGCTAGCTTGCCCTTCTGCAGCTGGAAGGCGAACTCGGTCAGCGGGGTCTTCTTGACCGTGCCGTGCTTCGTCGCGAAGAACACGAAGCGATCGTCGGTGTATTCGCGTACCGGCAACACCGCCTGCACCTTCTCGCCCTCGCCCAGCGGCAGCAGGTTGATGATTGGCTTGCCGCGCGCGCCGGGACCCGCTTCCGGCATCTGGTAGACCTTGAGCCAGTAGACGCGGCCGGTGCTGGTGAAGGTCAGCAGGGTGTCGTGCGTGTTGACCACCCACAGCTGCTCGACGACATCCTCGTCCTTCAGCGCCGACGCCGAACGCCCCTTGCCGCCGCGCTTCTGCGCGCGGTACGTGCTGGCCGGCTGGCGCTTGATGTAGCCCGTATGCGACAGCGTGACCACGACGTCTTCCGGCGCGATCAGGTCGAGTACGTTGAGGTCTTCCTGCGAATGCTGGATCTCGGTGCGGCGGGCATCGCCGAACTCGGCCTTGATCGCCTCCAGTTCCTCGCGGATCACCTGCAGCAGGCGTTCGGGGTTCTCCAGGATATCGATCAGGCCACGGATGGTCTCCAGGATCTGCCGGTATTCGTCGGAAAGCTTTTCCTGCTCCAGTCCGGTCAGGCGATGCAGACGCATCGCCAGGATTTCCAGTGCCTGCGCCTCGGACAGCTGGTAGCCGTCGGCCTTCAGCCCATCGCGCGGATCCATGTCCTCCGGCCGCGATGCGTCGGCACCGGTGGCGGACAACAAGGCCCGCACCAGGCCAGCCTCCCAGCGCCGCGAAACCATGCGCTCGCGCGCCTCGGCCGGCGATGCCGAGGTCTTGATCAGCTCGATCATCTCGTCGATGTTGGCCAGCGCGACAGTCAGGCCTTCGAGGATGTGCGCACGGGCGCGAGCCTTGCGCAGTTCGAAGATGGTGCGGCGGGTGACCACCTCGCGGCGGTGGCGGATGAACGCCTCGAGGATGTCCTTGAGATTGAGCAGCTTCGGCTGGCCGTCCAGCAGGGCCACCATGTTGATGCCGAAGGTCACCTGCAGCTGGGTCTGCTGGAACAGGTTGTTCAGCACCACGTCGCCCATCGCGTCCTTGCGGATCTCGATGACGACGCGCATGCCGTCCTTGTCGGATTCGTCGCGCAGCTCGCTGATGCCTTCGAGCTTCTTCTCCTTGACCAGCTCGGCGATCTTCTCGATCAGCCGCGCCTTGTTCACCTGGTACGGCAGCTCGTGGACGATGATCGTCTCGCGGCCGTTCGGCTCGGTCTCGATCTCGGCCTTGGCACGCACCAGGATGCGGCCGCGACCGGTGCGGTACGCCTCGATGATGCCGGACGAGCCGTTGATGATGCCGTAGGTCGGGAAATCCGGACCCGGGATGTAGTGCATCAGCTCGTCGATCGACAGCGCGGGCTCGTCGATCAGCGCGATCGTCGCCGCGATCACCTCGTTGAGGTTGTGCGGCGGGATGTTGGTGGCCATGCCCACGGCGATGCCGGCCGAACCGTTCACCAGCAGGTTCGGCACGCGCGTGGGCAGCACCAGCGGCTCGTGCTCGCTCTCGTCGTAGTTCGGGCCGAAGTCGACGGTTTCCTTGTCGATGTCGGCCAGCAGCTCGTGGCTGAGCCGCGACATGCGCACCTCGGTGTAACGCATCGCGGCGGCGCTGTCACCGTCGACCGAGCCGAAGTTGCCCTGGCCGTCGACCAGCATGTAGCGCAGCGAGAACGGCTGCGCCAGGCGCACGATCGCGTCATACACCGACTGGTCGCCGTGCGGATGGTACTTACCGATCACGTCACCGACCACGCGGGCCGACTTCTTGTATGGCTTGTTGTATACGTTGCCCAGTTCGTTCATCGCGAACAGCACGCGGCGATGCACGGGTTTCAGACCGTCGCGGACATCCGGAAGTGCGCGGCCCACGATCACGCTCATGGCGTAGTCGAGGTAGCTCTGGCGCATCTCGTCTTCGATGTTGACGCGAATCACTTCTTTGGCGAGCTCTGCCATCAATCGGCTTCCCTGATAACGAAAAAAGGACGCTGGCACCGCGCCCCAAGCGCATGCGCAAGCGACCCGAAATCAACCCCGTGAGTGTACCACGAACGGCATCAAAAAGACAGGATTTAATCTTTATTAATCAATGGCTTGCAGCGGCATATCAAAGCGCCCGGAAAGCTTCGCGCAGACCGTCGCGAAACTGACCCATGTGGCGAGCGCCGATTGGCTGGAAGAGACGCCACCACGCGCAAACCGCGGGCCCGATGCGATGGCTTCAGCGCCCGAACATGGCCTGCATCGCCATGCTGTTCGGCCGCTCGATCACGCCACGCTCGGTGACGATCGCATCGATCAATTCCGCCGGCGCCACGTCGAACACCGGGTTCCACGCCTGCGCCCCTTCGACCACGGTGCGGTGGCCGGCGATGCTGAGCAACTCGGCCGGATCGCGCAGCTCGATCTCGATTTCCTCGCCGCTGCCGGTGGCCATGTCGACGGTGGAGGATGGCGCCACCACCATGAACTTCACGCCGTGGTACTTCGCCGCGATCGCCAGCTGATAGGTGCCGATTTTGTTCGCGGTGTCGCCGTTCGCGGCGATGCGGTCGGCGCCGACGATCACCCATTGCACGGCACCGGACTTCATCAGATGTGCGGCGGCGGAGTCGGCGATCAGCTGCGCCGGGATGCCGTCGCGCACCAGCTCCCACATGGTCAATCGGGCACCTTGTTGCCACGGTCGGGTCTCGCCGGCGTACACCCGCGCGATGCGCTTCGCCGCCACGCCGGCGCGGATCACGCCCAACGCGGTGCCGTAACCGGCGGTGGCCAGCGAGCCAGTGTTGCAGTGGGTCAGCACGCCCGAGCCGGGGGCGATCAACGCGGCGCCCAGTTCACCCATGCGGCGGTTCGCGGCCAGGTCCTCGTTCTGGATCGCCTGCGCTTCACGCAGCAGCGCGTCGGGGTCGGCGCCGGCCGCGATGCGTTTCTTCATCCGGTCCAGCGCCCACATCAGGTTCACCGCGGTCGGCCGCGCTGCACGCAACGTCGCCAGCACCGGTTCCAGCGAGGCACCCTGCTGCGAGGCCATCGCCACACCCCACGCGGCGGCAATGCCGATCGCCGGTGCGCCACGCACGGCCAGGTCGCGGATCGCCTGGGTCACCTGGGCCGCGTCGCGACAGTCGATCCAGCATTCCTCGCTAGGCAGCAGGCGCTGGTCGAGCAGGCGCAGATGATCGCCCTGCCACTGCACGGCGCGAATGGAATCGTGGGTATCAGCTGATGCGCTCATCCGTCCATTATCGCCTGCCGCGTGCATATTTCACACGGCAGGCAAGGACGGCTCAGTCGCGCTGGTGCAACCACTGGTGGATCGCCGGTGGCACCTCGCGCTGCGCGCGTCCGGACACATAGATGCCGATGTGGCCGCCCTTGAACGCGAGCTGGGTGTAGTCGGTGCTGCCGACGTGCTTGCCCAGCGCGCGTGACGCATCGGGCGGCACCAGATGATCCTGCTCGGCGAAGATGTTCAGCACCGGCTGCGTCACCATGCCGAGATCCACCGGCTTGCCGCCGATCTCGAGCGTGCCCTTGACCAGCTTGTTGCCCTGGTAGAAGTCCTTGATGAACTGGCGGAATGCCTCACCAGCCTGGTCGGGCGAATCGAAGATCCAGCGCTCCATGCGCAGGAAGTTCTCCAGCTCGGCGGGGTTGTCGAGGATATCGACCATGCCGATGTATTTCTGCTGGTTCAGCCGCAGCGGCTTCAGCGTGAGGTAGACGTAGTTCATCAGCCCGGCGGGGATGTTGCCCATGGTGTCGACGAACAGGTCCACGTCCATGCCGCGGCACCAGTGCGACAACATGTTGTCCGGCGTGTGGAAGTCCACCGGCGTGACCATGGTGATCAGGTTCTTCACCTTGTCCGGATGCAGCGCGGTGTAGCACAGCGAGAACGCGCCGCCCTGGCAGATGCCGAGCAGGTTGATCGCATCCAGATCGTGGCGCGCGCGCACGGCATCAACGCAGCGATCGAGGTAGCCGTTGATGTAGTCGTCCAGGGTCAGCCAGCGATCGGCGCCGTCGGGATAGCCCCAGTCGATCAGGTATACGTCCTCGCCCTGCTCCAGCAGGTTGCGCACCATCGAACGGTCGGCCTGCAGGTCGGTCATCCACACCGTGTTGACCAGCGCGTAGACGATCAGCAACGGGGTCTTCGACGTCGCCTTGCCGTGGCCGGTGAAATGCCACACTTTCAGCTTGTCCTCGCTGTAGACCAGTTCGCGCGGGGTGCTGGCGTATTCCGGCTCGCGCATGTTGCGCAGATTCGCCATGCCGGCAGCGAGCTTGCGCTGGAAGGTGGCGATGTCGGCCAGCGCCCTGGCCGGGTCGATGCGCAATGGCGTTTGCATGGCTGGTCTCCTTACTTGCGCTTGCGTGGGCTGGAGCTGGACTTGGATACGACGGGCTTGCGTACCGCTTTCGCCGCTGCCGTCTTCTTTGCGACAACCGAAGGCTTGGCCGGGACAGCCTTCTTCGCCACCACCGGGCCATTGGCCACTTGCCGTTTCAGCGCAGCCAGCTCGCGGCGCAGCGCCATGATCTCGTCGGCATGATCGGTGGATGCACCGGCCCGGCTGGCGCGGAACTCGCGGCGCAGGGCCTGCAGCCGTTCGCCGAGGCTCGACACCTCGCTGCGCGTCGGCACGCCCAGCTGCTGGCAAAGCTGCTCGGTCTGCTGCTGCTGCAGCTGGCGCACGCGCATTTGCGTGTTGACCATCTCGCCGTAGACCTCGCGAAACTCGTCGGACAGCGCGATCTCGGCATAGGCCTCCTCCGAGGCGTCCACCCACAGGTCGTACAGCCCCTTCAGCGAATCGATCTGGCGGCCCGGCTCGGCATGCCGGGCCAGTTTGTCCTGCAGGCGCTGCATGCCTTGCGTGTTGGCGCGCTGGATCAGCTCCTGATAGCGCGCGGTCGCCTGCATCGACTCCAGCAACGCGGTGGCCAGCGCCTGCTGCTGCATCTGCTGCTCGCGGTTCAGACCGAACGCCGGCGTCGGCCCGTGCGCGCCCGGCAGGTCGCCGAAACCGCCGGGCCGGGCTGCCTGCATCCAAGATTGCCATTGTCGCGCGAAGCCTTCCGCACCGGCGCTGTCGATCCCACCAAACGCCTGCGCAAACGGCTGGCTGGCGCCGCCGAACATCTGCTGCAGTTGCTGGCGCCAGTCCGTGCTCGGCTGCTGGGCTGTGCCACCGCTGGCAGCCGCCTGCATCCAGTCGAAATAGCCCTTCAATCCGGCCAGCGTGCGTTCCAGCGTGTCGTTGCCCGCAACCGGCGCCGGCGGTGGCGCGAACGGATTCGCCACGGGTGGCTGCTGGAACTGACGCGTCCAGGCATCCCACGACTGCTGCGTCAGCGTCTGGTAATCCCTGATGAAATCATTTGCCGGATCGGCCATCGGTGCATCCTCGCGCAAGGTTCCCCCGCATCCTAGCAAAAGCCTGTTGCACAAAATCATCGGCGCCACAACGCACAAGGCCCGGCATGGGCCGGGCCTTGTGGAATCGCCTTGTCCGGGAACTCAGACGCCGGCGCGCTCTTCTTCGGTCACGGCCTTCATCGACAGGCGGATACGGCCCTGCTTGTCGACTTCGAGCACCTTGACCTTGACGATGTCGCCTTCCTTCAGCTTGTCGGAAACCTTCTCGACGCGCTCGTCGGAAATCTGCGACACGTGCACCAGACCGTCCTTGCCCGGCATGATCGTCACGAACGCACCGAAGTCCATCAACTTGGCGACCTTGCCCTCGTAGATGCGGCCCGGCTCGACGTCGGAAGTGATCTGCTCGATGCGCTTCTTCGCCGCTTCACCCGCCTCGCGATTGACCGAGCCGATGATGATGGTGCCGTCATCGCTGATGTCAATCGTGGTGCCGGTCTCTTCGGTGATCGAGCGGATGGTGGCGCCGCCCTTGCCGATCACTTCGCGGATCTTGTCCGGGTGGATCTTGATGGTGATCAGGCGCGGAGCGAACTCGCTCATCTCGGTGCGGGCGGTGCTGAGCGCCTTGCCCATTTCGCCGAGGATGTGCAGGCGGCCACGCTTGGCCTGGGCCAGCGCCACCTTCATGATCTCCTCAGTGATGCCGTCGATCTTGATGTCCATCTGCAGCGCGGAGATGCCATCGGCACTGCCGGCCACCTTGAAATCCATGTCGCCGAGGTGATCCTCGTCGCCCAGGATGTCGGACAGCACCACGAAATCGTTGCCTTCCTTGACCAGGCCCATGGCGATACCGGCCACCGGCGCCTTCAACGGCACACCGGCATCCATCATCGCCAGCGAGGAGCCGCACACCGAGGCCATCGACGAGGAACCGTTGGACTCGGTGATTTCCGAGACCACGCGCACCACGTACGGGAATTCCTCGATGCTCGGCTTGACCGCCTGCACGCCACGCTTGGCAAGGCGGCCGTGACCGATCTCGCGGCGCTTCGGCGCGCCGAAACGGCCGGCTTCACCCACCGAGAACGGGGGGAAGTTGTAGTGGAACAGGAACGGATCCTTCGACTCGCCACCCGGCGCGTCGATGATCTGCGCGTCACGCGTGGTGCCCAGCGTGATGACGACCAGGGCCTGGGTCTCGCCACGGGTGAACAGCGCCGAACCATGCGTACGCGGCAGCACGCCGACGCGGGCGGTGATCGCGCGCACGTCGTCGAGCTGGCGGCCGTCGATGCGCACCTTGGTCCTCAGCACGCTGTCGCGCATGGTGTGGTATTCGAGTTCCTCGAATTCCTTGGCCATCGCGGCGGTGGACCAGCCGTTCTCTTCGGCCTGCGCCTTGAGGCCAGCCAGCACGTCGGCCTTGATCGCGGAGATCGCGTCGCGACGCTCCAGCTTGTCGCGCACCTGGAATGCTGCGGCCAGCTGATCGCCGACCGCGCCCTTGACCGCAGCGACCAGCGACTCGTTGCGCGCCGGTGCCTTCCAGTCCCACGACGGCTTGCCGGCTTCGGTGGCCAGCTCGGCGATGGCGCGGATCGCGGTCTGCATCTGCTGGTGACCGAACATCACCGCGCCGAGCATCACGTCCTCGGACAGCAGCTGTGCTTCGGATTCCACCATCAGCACAGCACCGGCGGTGCCGGCCACGACCAGGTCCAGCTGGGAGGTCTTCAGCTCGGTCTGCGACGGGTTCAGCAGGTACTTGCCGTTGGCATAACCGACGCGGGCGGCGCCGATCGGGCCCTTGAACGGGATGCCGGCCAGGCTCAGCGCGGCAGAGGCGCCGAGCAGGGCCACGATGTCGCCGTCCACTTCCGGGTTCAGCGAGACGACCTGGGCGATCACCTGCACTTCGTTCTTGAAGTCATCCGGGAACAGCGGGCGCACCGGGCGATCGATCAGGCGCGAGGTCAGCGTCTCCTTCTCGGTCGGGCGGCCTTCGCGCTTGAAGAAGCCGCCCGGGATGCGGCCGGCGGAGTAGAACTTCTCGACGTAATCGACGGTGAGCGGGAAGAAATCCTGGCCTTCCTTCTGCTTGGTCGCAGCGACCGCGGTGACCAGCACCACGGTGCCGCCCATGCTGGCCATGACCGCACCGGATGCCTGGCGGGCAATTTCGCCCGTCTCCAGTGTGACTTCGTGATTACCGTACTGGAATGACTTGGTTACTTTTGCCACGTTGATCTTCTCCTCAGTCCTGTGGATTAACGGCGCAGGCCGAGGCGTTCGATCAGGGTCTGATAGCGCGCAAGATCGCGATCCTTCAGATAGCTGAGCAGGCGCTTGCGCTGGTTGACCAGCTTCAGCAGGCCACGGCGGGAGTGGTGATCCTGCTTGTGTTCCTTGAAGTGGCCGGTGAGGTGGTCGATGCGGGCGGACAGCAGGGCCACCTGGACTTCGGTCGAACCGGTGTCGTTCGGCACGCGGCCGAAATCAGCAATGATCTTGCCGGTCTGTTCTGCGGTAAGAGACATGGGTATACGTTTCCTTGAGAAGGCGATGCGAAGCTTGCGCTTGCATCATCGCGATGACGCAAGCGCAAGCTTCGCCTAGTTGAATGAAAGCGTTGAAATAACTTGTCTATTCTACTGATGGGAGCGGTGTTACAACAAGTGTGCAGCGGGTTATTCCGTGTGAATTCGTCAATCGGGCGGCAGGTTGAAGCCGCGCACGATGCGCGCACGCCCTTCGGCATCGGGTTCCAGCAGCGCCAGCAGCGCGCCATCGCTGGCGTACGCCACGCAGCGCCCGGCTTCCGGCAGGCCCGGCAGGACGATCTGCTGGCCACGTGAAATGGCCATGCTCTGCGTCTCATCCAGGCGCAATACCGGCAAGTCGGACAACCCCGCGGAGACCGGCAGCAACCATGCCAGCAAGGCCCCGTCGCCCTGCTCCGCCGCCTGCTCCAACTGCGCCAGGGTCACCATCCGCGGCTCGCGGAACGGCTCGACCCAGATCCGGCGCAACGCGGTCAGGTGGGCACCGCATCCCAGCTCCTCGCCCAGGTCCAGCGCCAGCGAACGGACGTAGGTACCCGAGCCGCATTCCACCAGCAATTGCAGCGTGTCGCCGGTGCGCCCCAGCAACTCGAGTCGATAAACATCCACCTCGCGCGGTGATATCTCGACGGTTTCGCCACGGCGCGCCTTGGCATAAAGCCGTTCGCCGCCCTGTTTCAGCGCGGAATACACCGGCGGCACCTGCAGGATGTGGCCGCGCAATTTGGCCAGCGCCGCCTCGATCATGGCGTCATCGAGTTCCGGCACCGGGCGCTGCCGAACAACTGCACCTTCACTGTCGGCGGTATCCGTGGTGATGCCGAGCCGACATTCGGCCAGGTAGGCCTTGCGCGCACCCAGCAGGCTGCCGGCCAGCTTGGTCGCCTCGCCGAAACACAGCGGTAACAGGCCAGTGGCCAGCGGATCGAGCGCCCCGGTGTGGCCACCCTTGGATGCACGCAACAACCGGCGCACGGCCTGCAGCGCCTGGTTGGAACTCAGGCCCAGCGGCTTGTCGAGCAGCACGATGCCGTGCAGATCACGGAACGGGATGCGCGGCAGTCGGCTCATCGGTTCAGCAACATCCAGGGCAACGGTTCAATCCTGCTTGTCGCCGTCCGGCGGCGCCAGGTCGCGTGCCTGCTGGCGCAGCAGCGATTCGATGCGCTCGCCCTTGTCGACCGAGTCGTCGTACTTGAACTTCAGCTCCGGCACCCGGCGCATGCGCATGCCGCTGTGCGCCAGCGCATGGCGGATCTCATGGCTCATCTCGTTGAGCGCCTTCACCGCCGGCAGTCCCTGCTCGGGCAGCATGGTGGTCACCCACACCGTGGCCCAGTCCAGGTCACGGGTGATTTCCACGTCACAGACACTGGTCGACGGCAAACCGTGATCGCGCACGGCCGCATGCACCAGCAAGCCCAGCTCGCGGCGCAGTTCGGCACCGATGCGGTCAGTACGTTTGAAATCACGGGAAGGCATAAAAACTCCGAAGGACCAACTCCCTTCTCCCCTCGGGAGAAGGTGCCCCGCAAGGGGCAGATGAGGGTTCACGACCTTGATGAAGCTTCACTCAGGCCGTGAACCCTCGCCCCAACCCCTCTACCCGCAAAAGGGACCCCAGGGTCGCCGCAGGGAGAGGGGTTCAGGATCAAAGCGTACGCGCCACTTCGGTGCGTTCGAAGCACTCGATCTGGTCGCCCGGCTTGACGTCGTTGTACTGCTTCACGGCGATGCCGCATTCCATGCCGTTGCGCACTTCGTCGACGAGGTCCTTGAAGCGGCGCAGCGATTCCAGCTCGCCTTCGAAGATCACCACGTGGTCGCGCAGCACGCGGATCGGCTTGCTGCGCTTGACCACACCCTCGGTGACCATGCAGCCAGCCACGGCACCGAACTTGGAACTGCGGAACACGTCGCGCACTTCGGCCGTGCCGATGATGTCCTCGCGTACTTCCATGCCGAGCAGGCCAGTGGCCGCTTGGGTCACCTGGTCGATCACGTCGTAGATGATCGAGAAATAGCGCACGTCCAGGCCATTGGTCTCGATCACCTTGCGCGCCGAGGCGTCGGCGCGCACGTTGAAGCCGATCACCAGTGCCTTCGAAGCCGCTGCCAGCGTGGCATCGGATTCGTTGATGCCGCCGACGCCGGACGAAACCACGTTGACGCGGACCCGCTCGTTGCCGATCTGGGTCAGCGACTCGCGCAGCGCTTCGACCGAACCCTGCACGTCACCCTTGACCAGGATGTTGAGCGTCTGCTGCTCCACGCCCTGGCCCATCTTGGCGATGATGTCCTCAAGCCGGTTGCTCTTGCTGACCATGCGCGTTTCACGACGCTTGAGCTCGCGCTCCTGCGCCACTTCGCGGGCCAGCCGCTCGTCCTCGACACAGACGAAGTCGTCGCCGGTTTCCGGCACGCCGGACAGACCCAGCACCTGCACCGGAATCGACGGGCCGGCTTCGGTCACCTGCTTGCCGGTTTCGTCGATCAGCGCGCGCATGCGGCCGTATTCGACGCCGCAGACCACGAAGTCACCCTTGCGCAGCGTGCCTTGCTGGACCAGCACGGTGGCCACCGGGCCACGGCCGCGGTCCAGGCTGGACTCGATCACCACGCCGGAGGCGCGGCCATCGACGACCGCCTTCAATTCCATCACCTCGGCCTGCACCGAGATCGCGTCGAGCAGGTCCTCGACACCGGCACCGGTCTTGGCCGACACCGGGATGAACTGGACGTCGCCGCCCCAGTCTTCCGGCACCACTTCGTACTGCACCAGACCCTGCTTGACGTTGTCCGGGTTGGCGCCGTCCTTGTCCATCTTGTTGACCGCGACGATCAGCGGCACCTTGGCGGCGCGCGCATGCTTCACCGCTTCCACGGTCTGCGGCATCACGCCGTCGTCGGCCGCCACCACCAGGATCACGATGTCGGTCGACTGCGCGCCACGGGCACGCATCGAGGTGAACGCGGCGTGGCCGGGAGTATCCAGGAACGTGATCACGCCCTTCGACGTTTCCACGTGGTACGCGCCGATGTGCTGGGTGATGCCGCCGGCTTCGCCGGAAGCGACCTTGGTGCGGCGGATGTAGTCGAGCAGCGAGGTCTTGCCGTGGTCGACGTGACCCATGATCGTCACCACCGGCGGGCGTGTGACCTTCTCACCCTCCAGCTCGATGTTCTGGGTGTGCGCCGCCAGCGTCTCCTCGGCGTTGTTCTGGCTATCCGCCACCGGCGTGTGGCCGAGCTCCTCGACCACCAGCACCGCGGTGTCGTGGTCGACGGTCTGGTTGATGGTAGCCATCACGCCCATCTTGAACAGCGCCTTGACCACCTCGGAACCCTTGACCGCCATCTTCTGGGCCAGCTCGGCGACGACGTTGGTATCGCCCACGACCACTTCGCGCACCACCGGCGCGGTGGGTCGCGAGAAGCCGTGCGGGCCGGTCGGTGCGTTGCTGCTGCGCAACAGCTCGCGGCCGCTGCTGCGTCCCGGCTTGCCGCGCTTGCTGCTGGAAGAGCGGCGGGCGCGATCGGCCTCGCTCAGGTGCATCTGCCCACCGGCGAAGCGCTTGCCAGCACTGTCGCGATCACCCTTGCCCTCGACGCTGTCATTGCGTTCGCGCGAATGCTTGGGCTTGCCACGAGCAGTATCGCCGGCGGCGGCTGGCGCGGCCGCACTACCGGGCGTCGCGGCACGAGCCACCGGAGCGGCCGGCGCGGCGGGGGCCACGACCGGCTTGACCAGCTTTTCGCGTTTGCGCGGCTCGTGGATGCGCGGCAGGATCATGCCCAGGTCGCGCTGGTCGATGCGCTGGACAGTTCCCGCCGCGTCATCGCCGGCCACCACGGGCGCCGCTTCGGCCGCCGGTTCCGGCTCGACCTCGACGTGCTCGGCCACGGGCGCTTCGGCAGGACTGGCCACCTCGACCTCGCGCTGCTCCTTTTCGGCCTTCCGCTGCTGTTCGTCCAGGCTGTGTTGTGCCTCCGCCTGGCGGCGCTGTTCAGCCTCGATCCGCTCGCGTTCTTCCTGCTCGCGCTGCTGCTGCGACTCCTGCAGCTTGCGCACGGCCTCCTCGCGCTCGGGTTCGGCGCTGGCCTCCTCGGCAATCACGCTGCGCTTGACGTAGGTGCGCTTGGCGCGCACTTCGACATTGACTGTCTTGGCCGTGCCTGTGGCACCCCGCCCCCCCGGCGCTGCCACCTTCAGCTCGCCGACCGTACGGCGCTTCAGGGTGATCTGGCGCGGCGCGCTGTCGTCGACCTCGGCAGCGACTTCGCCCTTGCCATGCGTGCGGCGCAGGAAGCCAAGCAACTTCACCTTCTCGGTGCTGCTGATGACCTGCTCCTGGTCGGAGAATTTCATGCCTGCCTCGCCGAGCTGCGTCAGCAGCTTGTCGACCGGCATACCCAGTACCTGGGCGAGTTGTTTGATCGTAACGTCCGACATCGTGTTCTTTGCTCCGCCGTTCCCGCGCCTATCGTCTGTGCGGCATCATCTGCGCCGCCGCCTCCATCCGTGCTGAAAGCCTTCCTGAGGAAGCCTTTCCCGGCACACCCCTCCGGGGTGCCGCTGCCCGCGGTTAGCCGCCCTTCTCCAGTCGCGCGATCATCGGCGCACGTGCGGCCATGATCAGTGCGGCGGCACGCTCTTCATCCATGCCCTCGATATCGATCAGGTCGTCCACCGCCAGGTCAGCCAGGTCGTCGACCGTGGTCACCGCGCGCGCAGCCAGCGCAAAGGCAGTTTCCTCGTCCATGCCGTCCAGTGCCAGCAGCTCTTCGGAAGGCTGATGTTCATCGACCCCCTCCTCCACCGCCAGTGCCTCGGTCAGCAGCGCATCGCGGGCGCGGGCGCGCAGCTCCTCGACGATGTCCTCATCGAAGCCCTCCACCGCGAGCAGCTCGGCGCTGGGCACATAGGCGATTTCCTCGATGCTGGAAAAGCCTTCCTGCACGAGGATCACGGCGATCTCCTGGTCCACTTCGAGCTTGTCCATGAACAGCTGGCGCGCGGCCTCCTGCTCGGACTCGCTCTTGGCGGTGACCTGGTCCTGGGTCATCACGTTCAACTGCCAGCCGGTCAGCTTGCTGGCCAGGCGCACGTTCTGGCCGCCGCGACCGATCGCCTGGGACAGCTTGTCCTCGGCCACCGCGATGTCCATCGAGTGCTTTTCTTCGTCCATGATGATGGACTGCACTTCCGCCGGCGCCATCGCGTTGATGACGTACTGCGCCTGGTTCTCGTGCCACAGGATGATGTCGACGCGCTCGCCGTTGAGGTCGTTGGAGACCGCCTGCACGCGCGATCCGCGCATGCCGATGCAGGCGCCGATCGGATCAGTGCGGCTGTCGTGGGCCAGCACGGCGATCTTGGCGCGATCGCCCGGATCGCGCGCGCAGCCCTTGATCTCGACCAGGCCCTGGCCGACTTCCGGCACTTCCAGCTTGAACAGCTCGATCATGAACTCCGGCGCCGCGCGCGACACAAACAGCTGCGGGCCGCGGGCCTCGGAACGCACTTCGTACAGATAACCGCGCACGCGGTCGCCGACGCGGGCCGATTCGCGCGGAATGGTCTTGTCGCGCGGGATGAACGCCTCGGCATTGCTGCCCAGGTCGAGGTAGATGTTGCCGCGTTCGACGCGCTTGACGATACCGGTGACCAGCTCGCCCACGCGATCGGCGAAGGCGTCGACCACCTGCTGGCGTTCGGCCTCGCGCACGCGCTGCACGATCACCTGCTTGGCAGCCTGCGCGGCGATGCGGCCGAATTCGGCGTTCTCGATCTGCTGCTCGATGTATTCGCCCACGGCAGCGTCGGCGCGCTCGTCCAGCGCGTCCATCAGGCGCAACTGATAGGACGGCGATTCCATCTCGCCGTCATCGGCGATGATTTCCCAGCGGCGGAACGTCTCGTACTCGCCGGTGTCGTGGTCGATCGATACGCGGATATCGGGCTCTTCGTCCGGATAGCGCTTCTTCGCGGCCGAGGCCAGCGCGGCCTCCATCGCCTCGAAAATCACTTCCAGCGGCACGCCCTTTTCATTGGCGACCGCGTCGACGACCAGCAAAAGTTCTTTGCTCATTGCAGCAACTCCGTAGGCACCCTTCGGCGTCCGAATCGTTAGCTTTTGCATTCATCCCTGAACGCGAGGATCAAGAAGCGACCATCCGTGGCCGCACTATTCAATACTTGTGCGTTCGTCCTTGAACGCGAAGATCACGAGGCAGCCCTCCATGGCTGCACTCTTCAACAAAGCCTCAATCAGCCTGCTTCTTGCCGGGCGTCTTGCCGCCGGGCTTGGGCTGCGGCGCATAACCGAGCGCCACCCAGTCCGGCACCACGCGCGCGCTTTCCACCAGCGCATGGTCAAATTCGAACGTCTTGCCTTCGGCTTCCAGCACGATGTGCCCGGCCTCTGCCGAAACCAGCTTGCCACGCAGGCGACGGCGGCCTTCCAGCGGCGCCCTCAGCAGCACCTTCACTTCCTGCCCGCTGGCCCGCGCAAACTGTGCGGCGGTGAACAGCGGCCGATCCAGGCCCGGCGAGGAAACTTCCAGCACGTAATGGCCGGGAACCGGATCCTCCACATCCAGCAGGGCGGACAATTCGCGGCTGGCGGTTTCGCAATCCTCGATGCCGACCTCGCGACGCTCGCCGTCGCCCGTTTCCTTGTCCAGCAGGTCCAGGTAGACGCGCAGCGTACTCTGCCCGTGCGACGGGGTGAACTCCACGCCGAGGCATTCCAGGCCAAGATCGACCAGTACCTCGCTGAAACGTTGTGCCAGTGCCTGCGTATCCATGGGTAGCCTTCCCGGATCACTCTTTCAGAACAGCAGAAACAAAAAATGGGCTCCAACGGCCCATTTCCCTATCTCGCCGATGTTCCTCCTCCTCAAGCAGCTCTTTCCGGCGCACGTGACCGCCAGCGGCGATCCGGCACGACGCATCCTTGCGCCCAACAAAAAAGCCTCACGAGGAGGCTTTCTTGCATCAAGAAAGATCTGGTAGCGGGGGCAGGATTCGAACCTGCGACCTTCGGGTTATGAGCCCGACGAGCTGCCAGACTGCTCCACCCCGCATCAGAGTCCGAAGAGTTTACCGGGGTGGCCGGTTTCTTGCAAGCCTCGAATCCACTGCTTTCGGCACAAAGCCGGAATTCACAACCCGAACGCGCGCCGGCACCAACCCAGCAGCGGGCCCCAGTACAGGCCCAGCACCAGCAACGACAGCGCGTTCAGCGACAGCACCACGCGCAGCGGCCGGTCCGGCTGTGCCTGCAATGCACCGCCCTCCTCCGGCTTGTCGAAGTACATCACCTTGACCACGTACAGGTAGTAGTACAGCCCGATGATGGCGAACACGATACCGACGATGGCCAGCCACAACATGTTCGCGTGGATCGCCGCCTCCAGCACCAGCACCTTGGCCCAGAAGCCGAACAGCGGCGGCACGCCGGCCAGCGAGAACATCGCCAGCAACATCAGGAACGCCATCCACGGCGACTTCTGGTTCAGTCCCTTCAGGTCGGTGATTTCCTCGCACTCGAAGCCGGCACGGGTCAGCGCCAGCATCACGCCAAACGCGGCCACGCCCATCAGCGCGTAGCAGATCGCGTAGAACATCGCCGCGGCATAGCCTTCCGGGCCGGCGGCGGAAAGGCCGAGCAGCAGGTAGCCCATGTGCGAGATGGTCGAATACGCCAGCATGCGCTTCAGGTTGGTCTGCACGATTGCGACCAGGTTGCCGATCGCCAGCGAAACCACGGCCAGCACCGCCAGCATCAGCTGCCAGTGCTGCGACAGATCACCCATGCCAGTGTCGAGCAGGCGGTAGGCCATGCCGAACGCGGCCAGCTTGGAGCCCGAGGCGATGAAGGTGGTGACCGGGGTCGGTGCGCCCTGGTAGACGTCAGGTATCCACATGTGGAACGGCGCGGCACCCAGCTTGAAGCCGATGCCCACGATCATGAAGACCAGGCCGAACAGCAGCAGGGTCGGTGCCGTGGTGTAGCTCATCACGTTGTGCAGCTGCGCCAGGTCCAGGGTCGGCGTGCCACCCATGCCGGAAGCGCCGTAGACCATCGACATGCCATACAGCAGCATGCCCGAGGCCAGTGCGCCCAGCACGAAGTACTTGATCGCCGCCTCCGGCGGCAGCTTCGCGTCGCGGTTCAGCGCCACCAGCGCGTATGACGACAGCGAGAGCAGCTCCAGCCCCAGGTAGACGGTGACCAGGCTGCCGGCCGAGACCAGCAGCATGATGCCGATCACCGCGAAGATCATCAGCGTGTAGAACTCGCCGCCGAGCAGCTTGCGGTCGATCAGGTACGGGCGAGCGTAAACGAACACCATCGCGGTGGTGCCCAGCGCAAACACCTTGAGGATCTCGGCCACGTCGTCGCGCACGAACATGTCGCCGAACGCGGTGACCGTCTGCGGCGGCTGGCCGGCGACCACCAGATAGATCGCCACCAGCAGCACCGCGATCGAGATCCAGTGCAGCAGCGGGCGCTGCGCAGGCTTCATGAAGGCGTCCAGCAGCAACAGCAGGCACGCCGCCGCCACCAGGTAGAACTCCGGCAGCAGGATCAGGATGTCATTCAGAGTCGGCATGTCGGGTCCCGATCAAATCTTGTGAATGGCGAGCTGCTGCACCAGCTGCGCCACCGAGTTGTCCATCAGATGGACCAGCGGCTGCGGCCAGATGCCCAGCGCCAGCACGGCGGCGGCAAAGGCGCCCAGCACGAACGTCTCGCGGCCGTTGATCTCCTTCATCTCGGCCACGTGCGGGTTGCCGATCTCGCCCCACAGCACGCGCTTGACCAGCCACAGCGTGTAGCCCGCGCCGATGATCAGGGTGAAGGCGGCGAACAGCGCGATCCACGGGCTGGCGCTGAAGCTGGCCAGAATCACCATGAACTCGCCCACGAAACCGCTGGTGCCCGGCAGGCCGCAGTTGGCCATCGCGAACAGCACGTAGAAGAAGCCGAACCACGGCATCACGTTGATGACGCCGCCGTAGTCCTTGATCAGGCGCGTATGCGTGCGGTCGTACATCACGCCGATGCAGGTGAACATCGCGCCGGAGACGAAGCCGTGCGAGATCATCTGCACCATCGCGCCCTGCATGCCCAGCAGCGCCATGTCGGTATGGCCCTGCTCGCGTACCAGCATGAAGGCGATGAAGATGCCCAGCGTCACGAAGCCCATGTGCGCCACGGATGAGTACGCCACCAGCTTCTTCATGTCCTCCTGCACCAGCGCGACGTAGCCGATGTAGACGATCGCGATCAGGCTCAGCACGATGACGATCCACGCGAAATGCGCACCGGCGTCAGGCACGATCGGCAGGATGAAGCGCAGCATGCCGTAGGTGCCGACCTTCAGCATCACCGCCGCCAGCACTACCGAACCGCCGGTCGGCGCCTCGACGTGGGCGTCCGGCAGCCAGGTGTGCACCGGCACCATCGGCACCTTGATCGCGAAGGCGATCAGGAACGCGAAGAAGATCCAGGCCTGCTCGGTGAACGTCAGCGGCAGCGCGGCCAGCGTGGCCAGGTCGAACGTGTGCGCTTTCTGGTACAGGTACAGCAGCGCGATCAGCATGAAGACCGAGCCGAAGAACGTGTAGATGAAGAACTTCAGCGTGGCGTAAACGCGGCGCGGACCACCCCAGATACCGATCAGGATGAACATCGGGATCAGGATCGCCTCGAACAGCGCATAGAACAGCAGCGCGTCGGTGGCGCAGAACACGCCGATCAGCAGGCCTTCGAGGATCAGCATCGCGGCCATGTACTGGTGCGGCTTGTCCTGGATGACCTCCCACGCACCGGCGACCACCAGGATACCGACGAAGGTGGTCATCACGATCAGCGCCACCGAGATGCCATCCACCGCCAGGCCGTAATGCACGCCCCACGAGGCGATCCACAGGTGGCTTTCGACCAGCTGCATCGCGGCGCCGGCGGGGTTGTACTGCACCAACAGGAACAGACTGGCCACGAAGGCGAGCACCGCCACCAGCAGCGACAGCCAGCGGGCGAGGTTGGGTCGGGCCGAGCCGGCAAGCAGCACCGGGATGGCGCCGACGACGGGTAGCCAGATCAGCAGGCTGAGCAAGTGATTGAACATGGATCCCGTTTCCCTTAATGCCCGGCCAGCCCGGCCCCGACCAGCCAGTACCCGCCAAGCAGCAGGATCAGGCCGAGGATCATCGCGAAGGCGTAGTGATAGAGGTAGCCCGACTGCAGGCGGCGCATCGTGGCAGCGACGCGGTGCACCAGGCTCACCGAACCGTTGACCATCGCGTCGTCGATCACCGCCGTGTCGCCCGCCTTCCAGAACAGGCGACCCAGCTTGACGCCACCACGGGCGAACAGCGCGTAGTACACGTCGTCGACCCAGTACTTGCGGTCCAGCACCGTCCACAGCGGCTTCAGCGCGGACTTGATGCGATCGGCCAGCGCCGGGTTGAACAGGTAGATGTAGGTGGTGGTCACGAACGCGACGAGCACCAGCACGAACGGCAACTGGGTGAACCCGTGCAGCGCCATCGCCGCCGCGCCGTGGAACTCGTGGCTCAACTCGGCCAGCACGTCGTTGGCTTCCTCGACATGGATCGCGCCGCCGAACCAGTTGCCGAACAGCGTGGGACCGACGGTGAAGAAGCCGACCAGCAGCGACGGGATCGCCAGCAGCACCAGCGGCAGCGTCACCACCCACGGCGATTCCTTCGGCGCATGCGCCAGCACGCCCGGCTCGTGATGGCCATGGTCGTCGTGATGGTCATGCCCGTGCGAGGCAACCACCTTGAAGCGCTCCTTGCCGTGGAAGGTCAGGTACATCTGGCGGAACGTGTACAGCCCCGTCACCAGCGCACCGACCATCACGCAGAAGTAGGCGTAGTGCGCGCCCCAGCGGTGCGACAGGCCGACCGCCTCGATGATCGCGTCCTTCGAATAGAAGCCCGAGGTGAACGGCACCGCCACCAGCGCCAGCGAACCGATCCACATGGTGATCCAGGTGATCGGCATGTACTTGCGCAGGCCGCCCATGTAGCGCATGTCCTGCTCGTGGTGCATCGCGATGATCACCGAGCCGGCACCGAGGAACAGCAGCGCCTTGAAGAACGCGTGGGTCATCAGGTGGAACACGGCACCGCTGTACATCGACACGCCCAGCGCCACCGTCATGTAGCCCAGCTGCGACAGCGTGGAGTACGCAATCACCCGCTTGATGTCGTTCTGCACGATGCCGATCAAGCCGGTGAACAACGCGGTGGTGGCGCCGATCACCAGCACGAAGCTCAGTGCGGTCGACGACATCTCGAACAGCGGTGACATGCGCGCCACCATGAAGATGCCGGCGGTGACCATCGTGGCCGCATGGATCAGCGCGGAGATCGGGGTCGGACCTTCCATCGAGTCGGGCAGCCACACGTGCAGCGGCACCTGCGCCGACTTGCCCATGGCGCCGACGAACAGCAGGATGCAGATCACTGTGGCCGCTTCCCACTGCGTGTTCGCGGTGATCTGCAGGGTCTTGCCGGCCAGGCCGGGGGCCGCGGCGAACGCGGTGGCGTAGTCCAGCGTGCCGAGGAAATACAGCACCGCCGCGATGCCGAGCAGGAAGCCGAAGTCGCCCACGCGGTTGACCAGGAACGCCTTCAGGTTGGCGAAGATCGCGGTCGGCCGCTTGTACCAGAAGCCGATCAGCAGGTACGACACCAGGCCCACCGCTTCCCAGCCGAAGAACAGCTGCATGAAGTTGTTGCTCATGACCAGCATGAACATCGAGAAGGTGAACAGCGAGATGTAGCTGAAGAAGCGCGTGTAGCCGTCGTCGTCGGCCATGTAGCCGATGGTGTAGACATGCACCAGCAGCGACACGAAGCTCACCACCACCAGCATCAGCGCGGTCAGCCGGTCGACCATGAAGCCGACGCTGGCGTTGAACGGACCGATCTGGAACCAGGTGTAGATGTTCTGGTTGTATTCGGCCGCGCCACCCAGGGTGAGCTGGTACAGCACGTAGAACGACAGCGCACACGACACCGCCACGCCGAGGATGGTGACGGTATGCGAACCGGCGCGGCCCAGGAACTTGCCCAGGAAGCCGGCCAGCACGCAGCCGACCAGCGGCGCCAGTGCGATCGTCAGCAGGATGGAAGTCGAAAGCTGCATCGGGTCAACCCTTCATGCTGTCGATGTCGGCGATATTGATCGTGCTGCGCGTACGGAACAGCAGCACCAGGATCGCCAGGCCGATGGCGGCTTCCGCCGCGGCCACGGTGAGGATGAAGAACACGAATACCTGCCCGGAAACGTCGCCGAGGAAGCGAGAGAACGCCACGAAGTTCATGTTCACGGCGAGCAGCATCAGCTCGATCGACATCAACAGCACGATCACGTTCTTGCGATTGATGAACATGCCGGCGACGGCGATGCAGAACAGCACCGCGCCGAGCACGATGTAGTGCGCGAGCGAGATCATGGCTGCGGCTCCTGGGGTGCGGTCGGTTCATCGGGACGGACGGCGGCCATCTTCACGATACGCACGCGGTCGCGCGGATCGACCTTGACCTGCTGGCTGGCCGACTCGTAGCGCGCGTCGCGGCGCTCGCGCAGGGTCAGTGCCACCGCCGCCACGATGCCCACGGTAAGGATCAACGCAGCGATCTCGAACGGCAACAGGAACTTCGTGTACAGCGCACGCCCGAGCCACTCGGTGTTGGACATGCCCGCAGCGATGGCGGGGTCGGCGCCCATGATGTGCGCCTGCATCGCGCGCACGCCGATCAGGCCGAGCATTTCCGCCAGCATCACCACGGCCACGATCAGGCCGACCGGCAGGAATTTGACGAAGCCTTCGCGCATCTTTTCCTGGTCGATGTCGAGCATCATCACCACAAACAGGAACAGCACCATCACCGCGCCGACATAAACGACGATCAGCGCGAGTGCCAGGAATTCCGCCTCAAGCAGCAGCCACAGGCAGGCAGCACTGAAGAAGGTGAGCACCAGCGCCAGCACTGCGTGCACGGAGTTCTTCAGCGTGATCACCGACAGCGCCGCAGCCACGGTGACGAAGCCGAAGGCGTAGAAACAGATGAGTTGAAACAGTTGGGGATTCATCGTTGGCCTCAGCGGTACGCCGCATCCTGCGCGCGGTCAGCGGCGATCTGCTGTTCGAAGCGATCGCCGATGGCAAGCAGCTGCTGCTTGTCCACCACGTTCTCGCCGCGGTGTTCGAAGTGGTACTCGTGGATCGATGTCTCGACGATCGAGTCGACCGGGCAGCTCTCTTCGCAGAAGCCGCAGAAGATGCACTTGAACAGGTCGATCTCGTAGCGGGTGGTGCGGCGCTGACCGTCGCTCTCGCGCGGCGCGGAGTCGATGGTGATCGCCAGCGCCGGGCACACCGCCTCGCACAGCTTGCAGGCGATGCAGCGCTCCTCGCCGTTCGCGTAGCGACGCAACGCGTGCAGGCCGCGGAAGCGGTTCGACTTGGGGATGTGCTCCATCGGGTAGCGCATCGTGTACTTCGGCTTGAACAGGTAGCGCAGGGTCAGCCCCATGCCCTGGAACAGCTCGACCAGCAGCAGACTCTTGAAATAACCGGTAACGCGATTCATGGCTTATGCCCCCGTGCCGATGCTGACCAGACCCCAGTATTTCAGGCAGCCAGCCACGAAAACCCATGCGATGGCGATGGGGATGAACACCTTCCAGCCCAGCCGCATGATCTGGTCATAGCGATAGCGCGGGAACGTGGCGCGGAACCACAGGAACATGAACGAGAACAGGAATGCCTTGAGCAGCAGCCAGGGGAAACCGCCATGGCCGATGAAGCCCCACGAGGCCGGGAACGGCGACAGCCAGCCGCCCATGAACAGCACTGCGGCCAGGAAGCTGACCAGGATCATGTTGGCGTATTCGGCCAGGAAGAACAGCGCGAACGCCGAACCGGAATATTCCACGTGGAAACCGGCCACGATTTCCGACTCGCCCTCGGCCACGTCGAACGGCGCACGGTTGGTCTCGGCCACGCCGGAGATGAAATAGACCACGAACACCGGCAGCAGCGGCAGCCAGAACCAGTCGAAGATGCCCTTGCTGCCGGCCTGCGCATTGACGATCGCGCTGAGGTTCAGCGAACCGGCCAGCACCAGCACGCAGACCAGGCACAGGCCCATCGCCAGTTCGTAGGAGATCACCTGCGCTGCCGAACGCATCGCACCGAGCAGCGCATAGCGCGAGTTGGACGCCCAGCCGGCGATGATGATGCCGTACACACCCATCGAGGTCATCGCCAGCAGGTACAGCACGCCGGCGTTGGCGTTCGACAGCACCATCGTGCTGCTGAACGGAACCACGGCCCATACCGCCAGCGCGGGGACCAGCGCGATCATCGGCGCCATGTAGTACAGGAAGCGGTTCGCCTTGGTCGGCAGGATCACTTCCTTGATCAGCAGCTTGACCACGTCGGCGAAAGCCTGCAGCAGGCCGAACGGACCGATCTTGTTCGGCCCCATGCGCACGTGCATCCAGCCGAGGACCTTGCGCTCCCAGTACACGAACATCGCCACCGCCAGCACCAGTGGCAGCACGATCGCCAGGATGTACAGGATCGGCACGACGAGCTGATGGATGAGTTGATCAAGCATCTGCTTTAAGCCTTGCTCAGGGTGATGGACGCGCCGTACGGCGGCAGCGTGGCGGTGAGATCCTGCGCTGCCTCGATCCACGCCGTGCTGTCGGGCACGGCCGCATCGATCACCAGCGGCAGTGATACGTCCGCCATGCGCACCTGGCCACCGGCGGCAAGGCCGAGTCGCCGTGCCTCGTCCGCATTCAGGCGCACTGCCGGGGCACGATTGAGCGGATGCGCGTTCAGTGCCGTGGCACGACGCAGCACCGCATCGGCACGGTAGATCGGCCAGGTGGCCAGGCGGGTCAGGCCGCTGACGGCCGAGCGCGCAGCCAGGTCGCTGCGTGGCGGCACCGCACGCGCGGCGATCCCGTCGCGCAGGCCGGCAAGATCGTCAAACTCGAAACCGGCCAGTTGCAGGCCGCCACCCAGTGCGCGCAATACCTTCCAGCCCGGCCGCGCCTGACCGGGTGCCTTCGCTCCCGCCGCCACGCCCTGGGCCAGCCCGTCGACATTGACCAGGGTCGCGTCAATCTCCGGCAGCAACGCGATCGGCAGAATCACATCGGCCACGTCGCGCAGCGCAGCACCGGCATAGGCGCTGAACGCCACCACCTGGTCCGCGCCATGCAGCGCCCGCAAGGCCGCGCCACCATCGGCGAAATCGTGCGGCGGCTCGACACCGTACAGCAGGTAGCTCTTGCGCGGCTGCGCCAGCATCGCCTGCGCATCCAGCCCGCCGTTGCCCGGCACCACGCCGAGCTGCGCCAGGCCCACGGCATTCGCGCCGACCGGCAGTTCATCGTAGCCGGCACCGGTGGCGTCGGCGATGAAACGGGCGATCGCGCGCAGCCAGGATGCCTGCGGATGGGTCACTGCGGCCTCGCCGAAGATCACCACGGCCTTGCCCGACTTCAGTGCGGCGATCGCGTCGCTGTCGCCCTGGTCGCTCTGCGCCGAGGCGATCGCCTCAGCCAGTGCCGCCGGCGCATTCGCACCGGCAGCCACGGCAGCCCTGGCCAGCGCCAGCAGCGCATCGACCATGGCCTGCGGCGCCACCACTGCCTCACCGGCCAGCGTGTAGTTGAAATCGAAGTGCGCCGGATTGACCGCGTAGACCTTTGCGCCCTTCTTGGTCGCCTGATGCAGGCGATGGTTCAGCAGCGGCATCTCGTAACGCAGGTCGGAGCCGACCAGCAGGGCCGCCCGGACCTGCTCGATTTCCGTCACCGGCAGCGTGAACGGCTGCGCCACGGCGTTGTCGGCGAAATCGAGCTGACGCAGGCGATGATCGACGTGCGCGCTGCCCAGGCCGCGGGCCAGCCGCACCAGCAGGTCGCCCTCCTCGTTCGAGGTGGCCGGATGCAGCAGGATGCCCAGCTCGCTGCCAGGCACCCTCTTCAATGCCTCGCCGGCGAACTGCAGGGCGTCTTCCCAGGTGGTCGCCTGCCACTGGCCGTTGCGCTTCACTTCCGGAACGCTGACACGGTCGGCGGCGTACATGCCCTGGTGGCTGTAGCGGTCGCGGTCGGACAGCCAGCACTCGTTGACCGCTTCGTTGTCGCGCGGCACCGTGCGCAGCACTTCGCCGCGGCGGGTGTGCAACCACAGGTTGGAACCCAGCGCGTCGTGGTAGGCGATCGACGACTTGGCGATCAGCTCCCACGCGCGCGCCTTGAACTGGAACGGCTTGTTGGTGAGCGCGCCAACCGGGCAGACGTCGATGATGTTGCCCGACAGCTCGCTCTCGACATTCTTGCCGATATAAGTGCCGATCACGTGGCGGTCGCCGCGGTCCATGCTGCCGAACTCGTAGGTGCCGGCGATCTCGCTGATGAAGCGGACGCAGCGCGTGCAGTGGATGCAGCGCGTCATCTCGGTGGCCACCAGCGGACCGATGTCCTCATCGGTGATGGTGCGCTTGCGCTCGGTGAAGCGCGACACGCTGCGGCCGTAGCCCAGCGCCAGGTCCTGTAACTCGCACTCGCCGCCCTGGTCGCAGATCGGGCAATCCAGCGGATGGTTGATCAGCAGGAATTCCATCACGTTGCGCTGCGCGTGCAGCGCCTTGTCCGAGCGGGTGAGCACTTTCATGCCCTCGGCCACCGGTGTGGCGCAGGCCGGCTGCGGCTTGGGCATCGGACGCCCGCCCATCTCCACCTCCACCAGGCACTGGCGGCAGCTCGCCGCGATCGGCAGCTTGCGGTGGTAGCAGAAGCGCGGGATCGGGATGCCGGCCTTGTCGGTGGCCTCGATGATCATCGAGCCCTTCGGCACCTGGATCGGCTTGCCGTCGACCTCGATGTTGACGAGGTTCGGCGCGGTGTTCTGGGTCGGCTGCGCACTCATGCGGCGGCTCCAAGCTTGTCGTCTACCATCGAGCGCCCGTGTTCGACGTAGTATTCGAATTCGTTCCAGTAGTGGCGCAGGAAACCCTGCACCGGCCACGCCGCCGCCTCGCCGAAGGCACAGATGGTGTGGCCCTCGATCTGACCGGCGACCGCCTTCAGGCGATGCAGGTCGTCGGGCACGCCCTTGCCAGCGACGATGCGGGTCAGTACGCGGTGCATCCAGCCGGTGCCTTCGCGGCACGGCGTGCACTGGCCGCAGGATTCCATGTGGTAGAACTGGCTGATGCGCTCGCAGGCGCGCACCATGCAGGTGGTCTCGTCCATCACGATCACCGCGCCCGAACCCAGGCCCGAACCGGCCTTCTGGATCGAGTCGTAGTCCATCGTGCAGGCCATCATCGCCTCGGCCGGCAGTATCGGCATCGAGGAGCCGCCCGGGATCACCGCCTTGAGCTTGTGCCCGTTGCGCACGCCGCCAGCCATCTCCAGCAGCTCCGCGAACGAGGTGCCTAGGCGGATCTCGTAGTTGCCGGGGCGGTTGACGTGACCGGAGACCGAGAAGATCTTCGGGCCGCCGTTGTTCGGCTTGCCGAGGTTGAGGAACCAGTCCGCGCCGTTGCGCAGGATCGCCGGCACCGAGGCGTAGGTCTCGGTGTTGTTGATCGTGGTGGGCTTGCCGTACAGGCCGAAGTTGGCCGGGAACGGCGGCTTGAAACGAGGCCAGCCCTTTTTCCCTTCCAGCGACTCCATCAGCGCGGTTTCCTCGCCGCAGATGTAGGCGCCGGCGCCGAGCGCGTTGTGGATGTCCACGTCGATGCCGCTGCCGCCAATGTTCTTGCCCAGCAGGCCGGCCGCGTAGGCTTCCGCCAGCGCCTCTTCGAGGTGCTCGAACGGCTCGTGGTGGAACTCGCCGCGCAGGTAGTTGTAGGCCACGGTGGAGCCGGTGCAATAGCAGGCGATGGCCAGGCCCTCGATCACTGCGTGCGGGTTGTAGCGCAGGATGTCGCGATCCTTGCAGGTGCCCGGCTCGGACTCGTCCGAGTTGCACAGGATGTACTTCTGCATCTCGCCCTTCGGCATGAAGGACCACTTCAGGCCAGTCGGAAAGCCTGCGCCGCCGCGGCCGCGCAGGCTGCTCTTCTTGATTTCGTCGACCAGCGAGGCGGGATCGGGCTTCTCGGCGAGGATCTTCCGCCACGCCTTGTAGCCGTCGACCTTCTCGTAGCTGTCCATCGACCACGGCTTGTCGAAGTGCAGCGTGGTGTAGACGACCTGGTGTTCCTTGGGGGCGGGTCCGACGGCCATCAGTGCTTCCCCTCGGCGGCGTGGGCGGCGTGCGCAGGGCCGTCGATGCTCAGACCATCAAGGATCGCATCAAGCTTCTCGATGGTGAGGTGCTCGTGGTAATGGCCGTTCACGGTCATCGCCGGCGCGTAGACGCAGGCCGCGATGCACTCTTCTTCCTTCTTCAGGTAGACACGGCCGTCCGGCGTGCTCTCGCCCAGCTTGATGCCCAGCTTCTTCTCGCAATGCTGTACCAGGCCATCGGCGCCGTTGAGCCAGCAGGAGATGTTGGTGCAGATCGCCACGTTGTTGCGGGCCACCGGCTTGGTCTCCAGCATCGAGTAGAAGCTGGCCACCTCGTAGGCCCAGATCGCCGGCAGCTCGAGGTACTTCGCCACCGCAGCGATCAGCTCGTCGGTGAGGAAACCCTTGTTCTGCTCCTGCGCGCCGAACAGCGCCTGGATCAGCGCCGAGCGCTTGCGGTCGGGCGGAAACTTGGCCACCCAGTGGTCGATGTGCTGGCGGGTGTGCTCGGTGAGTACGACGAGGGGATCGACGTTCCTGACCTGCTCGTAATGTCCGGTGGCTTTCATGCGTTTCTCCGTCGTGCCGGCTCAGCGGTCCACTTCGCCGAACACGAGGTCGTAGGTACCGATCATGGCCACCACGTCGGCGAGCATGTGGCCGCGCACGATGGTGTCCATGGATGACAGGTGGGCAAAGCCCGGGGCGCGCAGGTGCACGCGGAACGGCTTGTTGGCGCCATCGGAAACCAGGTAGCAGCCGAACTCGCCCTTGGGCGCCTCGACCGCGCAATAGGTTTCTCCGGCCGGCACGCAGTAGCCTTCGGTGAACAGCTTGAAGTGGTGGATGAGCGCTTCCATGTCCTGCTTCATCTCGACCCGCGACGGCGGCGCCACCTTGAAGTTCTTCACCATCACCGGGCCCGGGTTGGCGCGCAGCCACTCCACGCACTGCCGGATGATGCGGTTGGACTGGCGCATCTCTTCCACGCGCACCAGGTAGCGGTCGTAGCAGTCGCCGTTGACGCCCACCGGGATATCGAAATCCATCTCGGCGTACTTCGCGTAGGGCTGCTTCTTGCGCAGGTCCCACTCGACGCCCGAACCACGCAGCATCGCGCCGGTCATGCCCCACTGCTGGGCCAGCTCCGGGCTGACCACGCCGATGCCGACGGTGCGCTGCTTCCAGATGCGGTTGGTGGTGAGCAGCTCCTCGTACTCGTCCACCTTCGACGGGAAGTCGGCGGTGAACGCATCCAGGAAGTCGAGCATCGAGCCTTCGCGCCAGCTGTTGATGCGCTTGAGGTCGGCGCCCTTGTGCCACGGCGACTCGCGGTACTTCGACATCTGCTCGGGCAGGTCGCGGTAGACGCCGCCCGGGCGGTAGTACGTGGCGTGCATGCGCGCGCCCGACACCGCTTCGTAGACGTCCATCAGTTCCTCGCGTTCGCGGAACGCGTACAGGATCACCGCCATCGCGCCCAGGTCGAGCGCGTTCGAGCCGATCCACATCAGGTGGTTCAGGATGCGGGTGATCTCGTCGAACATGGTGCGGATGTACTGCGCGCGTTCTGGCGCCTCGATCCCCAGCAGGGTTTCGATGGCACGCACGTAGGCGTGCTCGTTGCACATCATCGACACGTAGTCGAGCCGGTCCATGTAGCCGATCGACTGGTTGAACGGCTTGGACTCGGCCAGCTTCTCGGTACCGCGATGGAGCAGGCCCACGTGCGGGTCGGCGCGGACGATGGTCTCGCCGTCCATCTCCATGATCAGGCGCAGCACGCCGTGCGCGGCCGGATGCTGCGGGCCGAAGTTCATCGTGTAATTGCGGATTTCCTGCATGCTCAATTCTCCCGCCAGTGGTCGGCGGTTTCGGCCCTGGCCTGCATCAGGTCGGCGTCGTCGCGGATGGTGCGCGGCACCAGCACGCGCGGCTCGATCGACACCGGCTCGTACACCACCCGCTTCTGCTCGGGGTCGTAGCGCACCTCGACATTGCCGATCAGCGGGAAGTCCTTGCGGAACGGATGACCGACGAAGCCGTAGTCGGTGAGGATGCGGCGCAGGTCGGGGTGGCCGTCGAAGATGATGCCGTACAGGTCGAACGCCTCGCGCTCGAACCAGTTCACGCCCGGCCACACCGCGGTCAGCGACGGCACCAGCGGCAGGCTGTCGTCCGCGCAGAACACGCGCAGGCGCAGCCGACGGTTGTGTTCGATCGAGAGCAGCTGGATCACCGCGGCGAAGCGGCGCGGCTGGTTCTCACCGTTGCCACGTGGACGCCCGGCCCAGTCGAAACGACCTTGTGCCTCGCCCTCCACGCCGCGCGAGAAACCGGAGCTGGAGACGGTCTCGGTGTCCCACTCGATCTGGCCGTAACCGAGGTAGTCGATGCCGCACAGGTCGATCAGCTCGCTGAAGCGGAACGCGGGCTCGTCGCGCAGCGCGGTGGCCACTGCGAGCAGGTCAGCGGCGGCCAGTTCGGCAACGGTCTCGTTGCGCACGGTGGTGATGGCCAGCGTATCGCCGAATCGCGCGGCGAGCTGCTCGGCCAGCGAGGTCTTTGGGGTGTCGGTCATGGACTGCGCCTTCGGAAACGTGCCATTCAAGAGCGCGCGATGGTGCTGGTGCGGCGGATTTTCTTCTGCAACTGCAGGATGCCGTGGATCAGCGCTTCGGCCGTGGGCGGGCAGCCCGGCACGTAGATGTCCACCGGCACGATGCGGTCGCAGCCGCGCACCACGGAGTAGGAATAGTGGTAATAGCCGCCGCCGTTGGCGCAGCTGCCCATCGAGATCACCCACTTCGGCTCGGGCATCTGGTCGTAGACCTTGCGCAGCGCCGGGGCCATCTTGTTGACCAGGGTGCCGGCCACGATCATCACGTCGGACTGGCGCGGACTGGGGCGGAAGATCACGCCATAGCGGTCCAGGTCCAGCCGCGACATGCCGGCGTGCATCATCTCCACCGCGCAGCAGGCCAGGCCGAAGGTCATCGGCCACATCGAGCCGGTGCGCGCCCAGTTCATCAGCGCATCGATGCTGGTGGTGGCGAAGCCGCGCTGCACGACGGGGTTGTCGCCGGCCGGCCGCAGGATGTCGTCGACCAGGTTCAGCGGCTCCGGGTTGTGCATCACCCGACTGACGGAATCGATCACTCCCATTCGAGTGCTCCCTTCTTCCACACGTAGGCAAAACCGATGACCAGCAGCAGCAGGAACAGCGCCATCTCGATCAGTGCGATCAGGCCGATCTGCTGGAACACCACCGCCCACGGAAACAGAAAGGCGATTTCCAGGTCAAAGATGATGAACAGGATGGCGAGCAGGTAGTAGCGCACGTCGAAGCGCATGCGGGCGTCCTCGAAGGCCTCGAAGCCGCACTCGTAAGGCGCAAGTTTTTCCGCCTCGGGGCGGCGTGGGCCGGCCAGCAGGCCGATGGCCAGCAGTACCAGGCCAAGCCCGACAGCGACGCCGATGAACAACAGGACAGGCCAGTATTCGGCAAGCACGATGCAACTTACCTCCGCGCCATGGGCGCATCAGTGACCGTGAGCATCTGGATTCGGCAACTCACGGTCCGGCGACTTCGATTCGGCAGGCCGGCATGGCCATGGGCTGCTAACCCCGCTTGCAAGCCTTGCAGCTGCGCGCGTCCGACGTTTCGCGAGGTGAGTTCGCGAATCTCCCCATTGTATCAGTGCGCGGAGGTACAACAAGCCTTGACGACCGATCTCGTGCGGATTAACACCATGGGTTCGTGATGCCTGCGTGACACCGCATCACATGGTATGGGTGGGACGCTCGGAGTTCAGCGTGCCGGCCAGGATGTTCTCGATCCGGCTGCGGGCAGCCTCGGCATCACCCGACTCGTTGAAGTGGACGCCGATGCCGGTTATGCGGTTGCCCTGCGCGCCGACCGGACTGATCCACACCACCTTGCCGACCACCGACAGGCGCTCGGTCTCCTCGGCCAGGGTCACCAGCAGCACGACCTCGTCGCCCAGCGAATAGGATTGCGCCGTGGCCGCGAACAGCCCGCCGTGCTTGAGGAACGGCATGTACGCGTTGTACAGCGAGGCCGCGTCCTTGATTTTCAGCGAGATGATGCCCTGTCGGGCCGCCATCGGTTTCATGCTGGGCTCCTGCCGGACGTCCGAACCGCCCGATCGATGATCCGGATCTTAGAGGCTGCGGTCCATCGGCACCACTGTTTCAGCCGCGGCGACGGGCTTCCTCACACACTGCCGGCCAGCAACGACTGGCGCTCGTCGACGAGGCTGCCCCATGACGCCGGCGGCACCCAGCCGGCCACCCACCCCGGCACGGCTGCGGCCGGCATCGGCCGGGAGATCCAGAAACCCTGCAGCTGGTGGCAGCCCAGCGAAGCGAGCAAGTCGCCCTGCTCTGCCGTCTCGACGCCTTCGGCGATCACCGTCTTGGCCAGCATCCGCGCGGTGGTGATCACCCCTGCGGCAATCGCCAGGTTGCGTTCGTCGCTGGGAATGTCGCGCACGAAGCTCTGGTCAAGTTTGATGTGCTCGATGTCGAGTTTCTGGATATGGCTCAGCGAGGCGCTGCCGGTACCGAAATCATCCAGGCCGACGCGGATGCCGCGCCGGCGGCACTCCTCGATGACCACCTTGGCGCGGGCATGATCCATCGACGGGCCGGTTTCCGTCACCTCGATGCCGAAACCGACATCCATCACGCCCGGGTAATTCTCCAGTACCGCGTCGATGTCGATGAAGAACGCCGGGTGCAGCAGGTGGCGGGTACTGATGTTGATCGAGACCGGAATCGAGATGCCCGAGCGTATCCACGACTGGCAGCAGCGCAGCGCCTCGTCCAGCACGTAGCGGCCGATCGGCCGGGCCAGTTGCGGGTCATCCAGCACGTGCATGAACTTCGCCGGCTCGATCAGCTCATCAGTGTCGTCCAGGCGCAGCAGCGCCTCCATCCCGGCCACACCGTGCAAGCCCGGCAAGCCGTCGATGTAGACGATCGGCTGAAACAGCAGTTGCATGCGCGACTGCTGCAGCGCCTGCGCGATCCGCTCACGCATCGCCTGCAGCCGCAACTGCTCCAGCTCCATCGCCGGCTCGTAAAGCGAGCTGCGGTCCCTGCCTTCCTCCTTGGCCACGTACATCGCCAGGTCGGCATGCCGTACCAGGCCTTCCACATCCGGCTCGTCCAGCGGAAACAGGGTCCAGCCCACGCTGGCGGACAGGTACAGCTGCTCGCCCATCAGGCTGAACGGCGCCCGCAGCGCCTGCAGGATGCAGCGGCTGATCGCATCGAGCTGCTCGCGACTGTCCAGGCCGGCGATCACCAGCGCGAATTTGTCGCCGCCCAGACGGGCCAGCACGTCGGCCTCGCGCAGCATGCCCAGGATCCGCGCCGAGGCTTCCGCCAGCACGCAATCGCCGCCGGCGTGGCCGATCGCGTCGTTGACGCTCCTGAAGCGATCCAGGTCGAGCACGCCGACCGCCAGCAGCGCGCCCTGCTGCATGGCCCGCATACGCGCCTGCTCCAGCAGATCGAACAGCAGCCGCCGGTTCGGCAGGCCAGTGACCACATCGTAGAAGGCCAGCCGTTCGACCCGCGCCTCATGCAGCTTCTGGCCGGTGATGTCGCTCTGGTGCCACAACCGCCCCTGCAGCACGCCATCGATCCGGATCGGGGTGAAATCGCGCAGGAAGGTGCGCCCACCCTTCATCGCCACCTCGTCGCCCCTGACGGGCTCGTCCCGGGCCAGGATCTCCTGGATCCTGCGCGCCTCGCGCCCGGGATCCTCGTAGCTCTGCTGCAAACGCGCGTAGAACGCTCCCGCCGGCTGGCCTTCCAGTTCCGCCGGCGTTTCGGACAGGCCGAACAGCGCACACAACGCCTCGTTGGCAAAGCTCACCCGGCGATCTTCGGACATCACCACGATGCCGGCGTGCTGCTGCGACAGGATGGCGCGGAAATACTGCAAGCTGAAGCGCAGATCCCGCTCTGCCGCCAGGCGAGCCGCCTGCGCGCGCTGCATCTGGATGCCCAGGCCCAGCTCGACCGCCATTTCCTCGAAAACCCGGAGTTCGATCGCGCCGAATGCATCGACCTCGTCCGCGTCGATGGCGAAGCAACCCGCGACCGCTCCGCCCACCTGCAACGGCAGCGCCAGCAGCACGCGCGCGCCGGGCATCCAGTCCGGCCGATCCGCGCCTGCCGGATGGCTGAGCTGCACCAGGCCCGTGGACAGCGCACGCGCCACGGCATCACCGGCATGCGCGTTGTGGTCAAGCATGAAGCGGGAACCGATCGCGCCGTCGGCCAGACCCTCCTGCGCGTGTACCCGCAGGGCCCGCGGATCGCCTTCGTCGGACAGGCCGACCCAGGCCGCGCGGTAACCGCCGATGCATCGCGCCACGCGACAGGCCCCGGCCAGCAATGCCGGTTCGTCCACGCTGTGGGTAACCAGCTTGATCATCTCGCTGAGCAACCGCAGCGCACGGCGCTGGCTCGCCTCATCCTGCACCGACTGCAACAGCCGCATGCGTTGCTCGTGTGCCTCCAGCCCCAGACCGATGCTGGCCGCCGCCTGCTGCAGCAGCTCGATCATCCGTGCCGAGAAAAAGTCGGCCTGCGCAGCTCGTATCACCAACGCTGCGCACACCTCGCCAAACTTCAGCACCGGCACGGCAACCACGGCGCGCACGCCATGCCGCACGTAGGCGGGGCGGAGCATTTCCAGGCCATCGAGGTGGCGAACGTCAGCCTCCAGTTGTGGCTCGCCCCGCCAGAACGCCGGCTGCGCCAGCGAGAACGGGAGGCTATCGGGGTAGACGTCGACCATGCCGGGCGCTACCTGCGCGGGTGCGATGCGTCGCAGCTGTTCGCTGCTGCGGTCCAGATCCCCCACCATCACCAGCCGCGCACCCAGCCGCCGCTCGAGCACCTCGATCACCGCCTCGTACAGCACCGGCGGCTCCAGCGAACGCATCAGGAGCTGACCGATCTCGGACAGCGCGGCATAGAAACTCTCACCGGACGTCGCCGCCGATCCAGTATCGGTCTGCATCGAGTTCTGATCCGGTATGTGCATTCCCGTAGCCAGCCAGATGGACGGATTCGGTCGTTGCCACGCTGCTCCGGAGAGGTCCCGGATCAGCAGGTACCGGCCGGAAGACGGCCAGGCGAAACGCGATGACAGGCCGGGTCGCGGCCATTTCCCCCAGGAGCCTGAGCGAAACTAGCCGGGTCGATCGGCCGGTGCAAGACCCGACCCGGCCTCGCCGGCGTGGCCGGACAACTCGCACCAGCCCCAGTGGTCGAAAATCCACGGTGAGCGCACGGTCAGTGCCAGACGCGCGAAACACGGAGTCCCCACCAGCATCGACAGCTGGAACCGGCCAGCCCGGTCGCGCTGCAGCGGTGCATCACGCCAACGCCAACTGAGCACGCCCGCCGAACCTACCACGCTGAGCCGCAGCCAGGGATGCAGCCAGCGCGGTGGTCGCCACGGCAACGCGGCCAACGGTGACGGCAGTCCGGCATGGCATTCGGGCCGGGCTGCCAGGCGCAGCATGCGTTTGCCGCTCAGCGCCATCTGGCTGCGATGTGCGACCAACGCCGCGCGCTTGTACGCCGACTGCACCGCAGTGCCGTGGATCTCGAAGGAATCGCCGTCTCCGGCGCGGCCATGCACCAGGTAGTTCAGCAGCGGTGGTGGATCGGCCAGTGCCGCCAGCGCCAGACGCACCAGCACGTGCGCCGCGGCGTGATCAGGATGACGATCGGCCAGTGCCGGCGCCACCACCAGGCTGGGACCGAACCGGCCGATCGCCGCGGACAGCGCCGCTACCGAAGCATGGCCCGCGCGCAGCAGCTCGTCGGTGATGCCAAGGTCCGGCCAGCCCAGCGATTGCAGCGCCGGCGCCGACAGGCCGAGGCATTCCAGCGCCTGCAGCATCTCTGCGTGGCGACGGAGCCCCCAGCGCTGGCGATCGGCGGCGCGGATGCGCACGCGTCGCTCCAGCCAGCGCTGCGGCCACGGGTTGTTGTCGCCTTCGGTCAGCAACAGGATCCGCACCTCGCCGCCAGCCGCCCGCACCTGCTGGACCAACAGGCCGGTCGCGATGGTCTCGTCATCCGGGTGCGGCGCCACCACCAGCAGGCGGGTCTGTGTGGAAAATGCCGGCAATCCGCTCGCCGCAGCCGTCGCCGGCGATGGGCAGGCAGCGGCTGTGCTCATCGCCACTGCGCCAGCAATTCCAGCAGCAGCAGGTCGGCGCGCAGCGGGCCGCGCAGGCCCTCGCGGGTGCGATTGGCCGCGTCGTACCAGTGACCCAGCGCCTCGACATCCATGGCGCTGGCCAGCGGCCCGCGAGCTGCCGCCGAGCGTGCCCTGATTTCGTCGGCGCTGGCCTGGGCGGCAAACCACAGCCGCTGCGCCGGTTCGTTGTCCAGCCAGCGCTTGACCACCTCGGTCGGCTGGCCGCGGCCGGCGGCCAGTGCGGCCAGGTCCTTGCGCACTTCCTGCCGCCGCTCCAGCGCACCCTCCCCGGCCCAGGCCCTGGCCAGGCCGGGATTGCCGCCGGCGGCGGCAAGTGCAGCCGCTGCATCGCGCACGCCTTCGTCCTGCAGCCAGGCCAGTGCGTCCGCCGTGGCGGGCAATTGGAACTCGATCCGCTGGCAGCGGCTGCGGATGGTCTGCGGCAGGCGCCACGGCGCATCGGCCAGCAGGATCAGCATGGTCTGCGCGGCCGGTTCTTCCAGTGTCTTCAGCAAGGCGTTGGCGGCGGCGGTATTCATCGCGTCGGCCGGGTCGATGAGCGCCACCTGCCAGCCACCGAACTGGCTGGCCATGGCCAGTCGCGCCGACAGCTCGCGGATCTGGTCGACCACGATCTCGCTGCGCTGCACGCCGTCCTTGCGCAGGCCGAAGCTCAGCGTGACCACGTCCGGATGCGAGCCGGCGGCAAGCAGCAGGCAGCTGCGGCAATGCCCGCAGGCGTCGCCGTCCCGTGGCCCGGAACACAGCAAGCCCAGCACGAAGCGCTGTGCGAACGCACGCTTGCCCAGGCCGGCGGCACCACACAGCAGCAAGGCATGTGGCAGCGCATCACGCTGGCGACGCGCCTGCAGCCGCGCCCAGTGTTCGGCGTGCCAGGGCAGCCCGTTCATGTCCGTGCCTCCTCGACCATCACGGCCAGTATCCGGATCGCAGCCTGCAGCACGGCAGCGGGCGGCTGGCTGGCGTCGATCACCCGGAAACGTTGCGGCTCGGCGGCGGCGCGTTCGCGGTAGCTCGCGCGCACCCGCTCGAAGAACGCATCCGCCTCGACCTCGATGCGGTCGACGTCGCCGCGACCGGCGGCACGGGCGCGGCCGGTCGCCACCGGCAGGTCGAGCAGCAGGGTCAGGTCGGGTTTCACGCCGGCGCAGGCCCAGCGTTCCAGTTCCGCGATACGTTCCGCCGGCTGGCCGCGGCCGCCGCCCTGGTAGGCGTAGCTGGCGTCGGCAAATCGGTCACACAGCACCCATTGCCCAGCCGCCAGCGCCGGTTCGATCACCTCGCGCACCAGCTGCGCGCGCGAGGCGAACATCAGCAGCAGTTCTGTCTCGGCGGCCAGCCCATGCTGGGCCGGATCGAGCACGATCGCGCGCACCGCCTCGCCCACGCCGGTGCCCCCGGGTTCACGCGTCTGCACCAGCGCGATGCCGTGCCGTTCGATGTACTCGCGCAGGCCGGCCAGCAAGGTGCTCTTGCCGGCGCCCTCGCCGCCTTCCAGGCTGATGAATTTTCCGCGCGCGATGGTCATTGGCAACGCTTCCGCTGATAGCAGTCGACGTTGCGATTGTGTTCCTCCAGCGTGCGCGAGAACACGTGGCCGCCGTCGCCGCGCGCCACGAAATACAGCGTGTCACCATCGGCCGGATGCAGTGCCGCCACCAGCGCCGGCTTGCCCGGCAGCGCGATCGGCGTCGGCGGCAGGCCGGCGCGAGTATAGGTGTTGTACGGCGTGTCGGTGGTGAGGTCGCTCTTGTGGATGTTGCCGGCGTAGCTGGCGCCCATGCCGTAGATCACGCTCGGGTCGGTCTGCAGCAGCATGTGGTTGCGCAGTCGCCGCACGAACACGCCGGCAATCTGTGCGCGCTCGTCCGGGCGGCCGGTTTCCTTCTCCACGATCGAAGCCAGGATCAGCGCCTCGTACGGCGTGGCCAATGGCAGGTCCGGCGCACGCCCCGGCCACAGCCCGTCGAGCGTCGTCACCATCGCGGCGTGCGCGCGGCGGAGGATGTCGAGGTCACTGTCGCCCTTCACATAGGCATAGGTCTCGGGCAGGAAACGGCCTTCCGGCGCTTCACCGCCGGCACCGATCTTCTGCATGATCGCGGCATCGTCGAGCGCGGCGCTGTCGTGCTTCAATTTCTCGACCCTGGCCAGCGCCTGGCGCAACTCGGCGAAGGTCCAGCCATCGACGATGGTGAAATTGCGCTGCAGCACCCGGCCGGCCGCCATGTTCGCGAGCAGCTGGCGCGGGGTGATGCCGGGTTCCAGGGCATATTCGCCGGCGTGCAACTTCCCGGCCACGTGCATCTGCTCGGCCAGCAGGCGCCAGTACAGCGGGTGGGCCGTGCTGAATCCGCGCTGGCGCAACTCGCCGACGATGCCCTTGAAGCTGCTGCCGCGGCTGATGTCGATGCTGTCGCCCTGCGTTGCCACGTTCAGCGGTGCGGTGCCGAAGCGGGCGTAGTCGTTCCAGCCGTAGACCAGCGCGCCGAGCAACCCCAGCAGCACGATCGGCAACAACAGCCGTGGCCATGCGCGCCCGCGCATCCGTTTGTCGCTCATCCGCCCTGCTCCATCGAAAATCCCAGGTCACGCCAATGTTGCTGCAACTGGCGGGTCATGGCGCCCGGCGCATAGCTGCGTTCATCCAGCGAACGCACCGGCAGGATGCCGCGCACGCTCGAACTCAGGAAAACCTCGCTGGCACCGCGCAAGGCAGCCAGCGTCAACTCGCCGATCCGTGCCTGCGGACACGCCGCCAGCACCTCGGCACGGGCTACTCCGGCCACGCCGCAACGGTCCAGCGACGGCGTCAGCCATTCGTCGTCGACCAGCGCAAACAGATTGGCCATGGTCGCCGAAATCACCCGCCCATGGCTATCCAGCAGCACACCTTCGGCGATCGCCGGATCATTCCACTCGGCACGCGCCAGCACCTGCTCCAGCCGGTTGAGGTGCTTGATGCCAGCCAGCAGCGGCTGTTCCGCCAGCTGGATGTTGCACACGCGCAGGCGCACGCCTTGTGCGTAAGCCTCGGCGGCGACCGGTGGCGGCACGAAGGCGGCCACTACCCGCGTCGGTTGCGGCGAGGCCGGCAGGGCGTAGCCGCGTTCACCCGGGCCGCGGGTGACGGTGATGCGCAGCACCGAGGCCGCCATGCCGCAGCTGACTTGCAGCGCTTCGTGCCACAGTTGTGCCGGATCGGGCGCCGGGATGCGCAGGCGCACACAGCCTTCGGCCAGCCGCTGCATGTGTCTCGGCCACAGCGGCGCCACCGTGCCAACCAGGCGGATGCTCTCGAACAGGCCGTCGCCATAGGCCAGGCCACGATCCAGCACCGACACCTGCGCCGCCGCCACGCCATCGACCAGCATGCGCGCCGTCATCAGTCCGGCACTCCCAGCGCGCGCAGCAGGCCGCGCGCCTTGGCGCGGGTCTCCTCCAGTTCGCTGGCCGCCACCGAGTCGGCCACGATGCCTGCGCCCGCGCGCAGGCTCACTTCGTCGCCAATCAGGGTCAGGGTGCGGATCAGGATGTTCAAGTCGAGCTCACCGTTGCGATCGAGATAGCCCAGCGCGCCGGTATACGCGCCACGTGGTGCGTCTTCCAGCGCGGCGATGATTTCCATGCAGCGCACCTTGGGGCAGCCGGTGATGGTGCCGCCCGGGAAGGTGGCGGCGATCACCTCGCCGGGCGTCACCTCGGCGCGCAGGCGCCCGCGTACATTGGAGACGATGTGGTGAACGTGGGCATAACTCTCCACCACCATCAACTCGTCGACCTCGACCGTGCCCGGCACGCAGACGCGGCCGAGGTCGTTGCGCTCCAGGTCGATCAGCATCACGTGCTCGGCGCGCTCCTTCGGGTGCCCACTGAGCTCGCGGATGCGTGCCAGCTCATCGTCACCTGGCAATCGGGGCCGCGTGCCGGCGATAGGCCGGGTCTGCGCCACGCCGCCGCGCACTTCGACCAGCCGTTCCGGCGAGGAGCTTGCCACCGCCCAGCCCGGCTGCTGCAGCAGACCGGCAAACGGCGCCGGATTGGCCCGGCGCAGCACGGCATACAGCGAGGCCGGAACCGGCGGCTGCGCAAAACGGGCGCGCCAGGCGCGCGACAGGTTCACCTGGAAGATGTCACCGGCGTAGAGGTGCTCGTGGATGCGCGCCACACCGTCGAGGAACTGCCGTGGCGCATCCTCTTCCCAGGCGGCCGGGGCGGCCAGCGACGGAATCGGTGGCATGGCCGCAAGATCGGCTTCCAGCGCGTCGAGCAGGTCTTCGTGGCCCGCCTCGGCGACCAGGATCGTGCAATCGCGCAGATGGTCGACGATCACTGCAGCCGGACAGCGCACGGCCAGTGCCAGCGGCAGCGTCGGCGACGGTTGCAGTTTCAGCGACGGCTCGATCTCGCCAGCCAGTTCGTACGCCAGCAGCAGCACCCAGCCGCCGTGGAACGGCAACCCGTCGTTTTCCGGCGGCAGGCGCTCGGCCTGCCAGGCGGCATCCAGTGCATCGAGGAAGCGACCCTCACGCACGCTGTCCGCCTCATCGCGCAGGCAACCGTCGGCGTGCAGGGTCAGCCGTTCGCGCGGGAATGCGAACAGGATGTCGTAGCGCGACTGCGCGGTGCCATGCACCACGCTTTCCAGCAGGCAGGGATAGCTAGCGGGAAACGAAGCGGCCGGCGCAAGCAGGTCGCGCCGGCCGTCCAGGGAGCGGCGATGGCAGGTCACGCCCGATCGGTCAGTCAGACGCGACGGAAGGCCAGCGTGCCGTTGGTGCCACCAAAGCCGAACGAGTTGGAGATCGCCACCTCGACCTTCGCCTCGCGCGCGGTGTGCGGCACGAAGTCTAGGTCGCAGCCTTCACCCGGCTCGTCCAGGTTGATCGTCGGCGGCAGCACCTGGTCGCGCAGCGCCAGGATGCTGAAGATCGCCTCGACGCCACCGGCCGCGCCAAGCAGGTGGCCGGTGGTCGACTTGGTCGAGCTCATCGCCAGCTTGTAAGCGTGATCGCCGAACACCTTCTTCGCCGCCATCACCTCGCCCAAGTCGCCCAGCGGCGTGGAGGTGCCATGCGCATTGACGTACTGCACGTCGGCAGGATTGAGACCGGCATCGTTCAGCGCGGTCTGGATGCAGCGGGCTGCACCTTCGCCACCTTCGCTCGGCGCCGTCATGTGGAACGCGTCGCCACTCATGCCGAAACCGACCAGCTCGGCGTAGATGCGCGCGCCACGGGCCTTGGCGAATTCGTATTCCTCCAGCATCAGCACGCCGGCGCCATCGGACAGCACGAAGCCGTCGCGGTCCTTGTCCCACGGGCGGCTCGCCCTGGTCGGCTCGTCGTTGCGGGTGGACATCGCCTTGGCCGAGCAGAAGCCGGCCATCGCGGTGCCGGTGGTGGCGAACTCGGCGCCGCCGGCGATCATCGCGTCGGCATCGCCGTACTGGATCATCCGCGCGGCCAGCCCGATGTTGTGCGCGCCGGTGGTGCAGGCGGTGACGCAGGCGATGTTCGGACCCTTCAGGCCGAACATGATCGACAGCTGCCCCGAAACCATGTTGATGATCGAGCTGGGCACGTAGAACGGCGAGACCCGGCGCGGGCCCTTCGCTTCCAGTTCCAGCGTGGTCGCCTCGATCGTGTACAGGCCGCCGATGCCGGCGCCCACCGCCACGCCGATGCGCGGCGCGTTCGCCTCGGTCACTTCCAGCCCGGAATCACGCAGGGCCTGGGTGCCCGCCGCCACGCCGTAGTGGATGAACGGGTCCATCTTCTTGACATCTTTCAGCGGCATCCATTCAGCCGGGTCGAAACCGCTGACCTGTCCGGCGATGCGCGTCGAATAAGCGGAGGTGTCGAAATGGGTAACCGGGCCGATGCCGCTGACGCCCTTGAGCACACGCTCCCAGGCGCTGGCGATGTCGTTGCCGACTGGCGAGATGATGCCCATGCCGGTCACTACCACACGTCGCTTGCTCATGCTGATGTTCCTTACGTGATTGCGTGGATCTGCCGCTGCCGGCAGCCGTCCCGCGCAGGTCGCGGGGACGTCGCCCGATCGTGCCTGGTGGGCATCCTGCCCACCATACGGGGTCGGACGTTACAAATTGCAGAAACGAAAACTGCGCCAAGATGGCGCAGCGTTCGATATCGCCACATGGAACCGGGCTGGCCAGCGGGCGCGGGCCGGTCCTGGTACGTGGCGATCAATCCCGGATCAATCAATCCTTGGAGTGGGCCTTGATGTAATCAACGGCCTGCTGCACGGTGGTGATCTTCTCGGCGTCCTCGTCGGGAATTTCGGTCTCGAACTCTTCCTCGAGTGCCATCACCAGTTCCACCGTGTCCAGCGAATCTGCGCCCAGGTCGTCCACGAACGAAGCGTTCGCCGTGACTTCATCTTCCTTCACGCCCAACTGCTCGACGACGATTTTCTTGACGCGCTCTTCGATGGTGCTCATGTTGCCCATACCTCTCAAGGAAATAATTGATTTGTCTGTGCCGGCGCGAGGCCCGCGAAAGGCCGGCGCATTGTAGTGGCTAAACCGCGTGGCCGCCACGATTGGCCGGTGATGGAGAGGCGTGCCCCCCATGACCGGCGCGAAAACGCGATTGTCGCCTAAAACCGGGCCGCTGGCGACAACTGCGTCCATAACTCCTACGGCATGTACATGCCGCCATTGACGTGCAGGGTTTCCCCGGTGATGTAGGCCGCCGCCGGCGAGGCCAGGAAGCCCACCGCCCTGGCGATGTCCGATGCCTCGCCCAGCCGCCCCAGTGCGATCTGGCCGAGCAGTGCCTGTTTCGATTCTTCCGGCAGCGCGCGGGTCATGTCGGTATCGATGAAGCCTGGCGCCACCACGTTGACGGTGATGCCGCGGCTGCCGATTTCGCGCGCCAGCGACTTGGAGAACGCGATGATGCCGGCCTTGGCTGCTGCGTAATTGGACTGACCCGGATTGCCGGTGAGCCCGATCACCGAGGCGATCGAGATGATGCGGCCCTTGCGCGCCTTCATCATGCCGCGCATCACCGCCTTGGAGGTGCGGTAAACCGAGGTGAGGTTGGTGTCGATGATCGCCTGCCAGTCCGCTTCGGGCATGCGCATCAACAGCTGGTCGCGGGTGATGCCGGCATTGTTGACCAGGATCGAGACCGCACCGAACTCCTTCGCGATGCCGTCGATCAGCCCCTCGACCGCCGCGCCGTCGGTGACGTTCAGCACGCGGCCGTGGCCGCCATGCGCGGCCAGCCGCTCGCAGATGGCGGCGGCGCCGCTCTCGCTGGTGGCGGTGCCGATCACGGTGGCACCCATCGCCGCCAGTTCGCCGGCAATCGCCGCGCCGATGCCGCGGCTGGCGCCGGTGACCAGCGCGATTTCACCTTGCAGTGGTTTGCTCATTGGAATCGTCCCTTCGGAAATCGAAAATCGGAAAAGCCGGCGCTCACGCCCACTCGGCACGCGCGGCATCGAGTTCAGCCGGGGTGCCGATGGCACGCGCCTCGATGCCCTTGTCGATGCGCTTGATCAGGCCGGTCAGCACCTTGCCCGGACCGCATTCGGCAATGCGCGTGGCGCCGCCGGCGGCAAGCGCCTGCACGCATTCGGTCCAGCGCACCGGCAGGTACAACTGACGCTGCAGCGCGCCGCGAATGTCGTCGACCGTGACGTAGCTCTTCGCCTCGGCATTCTGGATCACCGGGATCGACGGCAGCCGCCAGTCGATCGTGGCCATCCGCTCGCCCAGCCGGTCAGCCGCCCCGCGCATCAGCGCGCAATGCGACGGCACCGACACGGCCAGCTTGATCGCCTTTTTCACACCCAGCTCGGCGAGCCTGGCCAGCGCGCGGTCGACCGCCTCGACGTTGCCGGCAATCACCAGCTGACCCGGCGAATTGAAATTGGCCGGTGCCACCACCTGGCCCTGCGCAACCTCCTCGCACACAGCCGCGATCTGCGCATCGTCGCCGCCGAGGATCGCCGCCATCGCGCCCACGCCGGCCAGCACCGCCGCCTGCATCAACCGGCCGCGCTCGGCGACCAGCGCCGCTGCGTCATGCAGCGACAGCGCGCCGGCACAGACCAGCGCGCTGTACTCGCCCAGGCTATGGCCGGACAACTGCGCCGGCTGCACACCGCCCAGCTTCCGCCACACCCGCCACACCGCCACGCTGGCAGCCAGCAGCGCCGGCTGGGTGTTCTCGGTGCGGTTGAGCTGCTCTTCCGGCCCGTGCGCGCTCAGCTTCCACAGGTCGACGCCGGCGCCTTGCGAGGCTTCCTCGAACGTGGCCTGCACCTCGGCATGTGCCACGGCCAGTTCGGCCAGCATGCCCACCGACTGCGAGCCCTGGCCGGGGAAAACGAAAGCAAGCGGAGCGGAAATCGAACTCATGGAGGCGTGGATCCTGCCGACGAAAACCGCCATGGTGCCAGCATCGCCGCCCATACGCAGCTGTATTCAATATTTCCCGGGGCGCAAAACACGATGCCGCCCGAGTGGGCGGCATCGTGGAAAAGCCTTCGAGCGGCAGGCGGCTCAGTAACGCAGCAGCGCCGAGGCCCAGGTGAAGCCGCCGCCGAACGCCTCCAGCAGCAGGTTCTGGCCGCGCTGCACCTTGCCCGAGCGCACCGCGTAGTCCAGTGCCAGCGGCACCGAGCCGGACGAGGTATTGGCGTGCTTGTCGACGGTCACGATGACGCGCTCCATCGACATGTTCAGCCGCTTCGCGGTCGCCTCGATGATGCGCAGGTTGGCCTGGTGCGGGATCAGCCAGTCCACCTGCGATTCGTCCATGCCGGCGGCCTGCAGGGTCTCGCCGACCAGCGAGTCGAGCGTCTTCACCGCGACCTTGAACACCTCACGGCCGGCCATGCGGATGCGCACGCCGTGATTCGGCTCGTCCTTGAAGCCGGCCGACACGCCGACCGGGTTGTACAGCAGTTCCTTGTGACCGCCGTCGGCATGCAGGCAGGTGGCGTAGATGCCCGGCTCGCTGGAAGCCTCCAGCACCACCGCGCCGGCGCCGTCGCCGAACAGCACGCAGGTCTCGCGCTCGCTCCAGTCGACCATCCGGGTCAGCGTCTCGGCACCGATCACCAGCACCTTCTTCGACTGCCCGCTCTTGATGAACTTGTCGGCCACGCCCAGCGCGTAGACGAAGCCCGAGCAGGCCGCATTGACGTCGAACGCGGCGCACCCGTTCGCGCCGAGGCGATGCTGCACCAGGCAGGCGGTGGACGGAAAGATGATGTCCGGCGTGGTCGTGCCCAGCACGATCAGGTCGAGTTCGGAAGCCTTGACGCCAGCGCTCTCCAGCGCCTGCTGCGCAGCGCGGAAGGCCAGGTCGCCGGTGGTCTCGCCGTCGGCGGCGATGTGCCGCTGGCGGATGCCGGTGCGGGTGCGGATCCATTCGTCACTGGTGTCGACGATCTTTTCCAGATCGGCGTTGGTTACCACACGCTCCGGCAGGGCGCTGCCGGTGGCGATGATGCGGGAATAGATCTGGGCCATTCAGCTGTCCATCAACGTAAACGAAGGATTGAACGCCTTGAACGGCGCCAGTGCAACCGTCCCCTGCGGCATTCGTGGTATCCGTCAACGCAAAACGGCGCGTTGCCGCGCCGTCTCGCCTGACCGAAATCCGGGAACCCCGCAGGGCTCCGCGAAACCGGTCAATCCTCGACCGACACCGCGCCCTTGGTCTCGATCACTTTCTTGCCGCGGTAGTAGCCGTCCTTGGTGACGTGGTGGCGCTGATGCACCTCGCCGCTGGTCGGATCGGTGGACAGCTGCACGGTCTTCAGCGCGTCGTGCGCACGACGCATGCCGCGGGTGGACGGGGTACGGCGGCTCTTGGCAACGGCCATGGTGGTTCTCCAGCTGAAACTTGATGATTGAACAGGTTGATCTGTTGCGTCATGGCCCGGGTCGGACGATCCGGGCCGGCGGTTACTTCTTCAGTTCGCGCAACACCGCGAACGGACTTTCGGAACGCCCCTCGCCGGCAGAATCCGGGTCATGGCCTGACACTTCGTCGGGCAGGCTGCTGTCCGGGTTGACCGGAATCAGCGGCAGCGCCAACAGCAATTCGTCTTCTATCACCACCGCCGGATTCAACCGGCCATCCTCGGCCACCAGCAGCGGTTCGCAATCCGGCGGCAGCCCGGCCTCGTCGCGCTCCTGCCTGATCAGGCCCAGCCGGGTGTCCACCACGACCGGCAGCACGAATGGCTCCAGCGTGCGTTGACAGACCAGCGCCAGCGGTGCCCGTGCACGAACGTCGACGTAGCTGATGCCCAGTTCGTCGCGCCCGAAATCCAGCTCGAACTGCAGCAGCCCATCGGTACTCGCCAACACCTCGCACAGGCGGGACATGGTCGCGATGGGTAGCGTTCCTTCGAACGAACGCCGCGCCGAGACCATGCGCCAAGCGTCCACGGACTCTGGCAGTGTCACGGACATAATCGCGGAATGTTAGGTTCGGAACCGCCCGAAGTCAACCGGGACGGCATCGCCCCGCCCTGCCACCCGCCTATTTTGCCTGATCCGGCCCCGATGGGGCAGACTGAATCTCCCTGTCGCCCGAGCCATCGCCCTTGAACTCCTATCTGACGCTCGGCACCGCCGTATTGCTGGCCTTGCTGATTGCCCTGGTGGCCGCGGCCATGCTGCTGCGTCGGCGCCAGGCACTGCGCGGCAGCAGCCTGCGAACCCTGCTCGACCTGGCCGACCGGCTGGAAATCGACCTGAAGACCTGCCGCAACGGCCTGCAGCAGGCGCACGCGGTGATGTCGCTCAATCCCGACCTGCCGGCCGCCAGCGAACAGGACGCGCAGCATGCGATCGACGCCGGCCTGCGCGCGCTGCTGCAGCAGCGCCTGTGGATCCGCGACCGCTCGCCGCGCGCCAGCCAGCATGAACTGGATGAGGCCGCTGCCTCGATGCGCGGCACCCGCGACCGCCTGCAGCCGCTGCTGAAGGCCCTCGACCAGGCCCAGACCGACCTGAACAGCGCGATGCGCGAACACATCCGGCGCGAATCGGACACATGAGCCTGCCCCGTCACACAACCCGCATCGTGCTGGGTTCGACCTCGCGCTATCGCGCCGAGCTGCTGCGCCGGCTGCTCCCGGATTTCCAGCAGGCCGCGCCCGGGACCGACGAAACCCCGCTGTCGGGCGAGTCTCCCGCCGCACGCGCCCTGCGCCTGGCGGTCGCCAAGGCCGCGGCGGTCGCCCGCGACCACCAGGATGCGCTGGTGATCGGCTCCGACCAGGTCGCCGAACTCGACGGCCTGATCCTCGACAAGCCGGGCAGCGCCGAGCGCGCCCGTGCCCAGCTCGCCGCCAGTTCCGGCCGCGAGGTGCATTTCCATACGGCGCTATGCCTGCTCGATACCCGCGATGGTCGCCAGCACACCCACGTCGACCATACCCGCGTGCGCTTTCGCGAACTGGACGCAGCGACGATTGCCCGCTACGTCGAACGCGAACAACCACTGGATTGCGCCGGCAGCTTCAAGTGTGAGGGCCTTGGCATCAGCCTGTTCGAGGCGATCGACAACCGCGACCCGAGTGCACTGATCGGCCTGCCGCTGATCGCGTTGGCCCGGCTGCTGCGCGAGGCAGGCATCGAGCTGCCCTGAGCCACGGCTACACTGCGTTTCACCCATCGCCACCCGAACGCCCGGATCCCCATGTCAGCGTTGACCCAGCCCCACGACGAACCCCTGCAGCAACGCCTGGATGCCGCGATGGCCCAGGTCAACCGTGTGCTGCTGGGCAAGCCGCGCCAGGTGAAGCTTGCCTTCACCTGCCTGATCGCCGGCGGCCACCTGCTGCTGGAAGATGTGCCCGGCGTGGGCAAGACCACCCTGGCGCACGCGCTGGCGGCCACCTTCGCGCTGGAATTCCAGCGCGTGCAGTTCACCAGCGACCTGCTGCCGTCGGACATCATCGGAGTCAGCGTGTACGAGCGCGAGACCGGCCAGTTCCGCTTCCACCCCGGCCCGATCTTCACCGGCCTGATGCTGGCCGACGAGATCAACCGCGCCAGCCCGAAGACGCAGAGCGCGCTGCTGGAGGCGATGGCCGAGGGCCAGGTCACCGTGGACGGCCAGACGCATGCGCTGGCGCAGCCGTTCTTCGTGGTCGCCACGCAGAATCCGCTGGATCTCAACGGCACCTTCCCGCTGCCTGACTCGCAACTTGACCGCTTCATGCTGCGGCTGTCGCTGGACTACCCGGACGCCACCGCCGAGCGCGCCCTTCTCACCGGCAGCGACCGCCGCGACCTGCTGGCCCAGCTGACGCCGCAGCTCGACGGCACGGCGCTGCTCGCGCTGCACCGCCAGGCGCAGGCGATTACCGCCAGCGCCGCCCTGCTCGACTACCTGCAGGCCCTGCTCGCCGCCAGCCGGCGACATGCCGACATCCGCGTGGGCCTGTCGCCGCGCGCTGGCCTGGCGCTACTCGCCGCGGCGCGCGCGTGGGCGTTGCTCAGCGGCCGCGGCCACGTGTTGCCGGAAGACATCCAGGCGCTGTTCGTGCCGCTGGCCGCGCATCGCCTGCTGCCGGCGCGTGGCGCCAACGGCGACACGCTGGCGCGGCAGCTGCTGGCCGAGGTGGCGGTGGATTGATGCGCGATCTGCTGCAGCGACTGCAACGATGGGCCGAACACCGGCTGCCCGCACTCACCCGCTACCGCCGCCCCGAGAGCCTGCCGATCGAGTTGCACCGCCGGCGCATCTACATCGTGCCGAGCGGTTTCGGCCTCGGCTTTTCCGTGCTGCTGCTGGTGATGCTGGTCGGTGCGCTGAACTACGCAAACAACGCCGGCCTGCTGCTCACCTGCCTGCTCGGTGCGGCCAGCGCGGCCAGCATGCTGGTGGCGTTCCGCAGCCTCGACGGCCTGCGCCTGGGCCACATCCGCGCCGGCCACGCGGTCGCCGGCCAGCCGCTCGAGCTCACCCTGGCATTCGACTCCCGGCGTCCGCGCAACGCCCTCCGCATCGACCTCGGCGACAGCACGACGGCCTTCGCGCTTGACGGCCATGCCAGCGCCTTGGTGAAACTGGCCCTGCCCACCGAGCAGCGCGGCTGGCAACCGCTGCCACGCCTGCGGGTGTGGAGCACTTGGCCGCTTGGCCTGTTCCGCGCCTGGAGCTGGCTGCATCCCGAGCAGTCCGTACTGGTCTGGCCGCGTGCGGAATCGGCCGGGCCGCCGCCGCATGCCCGCGCCGACGACGCCCGTCACATGCGCCTGCATCGCGGCGACGAACTGGCCGCACTGCGCGACTACCGCGCCGGCGACCCGCAACGACATGTCGCCTGGAAGGCCAGCGCCCGCCACGAAAACCTGCTGGTGAAGGATTTCGAGCAGCCGCAAAGCCGTCCGCAATGGCAACTCGACTGGCGCCAGTTGGGTGGACTCGACAACGAGGCGCGCATCGCCCGGCTGGCGCGCTGGCTGAATGAGGCCCAGGCGCAGCGCCGCCACTACAGCCTGTGGCTGCCCGGCAACGAGATCCCCGGCGGCAGCGGCCCGCTGCACTACGCGCGCTGCATGAACGCGCTGGCGCAGCTGCCATGACGCCGCCACGGTCAAGACTGCCGCGCGAACAGCCGATCGACGCCCGCGCGTTCGACCTGCTCAGCCTGACCATGGCGCTGGTGCTGGGCCTGCACGCGCCACACCTGCCGTGGTGGCTCGCCATCACGCTGGCGCTGATCCTCGGCTGGCGCTGGTGGCAGCGGCGGCACCGCGCTGGCCGCGTACCGGGCTGGCTGAAGCTGCCGCTGCTGGCCCTGCTGACGCTGGCGGTGATCGTGCAGTACGGCAACATCTTCGGCCGCGAGCCGGGCACGGCGCTGGCGGTCGGCCTGCTGATCCTGAAACTGCTGGAAACCGAGACGGCGCGCGACGTGCGCGTGGGCATCAGCTTCGCCTGCTTCGCGCTGATGGCCGCGCTGCTGTTCGACCAGGGCCTGGTCGCCACCGTGATGGTCGCGCTGGGCCTGCTGCCGGCGCTGGCCACCCTGCGCGCGCTGGAACCCGGGCAACTGCCGACACCCAGCCTGCCGCGAGCCTTGCTGCCGGCGCTGGCGCTGACCGCGGCGGCGCTGCCGCTGGCCCTGCTGGCCTTCCTGCTGGTGCCGCGACTGAGTTCGCCGCTGTGGGGCGCGCCTTCGCCGAACCAGGCGCGCACCGGCCTCGGCGACAGCATGACGCCAGGCAATTTCACCGAGCTGCTCACCGACGACCACCCCGCGATGCGGGTGAGTTTCGACGGTGCGCCGCCACCACCCGATCAACGCTACTTCCGCGCTTATGTGATGTGGAATTTCGACGGCCGCAGCTGGCGCCAGCTCGACCCGCGATACGCTCCGCCACGGCAACCTGCGCCGCTGGAGGTCGCCAGTTCAATCAGCTACCGGATCAGCCTGCAACCCACCCGGCGGCGCGTGCTGCCGATGCTGGACGTGCCGTTGCAGGCGCCGGCGCAGGCCAGCCTGCAGGCCGACCACGAGGTAATGGCCGACAAGCCGGTCAACGACCCGCTCGACTACGCCGCGCGCTCGGCATTGCGCTACCGGCTGCAGCCTGACCTGGACGAACGTTCGCGCCGCCTCGGCCTGCGCCTGCCGGCGGATTTCAACCCGCGCACGCACGCACTGGCCGTGCAATGGCGGCAGCGCTACGGCGGCGACGACGCCGCGATCGTGCAGGCCGCGCTGAGCCTGTTCCACGACGGCGGCTTCCGCTACACGCTGGCCCCGGCGCCGCTGGGACGCGATTCGGTGGACGACTTCCTGTTCGACACCCACGAGGGTTTCTGCGAGCACTATTCGTCGGCGTTCACCGTGCTGATGCGCGCCGCCGGCATCCCGGCGCGGGTGGTCACCGGCTACCAGGGCGGCTACTGGAACAAGCTCGGCGACTACCTGCTGGTGCGCTATTCCGACGCGCATGCGTGGAGCGAGGTGTGGCTGGCCGGGCGCGGCTGGGTGCGCGTCGATCCCACCGGCGCGGTGCGCCCAGAGCGCGTTTCGCTGGGTGCGGCCGCGGCCGCCGGCGACCAGTTGTCGTGGTATCGCAACGACTGGCTGCAGGGCCTGCGAAATCGCTGGGACATCGTCAACCGCTGGTGGGACCAGGGCGTTATCGGTTTTGATGCGCTACGCCAGCGCGGCCTGCTGACCCCGTTCGGCATCCGCGACGCCGACACGGCGACGCTCGGCGTGCTGCTGGCGATCAGCAGCGTGCTGTTCATCGCGATCGGGCTGGCGTGGGCCTTGCTGCGGCGGCAGCCACGCGACCCGTTGCGCGGCGCGCTGCGCGAGCTGGAGCGTAAGCTGGCGCGCAAGGGCATTGCACGCCGCCCCGCCGAAGGCCCGCAGCATTACCTGAGCCGCGCCGCCCGGGCGCTGCCCGGTCAACGCGATGAACTGGCAAGCTTGATGAGGAGTTACCTGGAACTGCGTTATGCCCATGACGAACCGCCGACTGAACCATTGCGTGCGTTCCAGCACGCCGTGCGGGATTTCCGTATCGTCAACGTGGTCAAATAAGAGCCGACACGACGGCGCAGGCCGTCGCCCAAGTATGGAGAGATCCCCATGTCCCTGTACCGCCCGTTGACCCTCGCCGCCGCGCTCGCCCTGCTGGCCGGGTGCGCGACGATTCCGAAACCGCTGGAAGGCACCTATACCGACGTCTCCACTGCCAGCGCCCAGCAAGGTGGTGCGGGTGGCACGCGCGTGCGCTGGGGCGGCGAGATCATCAAGACCGAACCGGGCCCGCAGCAGACCTGCTTCTACCTGCTGTCGCGTCCGCTGGACAGCCAGGCTCGCCCGAAAGGCGGCAACAACGGCGAGAACCAGGGCCGTTTCGTCGCCTGCCGCGATGGCTTCTACGATCCGGAAGTATTCGTCCGCGGCCGCGAGCTGACCGTCACCGGCACGCTGCACGGCACGGTGTCGCAGAAAGTGGGCGACTTCGATTACGCCTACCCGCGCGTCGAGGCCGACGTGGTCTACCTGTGGCCGAAGCGCCCGGTTGTCGTCAACTATCCGCCCGGTTTCTACGACCCGTTCTGGGGACCCGGCTTCGGCCCGTACTGGGGCGGTTATCCCTACGGCTACTATCAACCCCGCGTGATCGTGGTGCGGCCGCCTCCGCCGCCCCCGCCGCCGAAGAAGTAAGCGCACATGAAAACGCCGGCTCGAAGCCGGCGTTTTCATGTGCGGGATGCGGCGCCGCCGCGCTCAGCCCGGCGGCCAGTGCATGCGGCGCCCCGCCAGCAGGTGCACGTGCAGGTGGTACACGGTCTGCCCGCCATCCTCGTTGGCGTTGATCACCGTGCGGTAGCCCTGCTCGGCAAAACCCTCCTGCTTCGCATATGCCGCCGTGGCCAGCAGCAACTTGCCGAGCAACTCGGCGTCGCCCGCCGTCGCATCGTTGAGGGTGGCCATCGGCTGCTTCGGGATGAACAGCACGTGCACCGGCGCCTGCGGATTCAGGTCGCGGAACGCCAGCACCTCGTCGTCCTCGTAGACGATGTCAGCCGGAATCTCGCGGCGGACAATCTTGCTGAAAATCGTGTCGGTCATGATCGTTCCCCTGCGGTAATCAATCGAGCAGTTGCCGGCCGCCGAACGCGTGCGCCAGCGTGCTGCGATCGACGTATTCGAGTTCGCCGCCCAGCGGTACGCCGTGCGCCAGCCGGGTCGGCCGCACGCCGCCGGCACGGGCCAGCTGAGCCAGGTAATGCGCGGTGGCCTCGCCCTCCACGGTCGGGTTGGTGGCGATGATCAGCTCCTCGATCTCACCCTCGCCCAGTCGCTGGGCCAGTTGCGCCAGTCCCAGTTCTTCCGGGCCCAGCCCGTCCAGCGGCGACAGCCGGCCCATCAGCACGAAATACTGGCCGCGGTAGCCGGTGGCCTGTTCGATCGCCGCCAGGTCGGTGGGCGACTCCACCACGCACAGTACCTGGCGCTCGCGGGTGCTGCTGGCACACAGCGCGCACAGCGGCTCCTCGCTGAAGTTGCGGCAACGCTCGCAGTGGCCGATGCGCCGCATCGCCTGCTCCATCACCGCGGCCAGCTTCAGGCCGCGTTCGCGCTCACGCTCCAGCAGATGGAAGGCCATCCGCTGTGCACTCTTGCCGCCCACGCCGGGCAGGCAGCGCAGTGCTTCGATCAGGTCGGCGAGGAGGGGGGAACCGCTCATTCGATTCCGTGCCTCAGAACGGCATCTTGAAGCCGGGCGGCAGGTTCATCCCGGCGGTGACGCCGCCGAGCTTGTCCTTGCTGACCTGGGCCACCTTGTTCACCGCGTCGTTGATTGCGGCGGCGACCAGGTCCTCGGCCATCTCGGGATCGTCGGCAAACGTCTGCCGGTCGATCTGCACGCGGCGCACCTCGTGCGCACCGGTCATCACCACGCTGACCAGGCCGCCGCCGGCGCTGCCGGTGACTTCGAGCTTCGCGATTTCCTCCTGCGCACGCTTCATGTCTTCCTGCATGCGCTGGGCCTGCTGCATCAGCTGGCCGATCTGTCCTCTCATCACACTGCTCCGGATTCGCTGTCAAAGGGTTTGATGGATTGCGGCACCACGCGCGCGCCGAACTCGCGCTTCAGCGACTGCACCAGCGGATCGCCCTCGATCGCCTGCTCGGCGGCGGCCTGGGCCGCATCGCGCGCCTGCGCGGCACGCGCCGCCGGGGTCTGCGTGGCGGCAGTCTGGCTGCTGTTGACGAAGCGCAGGCGGATGCGCTCGCCCAGCGCCTGGCCGATGCGCTCCTCCATCTGGCTCACCATCGGCTCCACCGCCAGGCTCATGTGCGCTGGCTGCAGCGCCAGCACCAGGGTCTGCCCGTCGCGCTCACGCAATACCGCATTCTGCGCCAACAGGCCGAACGGCCCGCGCAGGCCGGCGCGCTCGATCAGCGTCTCCCAGTCCGGCAAACCGTTCTCGTCCCGCGTGATCGGTGCAGCGGCGGCGGCCGGCGTCGATGCCGGCGCGGCGCGCGATGGCGGCGGGGCTTCGTGCTGACGTGCCGGCGCGGCGGCGGGTCGTGCTGGTAGTGCCGGTGCCGGTGCCGATGCCGGAGCTGCGGGACGCGACGGCGCTGACACCGGTCGTTCCGTGCGCGTGGCGGGTGCGCCATCGCCGGGACGGAACGCCAGCATGCGCAGCAGCGCCATCTCGAAACCGGTGCGCGCATCCGGCGCCAGCGCGAGGTCGCGCCGGCCCGAGGTGGCGATCTGGTAATACAACTGCACGTCTTCCGGCGTCATCTGTCCGGCCAAGGCAAGCAGCGCGCCGTCATCGTCGCTGTCTTCCTCCGGCCGATAACCGGGAATCAACTGGATCAGCTGCAGCCGGTGCAGCACGCTGGCGATGTCGTCCAGCACGCCGCCGAAGTCCGGCGAGTACGAGGCAATCTGCGTGCATTCGGCCAGCAGCCGCTCGCCATCGCCGGCAGCCAGCGCGTCAAGCACGCCGAGCACCTGCCCGCGAGCCACGCTGCCCAGCATGTTGCGCACGTCGTCGGCATGCAGCGCGCCGCCGCCGTAGGCGATCGCCTGGTCCAGCAGCGACAGGCCGTCGCGCAGCGAACCGTCCGCGGCGCGGGCCAGCTCGCCGATCGCACCGTCTTCGTAGGCGATGTTCTCGGCGCCCAGGATGTGCCGCATCTGGCCAGAGATCTGCTCCGGCAGCAGCCGCTTCAGGTTGAACTTCAGGCAGCGCGACAGCACCGTCACCGGCAGCTTCTGCGGGTCGGTGGTGGCGAGCAGGAACTTCACGTGCGGCGGCGGCTCTTCCAGCGTCTTCAGCAACGCGTTGAACGCGTTCTTCGACAGCATGTGCACCTCGTCGACCAGGTACACCTTGAAGCGGCCGCGCGACGGCGCGTACTGCGCGTTCTCGATCACCTCGCGCACGTCGTCCACGCCGGTGTTGCTGGCCGCATCGATCTCCAGCAGATCGACGAAACGCCCCTCGTCCACCGCCGTACACACCGAGCACTCACCGCAGGGATCGGCCGACTGCCCGCGCTCGCAGTTCAGCGACTTGGCGAAGATGCGCGCAATGGTGGTCTTGCCGACGCCGCGGGTGCCGGTGAACAGGTAGGCGTGGTGCATGCGCCCGGTGTCGAGCGCATTGGTGAGCGCGCGCACCACGTGTTCCTGCCCCACCAGTTCGGCGAACTTGCGCGGGCGCCACTTGCGGGCGAGTACCTGATAAGACATGCCTGACTACCTTGGGGCGAAGACTGATTGTGCCAAGTCAGCGGGGGTAAGTCAGTAAAAGCGCCGTCCGGAAATGGCGGCGGCCCCGCCAGCCACACCCCGGCACCCGAATCATTCGCTACCGTTGCTTCCTTCCGGACCTGGCGGAGTTTGCGAACTATCGTCGCGGGGGGACCGACGGGGCCACCATGGACGTCAAGCGATATCGCTTGGTTGTTTTGCTGTTGCGCCAGCTTCAGGCTGTCGCACCAATTCAGAAACTGGCGGAGAGAGCGGGATTCGAACCCGCGATAGGTTTTACCCTATACACACTTTCCAGGCGTGCTCCTTCAACCACTCGGACACCTCTCCGCATACTTGACCCTCTTTGCGGCAATCCAGTCCTTCAAAGAGTCGGCAAGAATAACGGCAGCAGGGCCATGCAGGCAAGCGAGCGGGCACGGATTCAGCCAGCGTCAGCCCTGGGCTCCACCGGGGCGGGCAAGGCAACCCGTTCGCCGGGGCTGGCGATGCGATAGCCGAGTGAAGCCAGCGCCGTGCCGTCGGCTTCGCTGCCGTAGTGGTAAAGCAGCAGTCGGGCGCGCCATGCCTTCGGATACTCGCGCTCGACGTCGTCGATGCCGGTGTGCGAGGGGTTGCCGACCAGGCCGCAGTCGTGGGCGATGATTTCGCCGGCACCGGCACGGCTGGCCAGCACTTCGGGAATCGGCCGGGTATCGCCGGTGTAGACGAAGCTGCCCTCCAGCGCCAGGCCGTACGAGGTGCCCGGCACATGGTGGCGGGTGGCGAACACGTCGAACCACAGGTCATCCAGCCAGAAACCGCGGGTGCACGGCACCAGGCGGAACGCCTCCCAGAAATTGGCGCCACCCTCGGCCAGCGCACCGGGGTAATCGGCGACGCGCGTCTGCAGCCATGGCACCAGCGCGGCGTGGACAAACACCCGGGTGGTGCCGCGCAGGTGCGGGTCGAACCACAGGCGGATGAACAGCTGCTCCAGCCCGGCCACGTGGTCCATGTGAGTGTGCGTGATGAACACGGCCGGCGGCAACGCGTCGTACACCGCCAGGTAGCGGTCGAGCGTGTCGGGGCCGCAGTCGATCAGCAGCAGCGGTACGCCGGCACGTTCCAGCACCACCGCCGACGAGCCCAGCTCCACCGCGTGCGCGGCGCCCACGCCAAGAAAATGCAGATGCCAGTTCATGGGGCCAGCGTACGCCCGTAGCGATGCAGCAGTGGTTGCCAGACGTTCTTCTCGAACGCCGCCTCGCCGTCGGCGGTCGCGCCCAGCTTGAGCAGCGACCGGCGCAGGCGCTGCAGGTTCGCCTGCTGCCAGGCGGTAGCCGGGATGCGCATGCGGCCACGGTCGAAGTCGATCAAATACAGCGCGCCTGGCGCCACCAGCACGTTGTGCGCATTCAGGTCGGCGTGCCAGACGCCGTCACGATGGAAGCGCGCCACCAGCGCCCCGACCTCCTCCGCCAGCTCGCCATCCAGCCGCCCTGCCGCCAGGCACTCGGCCAGGGTCTGCGCGTCGGCGATGCGGCGGGTGATCAGGTCGGCGGTGTAGTACGGGCCATGCCGGCGATACCGCGCGGCCACCACCGCCGGACCGGGCAGTTCCAGCCGGGCGATCTCGGCGAGCAGGCGGAATTCCGCGAACGGACGCGTGCGGTCGGCCCCGGTCCACAGATACCGATCGCCCATCAGCGCGGCGACCAGGCCGCCACGACGATAATGCCGCAGCACGCATTCGCCCACCGGCGTGGCCACGATCGCGACGCCGCCGCGACCGCCGGCCTGCGTGCGCAACGCACCACGTTCGCGCCAGTAATCCGGCGCGAACCAGTCGCGCCCGACTTGTGGCGATGCCTCGGCGTCGAACAGAATCGCGCCTTCGGCATCCTTGTGGGTTCGTTCCTGCATCATCATGCCCGGTGACTGCCCCGGATTCTAACCCAGCCCCATGACCCCGAACCCGATCACTGCCCCCGCCTCGATCTGCCTGCTGCGCACCTCCGCCATCGGCGACGTCACCCACGTGGTGCCGCTTCTGCGCACCCTGCAGCAGGCATGGCCGCAAACTTCGCTGACCTGGATCGTCGGCAAGCTGGAACGCAAGCTGGTCGGCGACCTGCCCGGGGTGGAGTTCGTCACCTTCGACAAGGCCGCCGGCTGGGCCGGCATGCGCGCGGTGCATGCGGCGTTGCGCGGCCGGCGCTTCGACGCGCTGCTGCAGATGCAGGTGGCGCTGCGCTCGAACCTGCTCAGCCTGGGCATCAAAGCCGATCGGCGCATCGGCTACGACCGCGCGCGCGCGAAGGACCTGCACGGACTGGTGGTCAACGAACGCATTCCCGCGCGAACCGGCGAGCACGTGCTGGACGCGATCGGCAGCTTCTGCGAACCGTTGGGACTGAAGCAGACCCAGGTGCGTTGGGACATCTCGATTCCCGACGAAGCGCACGCCTGGGCCGCCGAACAGCTGTCCGGCGACACGCCGACCCTGCTGGTCAGCCCCACCTCCAGCCATGCGCTGCGCAACTGGCGGCCGGAGCGTTATGCCGCGGTGATCGACCATGCCGCCGCGCGCGACTGGCGCGTGGTGTTGGTCGGTGGCCCCTCCACCTTCGAGCGCGGGATGGCCGACGCCGTGCTGGCGGCATGCCAGTCGACACCACTCGACCTCACCGGCAAGGACACGCTGAAAAAGCTGCTGGCTCTGCTCGCCCGCGCGCAGCTGCTGCTGACCCCGGACTCCGGCCCGATGCACATGGCCAACGCGGTGGGCACCCGCGTACTCGGCCTGCACGCGGCGAGCAACCCGAACCGCTCCGGTCCCTATTCCGACCGCCGCTGGTGCGTGGACAAGTACGACGAGGCCGCGCACAAGTACCTCGGCCGACCGGCCAGCGAAATCCCGTGGGGCAGCAAGATCGAGAAGCCCGGCGTGATGGATCTGATCGGCGTGGACGACGTCATCGAACGCTACGAGGCTACCGCACGCGACATGCGGCTGTTTTAGACCGCGCGGTAATCCTGGTACGACTTTTCCTCGACCAGCTGCGAGCCGAGCTTCAGGTTGATCTCGCGCTTGAACGCCGCGCGTTCGTCGTTGCGGAAATACACCGAGCGCGCCAGTTCGACGAACTCGGCATCGAACGCCTGTGCGCGCTCTTTCAGGCGGATGCGGTCCTCGATGTCCCACAGCAGCTCGTTCACCGCCAGCAGGCGGGCACGTTCGTCGGAAATGTCGGTCTGCGAAGCCGCGTCGCTGGCCCAGGTTGCATTGAGCAGGTCGAGCTCGTTGCGCACGTTGGTCAGCTTGGCCGCGTCGGTGATGCGGCGCGACTTGATCTCCAGGATGGTGATCTTGTCGATCAGCTCGCCGTAGGACACCGGGGTCTGGATCAGGCTCATGGTCTTGGCTTCCGTCAAAAAGGATGAGTCACGCCGCCGGGCGAAATGCGCCCTGCTGCACCAGCGTGCAGACCGTGCGCACGTCGCCGTCCATCGCGCGGTCGCGGTGCATGAAGCCGATCTGCCGGCGCAGGATCGCATGGGCATCGCGCACGCTGGCGCCGGCGTGGAAATCGCCGGCACCGGCCAGTGCCGCCGCGAGCTGCTGCACTTCGGCGACGAACTGTTCGTAGTGCGGCTGGCCTTCGCGCGGCGCGTTGGCAATCTTCGCCGCGAGCGCCTGCCAGCCGCCGCGCGTCGCCAGCCGGCGCGCCGCGTTCAGCATTTCCTGGCGGTAATCCAGCGCCTGCGCGGCGGTGTACAGCTCCAGTGCCAGCACGTGGCCGAGGTCTTCCATCATCTCCAGCACGTGGCGAGCCTCGTTGGCACCCATCGAGACGTGGTCCTCGGCGTTCGCGCTGGTCGGCACCGAGTACACGCTGGCCGGGTGCGCGCGCGTGGCGAGGTCGTTGACCAGCGCCGCGGCGGTGTACTGCACGATCATGAAGCCGGAATCGGTGCCGTCCTCATTGCCGGTGAGGAAAGCCGGCAAGCCGTCGTTGGTGGCCGGGTCGACCAGCTTGTTGAGCCGGCGCTCGGAGATCGAGGCGAGCACCGGGATGGCCGCCTTCACGTAGCTCATCGCCAGTGCCAGCGGCATGCCGTGGAAGTGGCCGGCCGAGATCACCTGCTCCTCGATGAACGGCGCTCCATCGTTGTCCGGGAAGATCAGCGGGTTGTCGGTGACCGAGTTCAACTCGATATCGATCACCCGGCAGGCCTGCGCCCAGGCGTCGCGCACCGCACCATGCACCTGCGGCATGCAGCGCAGGCTGTAGGCGTCCTGCGGCTGATGCTTCTTGCCGCCCTTGAACGGCAGGAAGCGCGCGTAGAACGCCTCGCGGCCGTGGCGCTGGTTGGCCGGCACCCAGTCCCAGCCGATATCGAAGCTGAGCGCCTGGTCGTCGGCTTCGCTCCACGCCTCGGCGCTCCACGGCTTGAAGCGCGGCACCAGGTGGTACGGAATGTCGAGCAGGGTGGAATCGGCCAGCAGTTCGCGCACGTGCGCGGCGGTCTCCACCTGGCCCGGATGCGGGCGCAGCGCGTGGACGTCCGCACGCAGCGCGCCGCTGCGGCCGGCGAAGGCGTCCAGCGTCATCGCCGCGGCGAGGTCGGCGGTGTTCAGCAACTGCTCCAGCGCATCCAGCGCCAGCGCGGCGGTGGCCAGCATCTGCGCGGTGCCGTTGTTGAGCGCCAGACCTTCCTTGAACGACAACCGGATCGGTGCGAGCCCGGCGCGCTTCAGCGCCTCGGCGCCGCTCAACCGCTCGCCCTGCCAGAACGCCTCGCCGCCGCCGAGCAGCACGATGGCCAGGTGCGACAGCGGTGCCAGATCGCCGCTGGCGCCGACCGAGCCCTTCTCCGGCACCACCGGCACCACGCCGGCATTGAGCATCGCGGCCAGCGCTTCCAGCGTGCTCACGCGGATGCCGGAGTGCCCGCGCATCAGCGTGTTGATGCGGATCAGCAGCATCGCCCGCACCACGTCGGCCGCAAACGGTTTGCCGACGCAGACCGCGTGCGTGATGATCAGGTTGTGCTGCAGCTCCTCCATCAGCGTGCCTTCGGCGGACTGGCTCCCCGGCAGCTCGTCACGCACGCGGTGCGCGCCGAGCAGCTTGTCGGCGTTGCTGCCGAAGCCGGTGGTGACGCCATAGGTCGGCTCGCCGCAGCTGACCTTGTCGGCCAGGAAATCGGCGGCGCGCTGCACGCGCTTGAGCTGCACCTGATCCAGCGCCACCGATGCGCCTTGCCGTGCCACTGCCACCAGCTGCGCGCGCGTCAGGCTGCTGCCGTCGAGAAGAATCGTTTCACCCACTGCAGTCATGCTCCATGTTGTTACCGTCATTCCCGCGAACACGAGAATGACGACGTCAAAGGCAATAGCGCCCTCACCCCATCGCCGCGGCCTGCTCCAGCTCCACCCGCAGCGTCTTGACCAGTTCGCTGCGCGCCACCTCGAACTGGTCCTCGCGGCGCAGGTCCTTCACCGTCACCACGCCGCGGGCGAGTTCGTCCTCGCCCAGCACCACCACGAAGCGGATGCCGGCGCGGTCGGCGTACTTGAACTGCTTGCCGAGCTTGCCGCCTTCCAGCACCACCTCGGTGGCGATGCCGGCGCCACGCAGCTCGCTGGCCAGCGCCAGGTAGGCGGGCAGTTGCGCCTCGTCCATCTGGGTCACCAGCACGTCGACGGTGCTCTTCGCCGTATCGATCAGGCCGGCGTCGCGCAGCTGCCAGTACAGCCGGGTCAGGCCGATCGAGATGCCGACGCCGGGCAGGTGCGACCTGGTGTACTGGCCGGCCAGGTTCTCGTAGCGGCCGCCAGAGCAAATCGAGCCGATCTGCGGATGGTCGTTCAGCGTGGTCTCGTAGACCGTGCCGGTGTAGTAGTCGAGGCCGCGGGCGATCGACAGGTTCAGCGCATAGTGCGTCTGCGGCACGCCGAACGCGTGGATCAGGCCCAGCACTTCCTTCAGCTCGCTGCGGCCCTGCTCCATCGCCTCCGGCCCGGCGCCGAGCGCATCGAGCTTGTCCAGCGCGTCCTGCAGCGAGGTCGAGCGCACCTGCACGAAGGCGAGGATCTTTTGCGCCACCTCAGCGCTCAGGCCGAACGCTTCGCCGGTCAGCGTGTCGCGCACGTAGTCGGCGCCGCGCTTGTCCAGCTTGTCCACCTCGCGCAGCACCAGCATCTGCTGCTCGCCGTCGACGATGCCCAGGCTCTCGAAGTAGCCGCGCATGAGCTTGCGGTTGTTGAGCTGGATGGTGAACGGGCCGATGTCCAGTTCGCGGAACACGCTGTAGATCACCGCCGGGATCTCGGCGTCGTAGCGCACCGACAACGCGTCCTTGCCGATCACGTCGATGTCGCACTGGTAGAACTCGCGGAAGCGCCCGCGCTGCGCGCGTTCGCCGCGGTACACCTTCTGCATCTGGTAGCGGCGGAACGGGAAGCTGAGGTCGCGCTCGTGCTCGGCCACGTAGCGCGCCAGCGGCACGGTGAGGTCGAAGCGCAGCGCCAGTTCGGGGGTGCCCTCGTCGGCCTTGCCCAGCGCGCCGGTGGACTGCACGAAGTACACCTGCCGCTCGGTCTCGCCGCCGCTCTTGGTCAGCAGCACGTCGGAGTATTCGATCACCGGCGTCTCGATGGCCAGGAAGCCGAAACGCTCGTAGTTGCGGCGGATCACGTCGAGCATGCGCTGGAACGCGACCTGGTCGAGCGGCAGCAGCTCGAGCACGCCGGGCATGGTGCGGGCCGGGGTAAGCGCCATGGAATCCTCTACTGACGATGGGGGCATTCCGTCGCACGACAGAACGCGCGACGGCAGCCGTCAAGATTAACAGAACGCCGCCGCCCTTCCGCAGCGGATCGTCCAGCGGATGCATCGAACCTGTTGCCAAGCCCCCGATCGGCGATTAAGATACGCGGCTTCCCACGGGGTGTAGCTCAGCCTGGTAGAGCGCTACGTTCGGGACGTAGAAGTCGCAGGTTCGAATCCTGTCACCCCGACCAAATTCGACGATCAAGCCGGCCTCGCGCCGGCTTTTTTGTGTGTTCCGCACGGGTTCGTCAGCCGGTCGGAGCCAAGGCGGCCAGCCGGTCGAGCTCCTCTTCGACAAAACCCGCCTCAAGCCGCGCCGGCCGATTGAACGGCCCGCGCAGGCTCACGCCCATGTAGTCGCGCAGCAGGGTGAAGAACGTCTCGATCGGGTCGAGGTTGTCGCGCTCGCAGCAGTACAGGTACCAGCGGGTGCCGGCGGCGACGTGGGCCACTTCCTCGCGCAGGATCACCTCCAGGATCGCCACCGTGCGTTCGTCGCCGAGTCCGCGCAGCCGTTCGATCATGCCGGGGGTGACGTCCAGCCCGCGCGCCTCCAGCACTCGCGGTACCAGCGCCATCCGCGCGGTGTCGCTATCGGCGGTCTTCTCGGCCATCGCCCACAGGCCGTCGTGGGCGTCGAAGTCGCCGTAGGCGTGACCCAGCTCGGCCAACCGGTCGGATAGCAGCGCGAAGTGGCGCGCTTCGTCATGGGCACAGCTGGCCCAGTCGCGGTAATAGTCCGCCGGCATGCCGCGGAAACGATACACCGCGTCCCAGGCCAGGTTGATCGCGTTGAACTCGATGTGCGCCACCGCGTGCACCAGGGCGACGCGGCCTGCTTCGCTGCCCAGTCCACGCTGCGGCAGCTGACGGGCGTTGACCAGTTGCGGTTTTGCCGGCCGACCGGGCGGGCCGATCGGCTCGGGCGGCGGCGATGCGGGGTCCGCACGCCATTCGCCCGCGCGGAAGGCCTGCCAGGTTTCGTGGGTGAGGCGCAGCTTTTCAGCCGGGTCGGCGGCCTCGAGGCAGCGCTTGGCGGCGGCATGCAGGTCGGTCATGGCGCGCCGCCCGGACGCTGGCTCAGACCGCCCGCCGCGCGGCCTTGGCGTCGTCCGAACGCAGCATCTCGATCTGCTCCAGGTAGCTCTGGTCGAGGCCGGTGACGTATTCGCCGGAGAAGCACGAGGTGTCGAACTGCTTCAGCTCCTCGTTGCCATCCTGCACAGCCCAGACCAGGTCCTTCAGGTCCTGATAGATCAGCCAGTCGGCGCCCAGCGTCTGCTCGATCTCCTTCTCGGTGCGCCCCGCGGCGACCAGTTCCGAGGCCGACGGCATGTCGATGCCGTACACGTTCGGGTAGCGTACCGGCGGCGCGGCAGAGGCGAAGTAGACGTTCTTCGCGCCGGCGTCGCGGGCCATCTGGATGATCTGCTTCGAGGTGGTGCCGCGCACGATCGAGTCGTCCACCAGCAGCACGTTCTTCTTGCGGAACTCCAGGTCGATCGCGTTGAGCTTGCGGCGCACCGATTTCACCCGCTCGCCCTGCCCCGGCATGATGAAGGTGCGGCCGATGTAACGGTTCTTGACGAAGCCCTCGCGGAACGGCACGCCGAGCGCACCGGCCAGCGCGCTGGCGGCGGTGCGCGCGGTGTCGGGGATCGGGATCACCGCGTCGATGCCGTGGTCGGGCCGCTCGCGCAGGATCTTCTCGGCCAGCTTCTCGCCCATGCGCAGGCGCGCCTTGTACACCGAGACGTCCTCGATCATCGAATCAGGCCGCGCCAGGTAGACGTATTCGAAGATGCACGGTGTATGCGGCGCGCCCTCGGCGCAGCGGCGGGTATGCAGCTGGCCGTCGTCGGTGATGATCACCGCCTCGCCCGGCGCCACGTCGCGGATGCGCTTGAAGCCGAGGATGTCCAGCGCCACCGACTCCGATGCCACTGCGTATTCGCGGCCTTCGCCGCTGATCCGCTCGCCCAGCACCAGCGGGCGGATGCCGTTCGGGTCGCGGAACGCGATCAGGCCGTAGCCCAGCAGCAGCGCGATGCAGGCATAGCCGCCGCGGGCGCGCGCGTGCACGCCGGCGACTGCCTTGAAGATGTGGTCGGGGGTCAACGCCATGCGGTCCTGAATCTGCAGCTCGTGCGCCAGTACGTTCAGCAGCACCTCGGAATCGGAATCGGTGTTGATGTGGCGACGGTCGTCCTGGAACATCTCGCGGCGCAGCGCGTCGGTGTTGACCAGGTTGCCGTTGTGCGCGAAGGCGATGCCGTACGGCGAGTTGACGTAGAACGGCTGGGCCTCGGACGAGCCTTCCGAGCCGGCGGTGGGGTAACGGCAGTGGCCGATGCCGATGCGCCCGCGCAGGCCGCTCATTGCGCTCTGCCCGAACACGTCGCGCACCAGTCCGTTGCCCTTGTGCAGGCGCAGCCGCGCGCCGTCCACGGTGGCGATCCCGGCCGCGTCCTGGCCGCGATGCTGCAGCACCGTCAGGCCGTCATAGAGCGCCGATGCCACTTCGGTGGTACCGACAATGCCGATGATTCCGCACATGGTTTGTTGCCTGCTTCAGAGGATATGTTCAGAAAGTCCGGTGCGTGCCGGCCGTGCTGGCTGCCGCCGGGTGCACCGCGGTTGCCGCCGGTGCGGGCGTCTTGCCCGATATGGGGGCCGGCAATGCAGCCGGCAAGCTGGACAGGTGAGCTAGCACCGCCGGCGGATGGAGGTACCCGCGCACGCTGGGCGGCACCTGCTGGCCCAGCCAGACCGCCACATGCTGGAAACGCGGCAGCAGCACCGACTGCCGCCACCACGGATCGCGCGTGAACGCGGTGAATCCGACCAGGAATACCAGCAGGGCCACCACCAGTACGCCGCGTGCGAAGCCGAACAACATGCCCAGCAACCGGTCGGTGCCAGACAGCCCGGTGCTCTCGATCAGCCTGCTGATCACGAAACGCAGCAACGCACCTAGGATCAGCACGACGACGAAGCAGAGTCCATAGCCCACGATGATCCGCGCCGATGGCAGTTCAATCACGTGCTCCAGGCGCCCGGCCGCCGCCGGGCCGAGCATCCATGCCACCCAGAACGCGGCGATCCAGATCGCCAGTGCCAGCACTTCGGAGATCAGGCCGCGCCACAACCCCACGAAGACCGACAGGGCCAGCACGCCGATGATGATGTAGTCGGTCCAGTTCATCCGCCTGCTCCGCGTGCCGGTCTCGGTATCGGCATGCTCAGGGCACCGGCACGACGTTGCCGTCGATGCCCAGCTTCGCCTTGATCTGGTCGTGCACGCGCTGCGCGTCGTCACGCTGGGTCTGCGGGCCGGCACGCACGCGCCACAAACGCCTGCCGCCGGACTGCACCGCATCGACGAAGCCGTCGAAACCGTTCGCACGCAACTTGTCACGCAGCGCATTCGCATCGGCCTGGTCGCCCATCGCCGCCAGCTGCACGGCCCAGCCACCCGCCCTGGCGGTGGTCGTGGCGGCAGCTGGCGGGGTCGCCGCCGCGCTGCTTTCGCGGCTGGCGTCCTGTTCCAGCCGGGCCGGCACGCCAGGGATCGACTGGGTGATCTTCAGCCGCGCGGCCTCGGCCGCGGTGCGCGTCTCGAACGGCCCGGCAATGACCAGGGTGCGCGACTTGCCCGCCTGGGTGATGGCATGGCCGCTGACCGGATAACCCAGGTCGCGTACGCGGCGTTCCAGGCTGGTGGCGCCGGCTGCACTCGCATACGCACTGAGGTTGAGCGTGTAGCTGCCGCGTGCTGCGGTGGGCGTCACCGATGCAGGTGCGGACGGTGCCGCCACGGCCGGCCGGGTCGGCGTGGCAACCACCGTCGGCTTCGTCGCCACGGCTGCGCCGGTGTTCGCTGCAGCCTGCGGCGGCGTGGTCCGCTGCGGGATCACCGGCTGGCTCGGCGACACGCCCGAACCGGCGGTCACCGTGGTCGGTTGCGGCGGCTTGCCGGCTTCGGGGTCGGTCTCGACGTCACGCGGGCGGCTGGAACCGATGTCCACCGTGGCCAGCCTGTCGCCCGACGCCGGCGTCACCGACGTCACCGACGGCGTCTGCACGGTGGTGGCGCTCGCCCCGCTGGCGGGGGCATCCGGCGCCAGGCTCATGGTGCGGGTCTGCAGGTCGCGATCGGGTGCCGGCGGGATCGCCAGGCTGACCGCTTGGTCGCCACCCGGAGCCGGCGGGGTACTGGAAAAGAACATGGGCACGAACAGAACCGCCAGCGCGATCAGGACGGCGGCTCCCAGCAGGCGTGTTTTCAAGTTTTCGCTCCAGGGCGGCAAACGCGGGCACAACGGCGCGATTATACCTGCCTGCGCCGGGCGCCATGAGTCACCCTCAGCCGATGCGTTCAGCGAGCACCGCGCTGGCTACGAAAAACGAGCCGAACGCCAGGATGCGTTCGCCCGGCTGCGCCGTCGTGCGTGCCACCGCCAGCGCGGCGGCCACGTCGGCATGCACGTCGTAGGACGCCTGCGGCAGGGCCTGTTGCAGGACCGCGGCCAGTGCCGCCACCGGCATGCCGCGCGGGGTGGCCTGATCCAGTCCGGCCAGGTGCCAGTGGTTGATGCGCGTGCCGAGCGCGCCGATCACCCCGGCCACGTCCTTGTCCGCCAGCGCGCCATACACCACATGCACCCGTGCCGGCGGCTGCGCATCCAGCCATTCGGCCAGCGCGCGGGCGGCCTGCGGGTTGTGGCCCACGTCCACGATCACTGGCGGCTCGCCGCCGATCGACTGTAACCGCGCCTGTACCCGTACCTCGTGCAGGCCGGCGCTGACCGCCGCGAAGAGGGCGCTGGGCGTCAATGTTTGCAGACCGAGCGCGCGCAGCGCGGCGATCGCCGTCGCCGCGTTGGCGTATTGCACCGGCGCTGCCAGCGCAGGATCGGGCAGTTCCATCGCGCTGCCGTCGCGGTGGCGCCAGCGCCAGCCGTCCTGGTGCCGCTCGACGCTGAAATCGATGCCGGCCCGCTCGACCCGTGCGCCGCAGCCGGCGAGCGCATCGAGCAAACCGGTCGGCGGCTCCAGCTCGCCCACGATCGCCGGGCGACCCGCTCGCGCGATGCCGGCCTTCTCGCGGCCGATGCTGTCGCGGTCCGGGCCGAGCCACTCCATGTGGTCCAGATCCACCGTGGTGATCACCGCCACGTCGGCGTCGATGATGTTGACCGCATCCAGCCGCCCGCCAAGCCCCACCTCCAGCAGCGCCACGTCGACCCCGGCGCGGGCGAACAGGTCCAGCGCGGCCAGCGTGCCGAATTCGAAATAGGTCAGCGGAACATCGCCGCGCACCGCCTCGATCCGCTCGAACGAGGCGACCAGCGCGGCATCGTCGGCATCCGCGCCGTCGATGCGCACGCGCTCGTTGTAGTCCAGCAGGTGCGGTGAGGTGAATGCACCCACGCGCAAGCCGGCGGCACGCAACATCGCCTCCAGCAGAGCGACGGTGGAACCCTTGCCATTGGTGCCACCGACGGTGATCACCCGCTGCGCCGGCGCCGGCGCACCCATCCGTTGCCACACCTCGCGTACCCGTTCGAGCCCCAGCTCGACGCTGTGGATGTTGACGTGTTCCTGGTACGCCAGCCATTCGGCGAGAGTGCGACTCATGCAGTGACTTCGTGCAGACGGGAAGTGCAAAGCTTAAAGCATCAATTCGAACGCACGGATGAATCCCACCACCATGCACGCTGCCCCGCGCGAACGACCTCTCACAAGCGCAGCTTGCGCAAGCGCAGCGCGTTGCTCACCACCGAGACCGAGCTCAGGCTCATCGCCAGCGCGGCGATCATCGGCGACAGCGTGATGCCGCACCACGGATACAGCACGCCGGCCGCCAGCGGCACGCCGATCGCGTTGTAGACGAAGGCAAAGAACAGGTTCTGGTGGATGTTGCGCACGGTCGCCTGCGACAGCTTGCGCGCGCGCACGATCGCGCCCAGCTCGCCCTTGACCAGGGTCACCTGCGCGCTCTCCATCGCCACGTCGGTGCCGCTGCCCATCGCGATGCCGATGTCGGAAGCGGCCAGCGCCGGCGCGTCGTTGATGCCGTCGCCGGCCATCGCCACGCGGCGGCCTTCAAGCTTGAGCCGGTTCACCACCGCCGCCTTGTCGGCCGGCGAGACATCCGCATGCACCTCGTCGATGCCCAGCGTGCGCGCCACCGATTGCGCGGTGGTGGCATTGTCGCCGGTGAGCATCACGATACGCAGGCCAGCCGCGTGCAGCGCGGCGATCGCCGCCGGCGTGTCCGGCTTGATCCGGTCGGCCACCGCCAGCAGCGCGGCAAGCGACCCGTCGACGGCCAGGAACATCACCGTGGCGCCCTGCCCGCGCAGTTGCTCGGCGCGAGCGTCGGCCTCCTCGCCGATCGCGGCACGCGACTCCGCCATCAGCTTCGCATTGCCCAGCGCTGCCGTGCTGCCATCCACCTTCGCGCTGACGCCGCGGCCGGTCAGCGAGCGGAAATCCGTTGCTGCCAGCGTCGCCACGCGCTCGGCCTCCGCCGCCGTCACGATCGCCCGCGCCAGCGGATGCTCGCTCGGCCGCTCCAGCGCCGCCGCCAGCGCCAGCAGGCGTTCGCGCGACTGGCCGCCCAGCACCACCAGCTCGGTCAGCGCCGGCTTGCCTTCGGTCAGCGTGCCGGTCTTGTCCACCACCAGGGTGTCGATGTCGCGCAGACGCTCGATCGCGCCGGCGTCCTTGAACAGCACGCCATGCTGCGCGCCGCGACCACTGGCGACCATGATCGAGATCGGCGTGGCCAGGCCGAGCGCGCACGGGCAGGCGATGATCAGCACCGACACGGCTGCGATCAGCGCGTGCGCCAGCCGCGGCTCCGGACCGACGATCGCCCACGCCGCGAACGCCGCCACGGCCACCGCCACCACTGCCGGCACGAACCACGCTGCCACCTGGTCGGCCACGCGCTGCAGCGGCGCCCGGCTGCGCTGCGCGGCCGCCACCAACGCCACGATCTGCGCCAGCATCGTCTCGGCGCCGACCTTCTGCGCGCGCATGGTCAGCGCGCCGTCCTGGTTCACCGTGCCGCCGGTCAGCGGATCATCCTTCGCCTTGGCCACCGGCATCGGTTCGCCGGTGAGCATGGACTCGTCGACGTGGCTCTCGCCCTCGGTTACCACGCCATCGACTGGCACCTTCTCGCCGGGGCGCACACGCAGCACGTCGCCGGCATGCACCTCGTCCAGCGCCACGTCGCTCTCGCTGCCGTCGGCGGCGATGCGCCGCGCCGTTTTCGGCGCCAGCCCCAGCAGCGCCTTCAGCGCCGCGCCGGTACGCCGGCGCGCGCGCAGTTCCAGGAAGTCGCCCAGGGTGACCAGGGTGACGATCACCGCCGCCGACTCGAAGTACACCGCGACCCGGCCGTGCGCATCGCGGAAGCCGTCCGGGAAGATCCCCGGCCACAGGAACGCCACCGCGCTGTACAGCCACGCCACGCCGGTGCCCAGCGCGATCAGCGTGTACATGTTCGGTCGCCAGGGATGCAGCGAGCGCCAGCCGCGCACGAAGAACGGCGCGCCGCCCCACAGCACCACGCTGCTGGCCAGCAGCGCCTCGACCCAGCCGGCCACGCCAGCCCACGGCGCGGGCAGATGCCAGCCGAACAGGTGCGGTCCCATCGCCAGCGCGAACACCGGCACGGTCAGCGCCACCAGCCACCAGAAGCGGCGCGTCATCGACGCCAGCTCGCCGCCGTCGTCCTCCTCCAACGTCGGCATCATCGGTTCCAGCGCCATGCCGCAGATCGAGCAATGGCCCGGGCCGAGCTGCTGGATCTGCGGGTGCATCGGACAGGTGTAGATCGTGCCGGGCGGTGCCGGTGGAGGCGCTGCTGGACGATCCTTCAGATACGCCGACGGATCGGCGGTGAATTTTTCGTGGCAACGCGCGGAGCAGAAGTGGTAGGTCTGGCCGTCATGGTCGGCGTGATATTTCGCCGTTTGCGGATCCACCGTCATGCCGCATACCGGATCCTTCGCGGCGTGCGCATGCCCGTGATCGGGGTGATCGTGGTTCGCGTAGTCATCCGCCACCGGTTTGCCGGCGCAACAGCCTCCCGCAGGCTTCTGTCCGGCAGCCATGTAGGTCGCCGGCGACGCATCGAACTTCGCCTTGCAACCCGCGCTGCAGAAATAAAACGTCTGCCCGTCGTGCGTGCTGACGTGCTTCGCCGTCGCCGGATCCACCGTCATCCCGCACACTGGATCGATCGCCGCGGAGGCCGCCGGCTTGTCGCCGCCCGCGTAGCAGGAAGCTTGCCCGCTCATGCCTTCACCTCCTCGTTGCCAAGCGCGCGCAGGATCGGGCAATGCTCCGGTGCACCATGGCCCGGACACGACGCGACCAGCTCCGCCAACCCGTCACGCACGCGCTGCAGCTCGGCGATGCGCTGTTCGATCGCTGCCAGCCGCTTCTCCGCGCGCTGTTTCACCGCCTTCACCCCGCGCTGGCGGTCGGCTGACAGCGCCAACAGCTCGCGGATCTCCTCCAGCGTGAAACCGAGATCCTTGGCGCGGCGGATGAAGCGCAACTGCACGACTGCGCTCTCACCGTAACTGCGATAGCCGGACGCCCGTCGCTGCGGCTCGGGCAGCAGACCCTCGCGCTCGTAATAACGGATCGTGTCGATCGCTACACCGACGCGCTTGGCGACGGCACCGATGGTCAGGGGAGCATTCGGGGTCTTCATGCCTGAAGTATAGACCTTTGATCAAAGTCCAGAGTCAAGCATTCCCGCCATCTTGCTGCCATAGGCCCGCGAGCGCTCCCACCCCACCCAAACTCGTCAGCGACTTCTACGATGCCGAGCGCCACACACAGCAGTGCAATCAGGTCGTCCCAGCCACAGGTATCAGACCGAATCTGACCGCCGCCTGCCGGCATCAGCCGCGCGTTTTGCCGGCGCGCACTTGCGCTTGGCCGTGGCGCACGTGCCGCCGGACTGGCTGCAGCAGTGGTCGGTGAGGTAGCCAACCAGCTCGTCCATCGCCTCCATCACCGGCGCGTAGTAGATGAAGCGTCCGCTCTGCCGGCTGCTCACCAGGCCCGCGTGCGACAGCTCCTTCAGGTGGAAGGACAGCGTGGCGTTGGGCAGGCCCAGCTTCTCCGCTATCGCGCTGGCGGCCAGTCCTTCCGGCGCGTGCTCGACCAGCAGCCGGTAGACCGCCAGGCGCGATTCCTGGGCGAGCGCGGCGAGGATGGTGATGGCTTGCCTGTTCTGCATGGCGCTACTCCCGGGCTGATTCATACCAGCGTTTGCTGCGGTTGACGATGCGCACCACCGACAGCATCACCGGCACCTCGATCAACACGCCCACCACGGTCGCCAGCGCCGCGCCGGAATGCACGCCGAACAGACCCACCGCGGTGGCCACTGCCAGCTCGAAGAAGTTGCTGGCACCGATCAGCGCCGACGGGCCGGCCACGCAGTGCGGCACGCCGAAGCGGCGATTGAGCCAGTAGGCCAGGCCGGCGTTGAAGTACACCTGGATCAGGATCGGCACCGCCAGCAGCGCGATGATCGCCGGCTGCGCGAGGATCTGCCGGCCCTGGAAGCCGAACAGCAGCACAAGGGTGGCCAGCAGCGCGCCCAGCGACACCGGCCCCAGCCTCTGCAGCAGTTGCTGCAAGCGCGCCTCGCCGCCGTGCGCCAGCAGCTGGCGCCGCAACAGCACGCTGAGCGCCACCGGCACCACGATGTACAGCAGCACCGACAGCAGCAGCGTGTTCCACGGCACCGTGATCGAGGAGATGCCCAGCAGCAGCGCCACGATCGGCGCGAACGCCACCACCATGATGGCGTCATTCAGCGCGACCTGGCTCAGCGTGAACGCCGGCTCGCCGCGGCACAGGTTGCTCCACACGAACACCATCGCCGTGCACGGCGCGGCGGCCAGCAGGATCAGGCCGGCGATATAGGAGTCGAGCTGCGCCGCCGGCAGCTGGCCGGCGAAGAGGTGACGGATGAAGATCCAGCCCAGCAGGGCCATCGAGAAGGGTTTCACTGCCCAGTTGACGAACAGCGTGACGCCGATGCCCTTCCACTGCCGGCGCACGCCGCCGAGCGCACCGAAGTCGATCTTCAGCAGCATCGGGATGATCATCAGCCAGATCAACACCGCAACCGGCAGGTTCACCTGCGCCAGTTGCATGCCGCCCAGCGCCGCAAAGCCGCCGGGCAGCAGGTGGCCCAGCAATGTGCCGGCCACGATGCACAGCAGCACCCAGAGGGTGAGCCAGCGCTCGAAGAAGCCGATGCGCGCGCTGTCCGGAGCAACCGCGCCGGCGGCGAGTATGGCGGATGGCTGGTTCATGCGCCGGCTTCCTCGCCAGTGAGGCTGCCGATGCGGTCGAGCGTCTGTTGCAACTCGTCGCGACCCATCGTTTCCACCGGCAGCTGCAGCAGCGCGGTGATCCGCCGCTCGATCAGCCTGTGAGCGCGTCGGAACGCCGCCGCGATATCCGTGTCTTGTGCGGCTGGATCCGGCAGACCCCAATGACTCCGCACGAAGTCGCCGAACAGCACCGGGCAAGTCTCGCTGGCGGCGTTGTCGCAGACCGTGATCACGATATCCAGCGGCGGCGCGCCCGCCTCGGTGAAGCGATCCCACGACTTGCTGGCGAGTCCTTCGGTGGCAATGCCCCGGGCCTTCAGTTCCTCGATCGCCTGGGGATGAACACGCCCGGTCGGCCGGCTGCCGGCGCTGAACGCCGCGAAGCGCCCCGCGCCCAGGTGATTGAGGGTGGCCTCGGACAGGATGCTGCGGGCCGAATTGCCAGTACAGATGAACAGGACACGACACGGGTGCATGGGCGGCGGTTCCGGATTGGCTTCCATATTTCCATGATTATAGAATCATCAAACCAACGCAACAGGAACCACCGTGATCCCGGACCTGCCCCACATCGCCGCCGACGTGCTGGACACCCCCAGCCTGGCCAAGTTGGCCCTGCCAGCCGACGCCGACCACCCGCCGCGCATCCTGATCCTGTACGGTTCGCTGCGCCCGCAGTCGTTCAGCCGCAAGCTGGCGCTGGAAGCCGAACGCATCCTGCGCCAGTTCGGCGCCGAGACGCGGGTGTTCGACCCGCACGAGCTGCCGCTGCTGGATAGCGTGCCGGCCAGCCACCCCAAGGTGCAGGAACTGCGCGCGCTGTCGTTGTGGTCCGAAGGCCAGGTCTGGGTCAGCCCCGAGCGGCATGGCACGATCACCGGCGTGTTCAAGAACCAGATCGACTGGCTGCCGCTGGAAGACGGCAGCGTGCGGCCCACGCAGGGGCGCACGCTCGCGGTGATGCAGGTCAGCGGCGGCTCGCAGTCGTTCAACGTGGTCAACACCTTGCGCGTGCTTGGCCGCTGGATGCGCATGCTGACCATCCCGAACCAGTCCTCGGTGGCCAAGGCCTGGCAGGAGTTCGACGACGACGGCAGGATGAAGCCCTCGCCGTTCTACGATCGCGTGGTCGACGTGATGGAGGAGCCGTTCAAGTTCACCCTGCTGGTGCGCGGACGCAGCGACTACTTGGTCAGCCGCTACAGCGAGCGCAAGGGCGCCGCCGCGGCGAAGGCGCTGACGGCCGCGGCCGAGGTGCTGGAAAGCGCAGCGACGGCGGGCAAGCCTGCTTGCTGCAGCGGTGGAGCGTGCTGATCGCGGTTCACCCCTGATGTCGCTGCCGACGACGGACGGTCTCGACAACTCTCCCGTCGTCATCCCAGCGAAAAGCCGAAATCGCACTTGAACCACAAAACCCTCCCGTCGTCATTCCGGCGAAGGCCGGAATCGCACTTGATCGACAAGGGCGCCTCACGCATGGAAGGCCAGCAAAAGCCGTGAGCAGCACGCTGCTCCACCACACGGCTGAAGTGCGATTCCGGCCTTCGCCGGAATGACGACAGGGTGAGTGGACACATCGAGCCGAGGTGGCGGATGACGAGCAAAAGCCCGCTCAGCGCCCTCCCTAAACCGGCGTATCCTCCGCCGCCACGAAGCCGCCGGTCTGCCGATGCCACAGCCGCGCGTACAAGCCACTGCGCGCGATCAGCTCGGCGTGCGTGCCGGTCTCGACGATCTGCCCCTTGTCCAGCACCACCAGCCGGTCCATCCGCGCGATGGTGGACAGGCGATGGGCGATCGCGATCACCGTCTTGCCCTGCATCAGGATGTCCAGGCTGTCCTGGATCGCCGCCTCGGCTTCGGAGTCGAGCGCGGAGGTGGCTTCGTCCAGCACCAGGATCGGCGCGTCCTTCAGCAGCACGCGGGCGATCGCGATGCGCTGGCGCTGGCCGCCCGAGAGTTTCACACCGCGTTCGCCGACCAGCGCGTCGTAGCCGCGGCGGCCTTCGCCGTCGCTGAGGTTCGGGATGAATTCGTCCGCGCGCGCCTTGCGCACCGCCTCGATCACCTGCGCCTCGCTGGCGTCGGGGCGGCCGTAGAGGAGGTTGTCGCGGATCGAGCGGTGCAGCAGCGAGGTGTCCTGGGTGACCACGCCGATCTGCGAGCGCAGGCTTTCCTGGGTGACGCCGGCGATGTCCTGGCCGTCGATCAGGATGCGGCCCGCCTCCAAGTCGTACAGCCGCAGCAACACATTGACCAACGTCGACTTGCCCGCGCCGGACGGGCCGACCAGACCGATCTTCTCGCCCGCACGCACGTCCAGGTCGAGCCCGGCGATCACCCCGCCCTGCTTGCCGTAGTGGAAGTGGATGTGTTCGAAGCGCACGCCGCCGTTGGTCACCTCCAGCGGCATCGCACCCTCGCGGTCCTGCACCGCACGCGGCCGCGAAATCGTCGTAATGCCGTCCTGCACCGTGCCCACGTTCTCGAAGATGCCGTTGACCACCCACATGATCCAGCCGGACATGTTGTTGATGCGGATCACCAGCCCGGTCGACAGCGCGATCGCGCCCACTGTCACCCGGCCTTCGCTCCACAGCCACAGCGCCAGCGCCGAGGTGCCGACGATCAGGAAACCGTTGAGCGTGGTAATGCTGGCATCCAGCGTGGTGGTGACGCGGGTCATGCGGCGCAGCTTGTCGGTCTGCTCGGCCATCGCGTCGGCTACGTAGGCCTCCTCGCGGCGCGTATGCGCAAACAGCTTCAGCGTGAGCACGTTGCTGTAGCCGTCGACGATGCGCCCCATCAATTTCGAGCGCGCCTCGGAGGCTAGCCACGAGCGCTGCTTGATGCGCGGGATGAAGAACGCCAGCAGGCCGATATAGGCAAACACCCAGGCGAACAGCGGCGCGGCCAGCCACGGGTCCGCCTGCGCGAACAGCACGATCGCGCTGCCGGTGTAGATGGTGACGTACCAGATCGCATCGACGATCTGCACCGCCGACTCGCGCAGCGCGCCGCCGGTCTGCATGATGCGGTTGGCGATGCGCCCGGCGTAGTCGTTCTGGAAGAAGCCCAGGCTCTGGCGAATCACGTAGCGATGGTTCTGCCAGCGGATGCGGTTGGTCAGGCTGGGCACGATCGCCTGGTTCACCAGCAGGTCGTGCGCGCCGATCGCCAGCGGCCGCACGATCAGCGCCACGAAGCCCATCCACAGAAGTTCGTGGCCGTGCTGCCGGAAGAAGTCCGCCGCCGGCGCGCCCCTGGCCATGTCCACGATGCGGCCGATGAAGCCGAACAGCGACACCTCGACGATCGCCACCACGAAGCCCACCGCGATCGCCACGGCGAACACCGGCCACACCTGGCGCAGGTAGAACGCGTAGAAGCGCCACACCGACGTCGGCGGCATGCCGTCGACCGGTTCCTTGAACGCGTCGATAAGGGATTCGAACCAGCGGAAGAGCATGGGCATTCCGAGCCTGCGGGGCTGTCCATTGTGCGTGAAGCCCGCACGATACGTGTGACGACGCGGCGCTTTCGTGATCGCCGCGACCTGCCACCGCCGGGGCGGAGTCACCGATCCGGGCAGCCCGCCGCGGAGAGCGCGACACCGAGCCTGAACGCCAGCCGCAAAGACAATCGTTTATCCGCCCGGCGCGATTGACCGCTCGCAGCGGCGCTCCGATCATGGGCGGATGCCCAGCCTGCTCCGCTTCCTCCTGCTCCTGCTGCTGACCTTTGGCAGCACCGTGTCGCCTGCCCAGGACAACGACCAGCCGCCACCAGCCACCGCGCCGGCAGCAACCCCTGCGCCGACACTGGAACAGCTGGGCAGCCAGCTCGACACGATCAAGGCCTCGCTGAAGAACAAGACATCCGATACACCGCTGGCCGATCTGCGCAACACCGCGCTTGGCGTGCAGGACCAGGCGAGCGAACTGGCCATCAGCCTTGCGCCGCAGATGACCGCGCTGCAGGCGCAGCTCGCCGTGCTGGGTCCGGCGCCGGCGAAGGGCGCGCCGGCGGAGGCGCCGGAAGTCGCCGCACAGCGCCGCAAACTGGACAAGGCCCAGGCCGACTTGGACGCGCAAATCAAGCAGGCGCAGTTGCTCGGCCAGAACGCGACGCAACTGGCGGCGCAGATTTCCGGCCTGCGCAACGACGAGTTCCAGGCGCGGCTGGCCTCGCGCACGGCAACCCCCTTCAGCCACACGTTCTGGGCCGACCCGGTACGCACGTTTCCGGATGACGTGGTGCGGCTCAAGCGCCTCGGCTCGCGCTACGCCAGCGCCGTGGCGCAGGCATGGCAGCCGCCGAACCGGCAGCCGCTGGTGTGGTGCCTGATCGCCGCAGCACTGCTGCTCGGCGGCGGCCGCTGGGTGCTGGAGCGGCTGTTGCTGCTGCTGGCCACGCGCCACGTGCCGGACGGCCACCTGCGGCGCAGCGCGATGGCCACCGCGGTGGCGCTGACTGCGGTCCTCACCACCGGACTCGCGGCGCAACTGGTCTACCTGGGATTGAACTGGAACGACATCCTGGACGACGACCTCGCCGCACTGGCCACCAGGGTGGTCGGGCTGGTGTGTTTCGCCGCCTACGTGACCGGGCTGGGCCGGGCACTGTTGTCGGTGCGGAGGCCGTCGTGGCGCCTGCCTGCGCTGTCGGACCTGGCGGCGCAGCGGCTGCGCCTGTTCCCGTGGCTGCTGGCCGCGGCCGCGCTGCTGTTCGGCCTGCTCGACCGCACCAGCCGCGCGGTCGGCACCAGCCTGCCGGCCTCGGTGGCCACGCGCGGCTTGTTTGCGCTGGTCATCAGCGGGCTGATCGGCCTGGCTTTGCTGCGCCTGCGCCGCACCCGCCAGGCGGCCGCCACTGCCGATGGCGCCGAGCCGGAACATCGGCCGCTATGGATCGGCCTGCTCACCGCAGCGGCCACGCTCGGCGTGATAGTCAGCTGGCTGGGCGTGGCCACCGGTTTCATCGCGCTGGCGTTCTTCGTCGCCGTGCAGATGCTGTGGATCGGCGTGATCGTGGCCACGGTATACCTGCTGATCTACCTGCTCACCGACCTGATCAACACTACGCTGTTGCCGCACGGGCGCGGTGGCCAGCGGCTGCAAGCCACCTTCGAGCTGGCGCCGCACACGCTGGAGCAGGCCGCCGTGCTGCTCGCCGGCATCTGCCGCGTGGGGTTGGTGCTGCTGGCTCTGGCCACCGTGCTGACCCCGTTCGGCGCCGGGCCGAAGGACCTGCTAGCCAGCGCCGAGCAAACCCTGGGCAACGTCAAGCTGGGCGAGCTGGCGATCAATCCAGGCACCATCTTCGGCGGCGTGCTGGTGCTGCTGGCCGGGATGTTCGTGCTGCGCATGCTCAAGCGCTGGCTGGCCGAGCAGTTGCTGCCGAAGTCCACGATGGAAAAAGGCATGCAGGACTCCATCGTCACCCTGCTCGGCTACGTCGGCGGCCTGCTGGTGGTGGTGCTGACGCTGGCGGCGTTGCACGTGGACCTGAAGAGCATCACCTGGATCGTCAGCGCGCTGTCGGTGGGCATCGGCTTCGGCCTGCAGGCGATCGTGCAGAATTTCATCTCCGGCCTGATCCTGCTGGTTGAGCGGCCGGTGAAGGTGGGCGACTGGGTCAGCCTGTCGAGCGACGTCGAGGGCGACATCCGCCGCATCAACGTGCGCGCCACCGAGATCCAGATGGGGGACCGCTCCACCGTGATCGTGCCGAACTCGCAGCTGATCACCCAGAACGTGCGCAACGTGACCCTGGCCAACGCGCAGGGCCGTGTGCAGATCAAGCTGCCGATGCCGCTGGACACCGACGCTGGCAAGGTACGCGAACTGGTGCTGGGCATCCTGCGCGCGCACCACGGCACGCTGGCCGTGCCGGCACCGTACGTGCAGCTGGAAAACCTCAACAACGGCGTGATGACGTTCAACTGCGTCGCCTATGTCGGCAGCCCGCGCGAGGTCAGCGGCGTGAAGAGCGACCTGCTGTTCGAGATCCTCAAGCGCCTGCGCAGCGAAGGGCTGCCGATGACCAGCCCGCAGAGCATGCTGGTGCGCACGCTGCCGCCGCTGGTCGAGGAAGACGAACCCACCGGCTGAGGCGGCGGCGCCGCGACGATGCCCGGCAAGACAGCGAACGGCGGGCGCGCTAGCCTGTGCGTGGTTTTCGCCAACGGAATCCCGTCATGCCGGCACCCCATCCCCACGGCAGCACCATCATCCCCTGCCTGCGCTATCGCGACGCGCATGCCGCCATCGAGTGGTTGTGCAAGGCGTTCGGTTTCGAGAAACAGGCGGTTTACGAGAACGAGGATGGCGGCGTGGAGCACGCCCAGCTCACCTTTGGCAATGGCATGGTCATGCTCGGTGAAGTGCGTGACAACGCATTCGGCCAGCACATCGCGCAGCCCGACGAGATCGGCGGCCGCGAAACGCAGTGCGCCTGCGTGACCGTGGTCGACTGCAAGGCGCATTACCTGCGGGCGAAGGCCGCCGGCGCGGTGATCGCCGACGACTACGCCGAGCAGGACTACGGCGGCGCCGGCTACAGCTGCCACGATCCGGAAGGCCACCTGTGGTACTTCGGCAGCTACGACCCGTGGCAGCCCGAGCCGGCCTGACAGAAAAAGAGGCCGGCTTGCGCCGGCCTCCTGCTCACGCGGATGGCGACTGCACCGTTACGGCGTGCAAGCCTTGCCATGCTCGGCGTGATTGCCCTTGGCCTTGGCGTCGGCTTCGCTCATGTACTCGCCATGCTTGGTCTTGCCGTACCACTTGTCGTTCGGGCAGTGGTAAACCTTGCTGCTGGCGTTGACCCAGACCATCCCCGCACCGCCACCCGGCGCCGCGGTGGCAGCCGGCTTGGTCCAGCCCATCGACGACTTCTTCGGCGCGGCTGCAGGCGCGGCCGGTGTGGCCGGTGCGGCTGCGGCGGCGGGTGCCGTCACTGCAGCTGGTGCAGCGGCAGGTGCCGCCTTGGCAGCCGGTGTGCTGGCAGCGGCGTACCACTCCTGCACACCCTTGTGTCCCCGACAGGCACCGCGCTTGGTGGCGGTGCTGGTATAGCTGCCGTCCTTGCACTGACCGGTCGAACCGGACGGGGCGGACGCCTGTTGCGCATAGACCGCCGGCATCGCCAGCAGACAAGCAAGTGCGATGGCGGCAAGACTCGAAGATTTCATGCAGATTCCCTCCAACGTGAGTTCGCGATGACGCTCCCAAGCACCCCCTATCGCAGCGCTTGCAGCATGACTATGCCGCGGAACCATGGCGACAAAACGTGATGGTGGTACGGCATTCATCCGGCAGTCGGTTGCCTCGAACGAACTTGCGACGTGTCCCGCCGGCTGACACGCGACATGCACCGGAAAAAGCAGTGGCTGCACGGCTCTGTCGGCAGGCCGCGCAGGGCACCAAGGCTGGAACCGCTACGGCGCGGTGGCGGCCTTCAGTTTCGTGTCCGGCCGCGCGACTGCATACATTTCCCACGCCATCTGCTTGAGCAGCCCCTGGCGATCCTTGCCCTGCACATACAGGTCGAAGTGGGTGCGGTCCGGCAGGAAGCGGAAGTCCGACTTCGCGCCCAGTGTGTCCAGCACCGCCTTGAGCTTGTGCGCGGCACCGTCGAGATAGAAGGTGTCGGCGGTGCCCACCACCACGTGGATCTTGCCGTCCAGGTCGCCTTGCAACCGTGGCCAGTTCGTCTGCACGAGGTGGGCGATGTCGTAGTGCTCGCGCCAGTACGCCACCACCGAGGGATCGACGGCGCCGGTGTCGCGATCGAACATCGGCAGCGGCCGGCCATCCGCGCCGCGCGGCGAGAACACCCATTCGAACGAGGCCATCTGGCCGCCGTATTCGCCCAGCACGCGCTCGAGCTTCGCGAACGCCTCGAAGCTGGCGATCACCTTGCCCTTGTCGCGCACCAGCGGGTAGGCCGAACCGTTCGCCCGGCGATAGACGTTCGCGTGCGGCGTGTACAGGTCCACGCCGGTGAAGTCGTGAAAATCACTGGGATCGGGCGAGGTCGACCAGGTGCCGCCGAAGATCGTCGGATAGCGCGCCTGCAGCCACAGCGTGGCCCAGCCACCGGAGGAATGCCCGGTGAGGAAGCGGCCGGACGGTCGCGCATCCATGCGATAGCGCGATTCCAGCTGCGAGATCAGCTCGGTGGTGAGCGCCGTGCCCCATGGCCCGTTGTTCACCGAGTCGGCGAATTCGTGCGTGCCGGTGGGGCTGGACTGGTCCAGGAACACCCAGATCATCGGCGGCATCTGCTGCTCGGCCATCGCGCCGTAGACCATCGCGGCGCTGCCGGCGAGCGATGCCGTGCTGCCACCGTAACCGTGGGTGGCATACACCACCGGCCAGGTCTGCTTCGCGCCTGCGTCGTAACCCGGCGGCAGCAACACCCAGCCGCGCATGTGGATCGGGCGTCCCCAGAACGCGCTCAGCGCCGGGCTGACGAAATCCAGCGGTTGCGCCGCGCGGCGCGCCTCATCAAGGTGCTTGCGGGTGGTGTCGCTGAAGTAGCGCGCCGGCAGATCCCACGGTTCGCGCGCGGGCAGCACGCGGTCCAGGCTCAGCTTGGGTATCACCTTGGCCGGCAGGTGCAGCTTCAGCACCGGGCTGATCAGGTCGCCCGCGCCGCGCCCGCCGTAGTTGTAGTCGTGGTTGACGTCGAGCACCGCCTGCACGAAGTAGTCGCCGGGCGGCAGTTGCGACCAGCCGGCTGGGTATGCCAGTGCATCGGCGTCGATCTCCACGCCCTGCCCCGGCACCAGCCGGCTCACTTCGCGCGTTGCTACCGAGGCCTGGGTGGCGCCGAACGGATTCGCGTCCACCTCGTCGACCTTGCCGTCCTTCGCCGCGGCGATGGCCGCCTTGGCCTCGGTGGCGAACAGCAGCAGCCGGCCCGAGGCCGGTTGGGTCAGCGCACTGCCCAGCTCGACACGGAACGGGCTGTGCGCCACCGGCGCGTCGGTGCGTGCCAACGCCACGCCGGCGAACAGGCCGCAGCCCAGCACGATCGCTAGTGCACGATGCATGTCACGCATGTCGATTCCCTCCGTATCGCAACAGTGGAATGGTTCAGGGCCTGCTCAATGCTTGTCGGTATCGGGCTTGTCCGCGACCGGCACCATGCGCAGGTCCTGGAAGTCGAAGCTGAAATCGGTCAGCGGCGAGATTGGCTGCATGCGTACCTCGCTGACATGGCCGTCCACGTCCAGGCTGAAGGTGATGAAGGCGTCGGCGTTGAGCGTGCGGTCGTCCCAGCGCACGGTGAAGGTGTCGTGCTGCCATGGTGTCATCGTGCCGACCAGTTGCGCGGTCTTGGAGAAACGCAGGCGCAGTTTGCCGTTCTCCTGGCTGACGATGACGTCGCCATACCACGGGTCGCGGTAGGTGCCGGCGTACTTCGCCAGCGGCAGCGACGGCTTGCTGCGCTTGTCGCGCGCGGCTTCATGCTTGGCCAGGCTGTCGTCGGCCTTGGCCTCGGATTTCTTCACCGCCTTGTCGTACGCGGCGACCCAGTCGATCTTGTGTTCCGGGTTCAGGTACGCATCGAGCACGCGATAAGTCACCGCATTGAACGCGGCACCGGATTCGGCATTGGTCAGCACCACCACGCCGAGCTTCAGCTCCGGCACCAGGGTCACTCGCGAGACCATGCCGGGCCAGCCGCCGGTATGCCAGACCAATTTCTGGCCGCGGTAGTCGGACAGGAACCAGCTTTCGCCGTAGCCGGAGAAGTTCGGCACCAGCGGCGCCAGTTCCGGAACCGGCGGCTTGCCGATCTTGATCGGGGTCAGCACGCTCCACATCTCGCGCTGGCTGTCCTCGGAAAACAGCCGCGCCGGCTTGCCGTCGGCGCCCATCGTCGGCAACGCGCCACCGGCCAGTTGCACGTTCATCCACTTCGCCAGGTCGTGCACGCTGGAGTAGATGCCGCCAGCGCCGGGGTCGTTGAGCCAGGCCATCGGCGGCACCGGCTTGAGATCCTTGAAGTCGGCCTTGGCGTGGCCGGTGGCTACGTCCATGCCGGGTTTCAGGTACGTCATGTCGACCAGCGAATCGTCCATGCCGACCGGCTTGAACAGATGATCGCGCACGTAGTCGGCGTAGCTCTGGCCGGAAGCCTGCTCAATCACCAGGGTGGCTACCGCGAACAGGATGTTGTCGTAGGCATAGCCGCTGCGGAAGCCGTTCTTGATCGGCACGCGGGCCAGCCGCTCGACCACTTCCTTCGTGCTGTACGACGTCGGCGGCCAGTACAGGAGATCGCCGGCGCCGAGGCTGAGGCCGCTGCGATGCGCCAGCAGGTCGCGGATGCGCATCTCGTGGGTGACGTACGGGTCGGACATGCGGAACCACGGCAGGTGGTCGATCACGCGGTCGTCCATCCTCAGCTTGCCCGCGCCGGCCAGCTGCTGCAGCGCTGCGGCGGTGAATGCCTTGGTGTTGGAGGCGATCGCGAACAGCGTGTTCGCATCCACCGGCGCCGGCTTGCCGAGCTCGCGCAGGCCGAAGCCCTGTTCCATGACGACGTGGCCGTCCTTGACGATCGCCACCGCGATGCCGGGCACGTCGAAGGTCTTGCGGGCGCTGTCAACGTAGGCGGAAAAGTCCTGCAGCTGCGCCGGTAGCAGCGGCCGCGTGGTGTCGCCAGTAGAGACCGGCGGTGGCGACTGCGCGGCCGGCGACTGCGCCGAAACGGCGGTGGCGGAAACGAGCAGCGCGCAGCACAGCGCAAGGCGCAGGGAAAGGGGTCGCTGGGACATCGAAGGCTCCGCGGTTGGCAAGGCCGCCACTATCGCGGCAAACCGGGGGGCAAGGCCAGCGCTGGAAGTCACGGCTCGACGCCGCATGCCGCAGCACCGATCATGGCGCCAGCATGCCGCGCCGCGCGGCCACGTCCGACCGAGGAACGCGATGGACCCGATGGTGGAATGGATCGCCGCCCACGCCCTGCGGCTGTGGGCGCTGCTGCTGTTGCTGGCCCTGCTGGCCGGCGACCTCGCCTGGCAACATAACGCACGCTGGCAGCGCCAAGCACTGGCCCGCGGCCGCACCGCCATCGTGCTGCGCTGGCAGATCGGGCTGATCCTGCTGCTGGCACTGGCCCTGCTGTTCCTCGCCATCGCCTCCGCGGTCGCCGGCCAGCAGGCCGGCGAGCTGGCGCGCTTCGACACCGACCTGGCCGAGCACCTGCATACGCAGTTGCCGCTGCCGGTGTTGCGCGGCATCGCCGTGGTCACCCATCTCGGCGACCTGTGGTGGGTGGCCCCCACGGCCGCCGTGGTGGCCCTGCTGCTGTTGCTGCGCCGGCACTGGCAGCTGGCAGGCATCTGGGTGGTGGCCCTGCTCGGCATCCTGCCGATCAATGGCGGCCTCAAGGCGCTGTTCCAACGGGTGCGGCCGCTGCATGACCACGGCTTCATCGTCGAACCCGGCTGGAGTTTCCCCAGCGGCCATGCGTTCGGTTCCATCGTGTTCTACGGCATGCTCGCCTACGTGCTACTGCGTCTGCTGCCGCCGCGCTTCCACCGCGCAGTGATCGCCGCCGCCGTGCTGCTGGTCGGCGTGGTCGGGATCAGCCGCGTGCTGCTGCAGGTGCACTATTTCAGCGACGTGATGGCCGGCTATGCCGCCGGTGCGGCGTGGCTGGTGCTGTGCATCGGCGCTGCCGAACACCTGCGCATGACGGCAACGAGGACATTGCCATGAACGACCTGTTCGCCCCCGCCAGTCACGACGCCCCCCGCATCCGCGTCGGCATCGGCGGCTGGAACTACGCGCCGTGGCGCGACAATTTCTATCCCGCCAAACTGGTGCAGCGGCGCGAACTGGAATACGCCAGCCGCCAGCTGCGCGCGATCGAGATCAACGGCACGTTCTACGGCGCGCAGAAGCCGGCGACCTACGCGAAGTGGGCGGCCGAGACGCCGGCCGGTTTCGTGTTTTCGCTGAAGGCGCCGCGCTACATCACTGAGGGCAAGCGGCTGGCCGACACCGGCAAGGGCGTCGGCGGCTTCGTGCACGGCGGGCTGGCGGAGATGGGCGACCGGCTGGGGCCGATCCTGTGGCAGCTGCCGCCGTCGCGCCCGTTCGACGCCGGCGACCTCGCCGCCTTCCTCGACGCGCTGCCGCGCGAACTGGACGGCCGGCCGCTGCGCCACGTGCTGGAAGTGCGCCACGCCAGCTTCCTCGACGCACGCTACGTGGAACTGGCGCGCGTGCATCGCGTGCCGACCGTCTTCACCGACTCGCCCGACTACCCCTCGCTGGCCGACCTCACCGGCGACTTCGCCTATGCGCGGCTGATGCGCAGCGCCGACGAGTTCCCCGCCGGCTACGCGCCGGCCGAACTGGATCGCTGGGCCGACCACGCGCGCCGCTGGGCTGCGGGCAACGACATCGCCGAACTGCCGCACGCCGCCGCGCTGCAGCCACCGGGGCCGCCGCGCGACGTGTTCGTGTTCTTCATCAGTGCCGCCAAGCACCGCAATCCCGCCGCGGCGATGGCGCTGCAGTCGCGCGTGGATGCTTCCGGCTGATCAGCCGGCGCGGTAGTTGTCCACCTCGCGATAGCGCCGCGCATACAGTCCGAACGCCAGCGCGGCGAGCAGCGCGAACGCGGCGAAGAAGAACATCTGGAACGCGGTGACGCTGAGCCCCGTGCTGGCAATGGAACCCGTGACGGTTTCATTGCGCACCGCCGCGTTGGCCAGCAGCACCCACAGGTTGCCGATGGTCGTGGTGAGGTTCCAGAAACTCATCACCACACCCTTCATCGACGCCGGCGCCTGGCTGTAGGCGAACTCCAGCCCGGTCGCCGAGACCAGCACCTCGCCGAACGTCAGCAGCGCGTACGGCAGCACCTGCCACACGATCGACAGCGGATCGCCGCCGTCGATCACCACCTGCAGGCCACCGACCACGATCCACGCCAGGCCGCTGAACGCGATGCCCGCGGTCATCCGGCGCAGCGCGGTGGGCTCGTAGCCGAGGCGGCGCAGCAGCGGGTACAGCACCAGGTTGTTGAACGGGATCAGCAGCATCACCAGCATCGGGTTCAGCGCCTGCATCTGCGCGGCATGGAACCACGACGGCATGGTCATCCCGTGGCCCTGCACCACCCAGGTCGAAGCCTTCTGGTCGAACAGCGAGAAGAACGGCGTGGTCAGCGCGAAGATCACCAGCACGCGCAGCACGTTGCGTGCGCCGTCCACCGCCGCGTCCGGATGCTGGCCGCGGGCGCGCTCCATCTGCAGCCAGGCGCCGCCGCCGACGCCGCCAATCAGCGCCACCAGGGCGAGACAAGCCACGATCACGAAGCCAAGCGAGTCGATCAGGCCGAAACCGGCCAGCGCCACCAGCACACCAGCGACCGCGATCCACAAACCGGGCCGTGCCTGGCCGGGCCGATGGGTCAGCAGCGCCGTGCGCAGCACCCGCGAGAACGCGTTGGGGTCCGGCGGCGTCGGCGGCAACATCACGTACTGCTTGCGGCCCAGCCAGAACACCACGGTGGCGACGAACATCAGGCCGCCGGGAATGCCGAACGCCACCGCCGCGCCGAAGTGGTGCAGGAACAGCGGCATCAACAGCGAGGCGAAGAACGAGCCGAAGTTGATGATCCAGTAGAACGCGTCGAACACCACCTTCGCCAGGTGCTTGTTCGACCGGTCGAACTGGTCGCCCATGAACGACGCCACCAGCGGCTTGATGCCGCCCGCACCCAGCGCGATCAGCCCCAGCCCGGTGAAGAAGCCGAGGCGGTTGTGCTCGAAGATCGCCAGGCAGGCATGGCCGAGGCAGTACACCAGGCTCATCCACAGCACGGTGTTGTACTTGCCGAAGAAACGGTCGGCCAGCCAGCCGCCCAGCAGCGGGAAGAAGTACACGCCGATCACGAAGGTATGGAACACGTCCTTCGCCGCCAGCGTACGCTGTCCTTCCGGCAGGTACAGCAGCAAGGTGGTGATCAGGAACGGGGTGAGGATGTTGCGCATCCCGTAGAACGAGAAACGCTCGCAGCCTTCATTGCCGATGATGTAGGCAATCTGCCGCGGCAGGCGCCCACCGGCGTGGTCGGGGGTGGTGCTCATCCATACTCCAGGGATCGGGTGGGCGGCGGGCGGCGCCGCATCCACGGGTCCACTGGAGTGTGCGCAATTTCTTGCGGTCACGAAACCCCATGGGCAACGTCTCTCGCGTGGCCCGTCGCTTCGCCCTGTTAAGCTCGCGGCGCATCCACCGCCAACCAATCCACATGCGCCAACTCAAACCACTGATCCTGCTGGCATTCATCGTCTTCGCGGTGGTGATGTGGAACCGCCACGCCAGCACGCCGCCGGCCAGCACCGGCCCGGCGGCAAGCGCGGACAGCAGCGCATCGCCCCGCGCGCCGGACCGCCCTGCCGGCACCGACGCTTCCGCCTTCCTGCCGGCGGAGGCGCACGCCACGCTGGACCGGATCGCCCGCGGCGGGCCGTTCGAGCACAGCCAGGACGGCGCCGTGTTCGGCAACTACGAAGGCCTGCTGCCGCAGCAGCCGCGCGGCTACTACCACGAGTACACGGTGGAAACGCCCGGCGCACGCAACCGCGGCGCGCGACGCATCATCACCGGCGGCACGCCGCCGGTGACCTGGTACTACACCGACGATCATTACCGCAGTTTTCGCCGTTTCGAGGCGGGCCGATGAGTACGCACGGCTTCGACCTCGACCTGACCCGCGCCGCCATGAACGGGGTGTACTTCGTCGGCGCCGACGACTTGGGGCGACTGGCCCGCGGCGCCGGCGAGGCACAACTGCATGTGTGCCGCACCGACCTGGCCGGCTGCCGCGACAAGGACGAACTGCTGCGCCGGCTCGCCGTCTCGCTGCAGCTGCCGGCCAGCTTCGGCCACAACTGGGACGCCCTGGCCGACTGCCTGCGCGACCTCGGCTGGCTGCCGGCCTGGGGCTACGTGCTGCTGTTCGAGCACGTCGACGAATTGCGCCAGTCCGCCGCAGCCGACTATGACACCCTGCTTGGCATCCTCGACGACGCCGCCACCTTCGGTGGCGATCACGACACACCGTGGTTCGCGTTCCTGGCGCTGCCCGACAGCGCGTTCGACGAAGATCATCCGTCCGCCTGAACGCGGCCTTCCCCCTCATTCCGGAAAACCATGCAAACCATCGACTTTGAACTGGAAGGCGACTACGTCGAGCTCAACCTGCTGCTGAAACTGGTCGGCCTGTGCGACAGCGGCGGTGCCGGCAAGGCGATCGTGGCCAGCGGCGCGGTGCGCGTCGACGGCGTCATGGAACTGCGCAAGACCTGCAAGATCCGTGCAGGCCAGGTGGTCGCCATCGACGACGTGGAGATCCGCGTACTGGCTGATCCCGAGGCCTAACCCGGCAGGCTGTCCAGCCGCTGGTCCAGGCCGGTGTGCGCGGGCAGGCGCAACAGGAACTCTTCCTCCAGCACGCGCCGTATCGCGGCGCTGTCGCGCAAGGCGTGCCGCTCGGGCTCCTGGCCCAGCCGACGCATGGTGAATTCGCGGTTGAGCAGGCTCAGGCGCCGGTCGGCGGTGGTGCGCGCCGCGATCAGGTTGCGCGGGAAGCGCGAGGCCGCGTGCGTGGAGACGTAGTGGTTGGCCACCACGTAGTCGACCATCTCGCAACGCCGCAGGTCGAAGCGGTACAGCGTGAACCATTGCCCGCGCACGAATGACTGCATGCGCCATTCGCCGTCGCGCTCGACCAGCCGGAACGGTTCATGGCCGGTCGGTTGTTCCACGTCGGCCTGCAGCCGCAGCGCACCGGTCAGCACCTGGTTGCCGAAGCCGACATCCGCCAGCCAGCTTTCACCACCCAGCTCGACGCGCAGCAACATGTGGGTCTGCGCGGTGACGGCATCCTCCGGGTGCTGCCACAGCACGCGCGCGATCAGCCCCGACACCTCGAAACCGATCGTGCGCAGCACCGCGGCGAACAGCAGGTTCTGCTCGAAGCAGTAGCCGCCGCGGCCATCGTGCACCAGCTTGCGCTCCAGCGCCGGCGTATCCAGTTCGACCGGCAGGCCGAGCAGCGGGTTGAGGTTCTCGAACGGGATCGCCGCCACGTGCGCCACGGCCAGGCCGCGCAGGGTGGCCAGGTCGGCAGCCACACTGCCGTGCCAGCCGACGCGCCGCAGGTAGGCGCCCAGATCGATGGAACCGTGCATCCCTAAACTCCGTGAAACCGATGGACAATGATGGTACCGGGCCGGCCACCGCCGCACAGGTAACCGATGGCATACGCCCGGCGAAGAGCAGGTATCGGCCACCCGATGGCCATGCCGGCGAGGCGCAACATGATCCGTCGCAGCACACTCCACATCATGCCGCTGGCCGCCCTGCTCATGCTGGGTGTGAGCGCTTGCCCGCCGGTGTCCGCCGCCAGCAGCACGCTCCCGGCGCCGACCGTCGATGCCCGCAAAACCGTTGCCCACGGCGAACAGGTCGCGGTGCTGGCCGGCGGCTGCTTCTGGGGCATCGAGGCGGTGTTCGAGCACGTCAAGGGCGTGCATCGGGTGATCGCGGGCTACTCCGGCGGCAACGCCGATACAGCCCATTACGACGAGGTCAGCGAAGGCGACACCGGCCATGCCGAGTCGGTGCAGGTGCATTTCGACCCGGCCGAGGTCAGCTACGGCACGCTGCTGCAGGTGTTCTTCTCGGTCGCGCTCGATCCCACCGAACGGAACCAGCAGGGCCCGGACGTCGGCAGCCAGTATCGCTCGGTGATCTTCTACGGCAACGCCGAACAGCAGCGCATCGCCGGTGCCTATATCGCGCAACTGGGCGTGGCGAAATCCTTCCCGGCGCCGATCGTGACCCAGCTCGTGCCGCTGCGGGGGTTCTACCCGGCCGAGGCGTACCACCAGCATTACTTCCAGCGGCATCCGAACAACCCGTACATCGTCTACAACGACGCGCCCAAGGTGGCGCAGCTGAAGCAGCTGTTCCCGGCGCTGTACCAGCCGGACCGACAAGTGGTGGAAGTTCAGCTGCACTGATTTGGGCGAGGCGGCACGCCTCCCATCTTGCGTGAAGCGGCGCGGCCCCCATCTCGGGAGTTCCGCGCAAACGACGCCCACGGCCTGACGACTCTCCACGTGCCGCCCCACCACTCCCCCGAACCCGCCGAATCGAGCGAACTCGCGCGCAGCTTCCTGGGCGTGTTCCGCTACAGCGGGCGCGCACTGGAACTGGTATGGAGCACCAGCCATGCGCTGACCGTCGCGCTGGCCGCGCTCACCCTGATTGCCGGCCTGCTGCCCGCCGGCATCGCGTACGTCGGTGCGCACATCGTCGACGCGGTGGTGACCGCCAGTCGTCTATGGGCCGCCAACGGCCATGCACCGCTGCGATCGGCCTTCGAATGGGTAGCGCTGGAAGGCGTGCTGGTGGCGGCGCTGGCCGGTGCGCAACGTGGCTTGTCGCTGTGCCAGTCGCTGCTGCGCGCGCAACTGGGCCAGCGCGTCAACGTGATGATCCTGGAGAAGGCGCTGACCCTGGAGCTGGCGCACTTCGAGGATTCGGAGTTCTACGACAAGCTGACCCGCGCCCGGCGCGAGGCGTCGAGCCGGCCGCTGTCGCTGGTCACGCGCACGTTCGGACTGGGCCAGAACGCGATCTCGCTGCTCAGCTACGGCAGCCTGCTGTTCCAGTTCTCGCCGTGGGCGGTGGCGGTGCTGCTGCTGGCCGGCCTGCCCTCGTTCTTCGCCGAGACCAAGTTCTCTGGCGACGCGTTCCGCCTGTTCCGCTGGCGTTCGCCGGAAACACGCATGCAGCTCTACCTGGAAACCGTGCTGGCGCGCGAGGACCACGCCAAGGAAGTGAAGCTGTTCGGCCTCGGTCCGCTGCTGCTGCAGCGCTATCGCGACATCTTCCACAGCCTGTACCGCGCCGATCGCGACCTCGCCGTGCGCCGCGACGGCTGGGGTTTCGTGCTGGGCCTGCTGGGCACGCTGGCGCTGTACGGCGCCTATGCGTGGATCGCCGCCAGCACGGTGATGGCCCGCATCACCTTGGGCCAGATGACGATGTACCTGGCGCTGTTCCGCCAGGGCCAGTCGGCGGTGTCGGCGATGCTGTCGGCGATCGGCGGCATGTACGAGGACAACCTCTACCTCTCCACGCTGTACGAGTACCTGGAAACCCCGGTGCCGCCGGCGACCGGCATGGCGCAGCGCGGCGCGAAGCCCGAGGACGGCATCCGCTTCGAGCAAGTCAGCTTCACCTACCCCGGCGCCAGCGAGCCAGCGCTGCGCGACATCGACCTGCACATCCGCCCCGGCGAATCGCTGGCCCTGGTCGGCCAGAACGGCTCGGGCAAGACCACCTTGATCAAGCTGCTCACGCGCCTGTACACGCCCGACAGCGGCCGCATCCTGCTCGACGGCACCGACCTGCGCGAGTGGGACGAAGCCGTGCTGCTGCAGCGCATCGGCGTGATCTTCCAGGACTTCGCCCGCTACCAGATGCGCGTGGGCGAGAACGTCGGGGCCGGCGACGTCACCCACTTCGACGACGAGATGCGCTGGCGCGAAGCCGCCGACAAGGGCATGGCCAGCGACTTCATCGACAGCCTGCCCGCCGGCTTCGAGACCCAGCTGGGCAAGTGGTTCAACGACGGTCGCGAGCTCTCCGGCGGCCAGTGGCAGAAGATCGCGCTGGCCCGCGCCTTCATGCGCTCCCGCGCCGACATCCTGGTGCTGGACGAACCCACCGCCGCGATGGACGCCGCCGCCGAGGCCACCATCTTCGAGCATTTCCGCGAATTGGCGGGCGGGCGCATCGCAATCCTGATCTCGCACCGCTTCTCTACGGTGCGCATGGCCGACCAGATTATCGTGATCCAGGATGGCCGCATCGTCGAGCACGGCAGCCACGAGCAGCTGATGGCGCTGGGCGGGCACTATGCGCAGCTGTTCTCGTTGCAGGCACAGGGCTACCGCTGATCCGGGCAGTCGGCTTGACCATCGCCGCCCGCGCGCCCCATGCTTTGTCGTCTTGTCTTGATCGAAACACCCGCATGAGCAGTCGCTACAACGCCGCCGACATCGAAGTCCTCTCTGGCCTGGATCCGGTCAAACGCCGCCCCGGCATGTACACCGATACCACCCGGCCGAACCATCTGGTGCAGGAGGTAGTGGACAACTCGGTGGACGAGGCGCTGGCCGGCCACGCGAAAAGCATCGAGGTGGTGCTGCACGACGACGGTTCGGTGGAAGTGAGCGACGACGGCCGCGGCATGCCGGTGGACATCCACCCGGAGGAAGGCGTTTCCGGTGTCGAACTGATCATGACCCGGCTGCACGCCGGCGGCAAATTCAGCGGCAAGAACTACAACTTCTCCGGCGGTTTGCACGGTGTCGGCGTGTCGGTGGTCAACGCGTTGTCCGACCGCGTGGAAGTCACGATCCGCCGCGACGGCTCCGAGTACCAGATGGTGTTCGCCCACGGCGACAAGATCAGCCCGCTGGAAGTGATCGGCACGGTGCCAAAAAAGCGCAGTGGCACCACGTTGCGCTTCTGGCCGGAAGCGAAGTATTTCGACTCGCCGAAGATCTCGCTGGGCAAGCTCAAGCACCTGCTGCGCGCCAAGGCCGTGCTGTGCGCCGGCCTCAACGTGAAGCTCACCGACGCAGCCTCGGGCGAAGTCGTCGAGTGGCACTACGAGGACGGCCTGCGTGATTACCTGCGCGGCGAACTCGACGGCATCGAGGCGCTGCCGAACGAGCTGTTCGTGCACCACATGGCACGCGACGTCGAAGGCCTGGAAGTGGCGCTGGCCTGGCTGCCGGAAGGCGAGCTGGTGCAGGAGAGCTACGTCAACCTGATCCCCACTGCGCAGGGCGGTACCCACGTCAACGGTCTGCGCACCGGCCTGACCACCGCGATCCGCGAGTTCTGCGACATCCGCAACCTGCTGCCGCGCGGGGTGAAGCTGGCGCCGGAAGACGTGTGGGAGCGGCTGTCGTTCGTGCTGTCGGCACGGCTGCAGGACCCGCAGTTCGCCGGCCAGACCAAGGAGCGACTGTCCTCGCGGCAGACCGCCGGCATGGTCGAGAACGTCATCCACGACGCCTTCAGCCTGTGGCTCAACCAGCACGTGGAGATGGGCGAGCGCATCGCGCAACTGGCGATCGAACGCGCCAGCGCACGGCTGAAGGCGGCCAAACAGATCGTGCGCAAGAAGATCACCCAGGGCCCGCAATTGCCCGGCAAGCTGGCCGACTGCACCGCGACCGACCTCAGCCGCACCGAACTGTTCCTGGTCGAGGGCGACTCCGCCGGCGGCAGTGCCAAGCAGGCGCGCGACAAGGAGTTCCAGGCGATCCTGCCGCTGCGCGGCAAGATCCTCAACACCTGGGAAGTCGAATCGACCTCGGTGCTGGCCTCGGAGGAAGTGCACAACCTGGCCGTGGCGATCGGCTGCGACCCGGGCAAGGACGACCTGTCCAGCCTGCGCTACGGCAAGGTGATCATCCTGGCCGATGCCGACTCCGACGGCCTGCACATCGCCACCCTGCTGTCGGCGTTGTTCCTGCGGCATTTCCCGCGGCTGGTCAGCGAAGGCCACGTGTTCGTGGCGATGCCGCCGCTGTTCCGCGTCGACGTGGGCAAGCAGGTGTTCTACTGCCTGGACGAGAGCGAGAAGGAAGCGATGCTGCAGCGGATCGAGCGCGAGAAGATGAAGGGCGCGGTCAGCACCACCCGCTTCAAGGGCCTCGGCGAGATGAACCCGCCGCAGCTGCGCGAGTCGACCATCCATCCGGACACGCGTCGCCTGGTGCAGCTCACCGTCGGCGACGACGACGGCACCGCCAAGCTGATGGACATGCTGCTGGCCAAGAAACGCGCCGGCGACCGCAAGTCCTGGCTGGAAGAGAAAGGCGACCTCGCCACGCTCGAGGTCTGAACGCCCTGCGTCGCCGCCTGGATTCCACGTCACGGAACTCCGGGCAGCCGCATTGCATCCGTTCTGATGGATGCCGCGTATCTACAGGCGCTTCCAATCCGCGAAGCGGAAAATCCTGGAGAACTTCATGAAGACTCATTCCCGCATGCGCACCCTGGCTATGGGCCTTTCCCTGGCACTAGCCACCGCAGCCGCAGTGCCGATGGCCATGGCCGGACAGATGAATTCGTCGATGAGCATGCAGAAAACCGTGATGGTCGGCGGGGCCGCGATGTATCCGTCGAAAAACATCATCGAGAACGCGGTGAACTCGAAGGATCACACCACGCTGGTGGCCGCGGTGAAGGCTGCCGGCCTGGTCGAAACACTCGAAGGCCCGGGTCCGTTCACCGTATTCGCGCCGACCAACGAGGCATTCGCCGCGCTGCCAGCAGGCACGGTCGACAACTTGCTGAAGCCCGAGAACAAGGCCACCCTGACCAAGGTGCTCACCTACCACGTGGTGCCCGGAAAATACACGGCGCACGACCTGGCAAAACTGGCGAAGGCGCATGGCGGCAAGGCGATGCTGAAAACAGTCGAGGGCGACTCGATCACCGTCGCCGGCAAGGATGGCAAGTGGACTGTCACCGATGCCAAGGGCAATGTGGCCAACATCACGATTGCCGATGTGACGCAGTCGAACGGCGAGATCTTCGTGATCGACAAGGTGTTGATGCCGTAACAACTCCCGCCAAGATCGTCTTGCTGCTGCCGCCCGGTGAACGCCGGGCGGCTTTTTTTGTGGCGATGGCAGGGTTATCGTGCGAACTGGTTTTCCGCGAGCACGACGCATGGCCCTGCTGCCGCCACTCAATCTTGAACGCTGGATCGACGAACACCGTCACCTGCTGAAGCCGCCGGTGGGCAACAAGTGCATCGTCGACGGCGACTTCATCATCATGATCGTGGGCGGCCCGAACGCGCGCACCGACTATCACTACGATGAAGGCCCCGAGTTCTTCTATCAGCTCGAGGGCGAGATCACGTTGAAGGTGCAGGACGACGGCGTGGCGCGCGACATCCCGCTGCGCGCCGGAGAGATCTTCTACCTGCCGCCATGCGTGCCGCATTCGCCAAACCGCGCCGCCGGCTCCATCGGGCTGGTGATCGAGCGCCGCCGTCTGCCCGGCGAGAAAGATGGCCTGATGTGGTTCTGCGAGCAGTGCAATCACAAGCTGTACGAGGAGTACTTCACCCTCGCCAGCATCGAGCAGGATTTCCCGCCGGTGTTCGAGCGTTTCTACGGCTCACGCGAGGCGCGCACCTGCGGCGCCTGCGGCCAGGTGCATCCCGCCCCGGGAAAATACCTGTAGAAGCGCAGCCTACGTTTTCGCCAGCCACTTGCGCGCCATCCGCCGCAACGACGTGTCGAGTGTCTCGTCAGCGGCCACCTCGTTCACCGGCCGCCATGCCAGCGCGCGCGATTCGGCATTGACCACGAACGACTCATCCCCACCCGCACGTACCACGTAACGCACATCGTAATGCCAGTGCTCCGGCTCGCTGCCGCGGGCCGGGATGCGATGGCGGTCGATATCGAAGATGCCGCCTTCGACGCGCAGGCCGGCAACGCCGGTTTCCTCCTGCGCCTCGCGCAACGCCACCCGCGCCAGGTCGATATCGCCATCGGCGTGGCCGCCTGGTTGCAGCCAGCGATCCAGTTTGCGGTGATGCATCAGCAACACGCGCGCACCGTCCGCGCTGACCAGCCAGCAGGAGCCGGTGAAATGGCCGATCGCGTTGCTGCGCTCGAAGGCATCCGCATGCGTATGCAGGAACGTCTCGAACTGCGCGGCGACCGCGGCCTCCCCCTGCCATTGGTCACGGTAGTGCCGGATGGCGTCGATCATGACGATGGCTGGCTGTTGCATGGGCGTCCGTCGAAGCGGGTTGAAACTCGTCACGGCATGTTTCGCCGCAACATGAACGAAGCTTGTACATCATCTATCGCTGGGCTATGTTGGCCCGCCATTGCCCGCCTGTAGCACCCATCCGCCGCAGAGCGGAAGCGGGCAAAAATCACTTGAGGGGAGCTTGATGATAAAAGGTCTGTTTGCCACTCACGCAATCGAGGCGATGCCTCGCGTGGATGCGGGCGAGCCCGTCGAAGGCAGTTCGGAGGGCGAGGTCACCCTCAAGCGCGTACTGACTGCCCGGCATCTGGTGATGCTTGGTATCGGCGCCGTGATCGGTGCGGGCATTTTCGCCATCACCGGTACCGCCGCCGCCCAGTTCGCCGGACCCGCGCTGATCATCAGCTTCCTGATTGCCGCCGTCGCCTGCGGGCTGGCGGGCATGTGCTACGCCGAGTTCGCCGCGATGCTGCCGGTGTCCGGCAGCGCCTATTCGTATTCCTATGCGACCCTCGGCGAAGTGGTTGCCTGGTTCGTCGGCTGGGCGCTGGTGCTCGAATACCTGTTCGCGGCATCGACCGTGGCGGTGGCGTGGTCGGGATACTTCGGCGAAATGCTGCGCATGCTCAGCTCGATGTCGGGGCTGAATTTCAACTTGCCAGCAGCGCTCTCCTCGGCTCCGCTCACCTTCGCCGAAGGCGGCCACAAGCTGGTTTTCACCGGCGCCCTGATCAACCTGCCGGCGATCCTGATCGTCAGCGCGATCAGCTGGCTGTGCTATCTCGGCATCACCCAGTCGGCGACCGTCAACGCGATCATCGTGGCGATCAAGGTGATCGTGATCCTGCTGTTCCTGGTCGTGATGTTCAACTACATCAACGCCGACCTGTGGCATCCGTTCATTCCGGCCAACGAAGGCGGCTCGAAGTTCGGCTGGAGCGGCATCTACCGCGGCGCCACCCTGGTGTTCTTCGCCTATATCGGTTTCGACGCGGTTTCCACTGCCGCGGGCGAGGCGAAGAACCCCCAGCGCGACATGCCGATCGGCATCCTCGGTTCGCTGCTGATCTGCACCGTGCTGTACGTGGCGATGGCTGCCGTGATGACCGGCACCACGCCGTTCCGCATGCTCAATACGCCCGAGCCGGTCGCTACCGCGATCAACTATGTGCTCGGCACCGTCGCTGCCGGCAGCGCGTCCAGCTATCTCCTGGGCGCGCTGAAGATCCTGGTGGTGTTCGCCGCCCTCGCGGGTTTGAGTTCGGTGGTGCTGGTGATGCTGATGGGCCAGCCGCGCATCTTCTATTCGATGTCGCGCGACGGCCTGCTGCCGCCGGCACTGGGGCGCCTGCACCCGAAACACCGCACGCCGTATATCGGCACCATCATCGTGGGCGTGATCGCTGCCACGCTGGCGGGCCTGTTCCCGGTGGACGTGCTCGGCGACCTGGTCTCGATGGGCACCCTGCTGGCCTTCGCCACCGTATGCATCGGCGTGCTGGTCCTGCGTCGTACCCGCCCGGATATTCCCCGCGCATTCCGTGTGCCACTGCCGTGGATCGTATGCCCGCTGGGCGCCCTCGCCTGCCTGTTCCTGTTCTGGCAGGCCTTCCAGGTGCGCTGGCCGTTGATGCTCGGCTGGATCGCCATCGGCTTCCTGATCTACGCCTTCTACGGCTACCGCAACAGCAAGTTGCGGCAGACCGCCCACTGACGAGCCATCAGCGGCCGGCGCACATCACGCCGGCCGCTGCGTTTGTGATGCCCGCCAGGCAGCACCGCACACCCGCTTTCGAAGACGACTTCCCATGCTCAAGCAGTTGCTCGCCCGCAAGACCGACTTCAACGAACCCGACGACAGCCACGGCCCCACCCTGCGCCGCACCCTGGGGCCATGGGGACTGACCGCGCTGGGCATCGGTGCGGTGATCGGCGGCGGCATCTTCGTGATCACCGGGCAGGCCGCGGCCGACCACGCCGGCCCGGCGGTGATCCTGTCCTTCATCCTGGCGGCGATCTGCAGCACGTTCACCGCGCTGTGCTACGCCGAATTCGCCACGTTGATCCCGGTCTCCGGCAGCGCCTATTCCTACGCCTACGCCACCCTTGGCGAACTGATGGCGTGGTTCATCGGCTGGAACCTGGTGCTGGAATACGGCGTGTCCGCCTCGGCGGTGGCGGTGAGCTGGACCGGCTATTTCCTCAGCCTGCTCCAGCATATCGGCAGCACCTTCAACATGGACCTGAGCCTGCCCGCGGCACTGACCAATGCGCCGCTGGCGTTCACCGCCGACCACCAGCTGGTTGCCACCGGTGCGCTGTTCAACCTGCCGGCGGTGGTGCTGATCCTGCTGCTGACCTGGATCTGCTACGTCGGCATCCGCGAGTCGAGCCTGGCGAACGCCGCGATGGTGGCGCTCAAGGTCGGCCTGATCACCCTGGTGATCGTGGTCGGCTGGCGCTATGTCGACCCGTCCAACTGGACCCCGTTCGTGCCCGAGTCGCAGGGCCACTACAAATACGGTTGGGGCGGCGTGCTGCGCGGCGCGGCGATGGTGTTCTTCGCCTACATCGGCTTCGAGGCCACCTCGGTGGCGGCGCAGGAATCGCGCAATCCGCAGCGCGACCTGCCGATCGGCATCCTGGCCTCGCTGGCGATCTGCACCGTGCTGTACATCGCGATGGCCGCGGTGATGACCGGCCTCAGCTCGTACACCCTGCTCGGCACCGACGAGCCGGTGGTGACCGCGCTGCGAGGGCATCCCCAACTGGAATGGCTGCGCTGGCTGGTGGAGGTCGGCGCACTGCTCGGCCTGTCGTCGGTGGTGCTGGTGATGATCATCGCGCAGCCGCGCATCTTCATGATCATGGGCCGCGACGGCATGCTGCCGAAGGTGTTCACGCGAATCCATCCGCGCTATCGCACGCCGCACCTGAATACGCTGATCACCGGCGCCGGCATTGCCCTGCTCGCGGCGATCTTCCCGCTGGACGTGCTGGGCGACCTGGTCTCGATGGGCACGCTGATCGCGTTCATGGCGGTCTGCGCGGGCGTGTGGATCCTGCGGCATACCCGGCCGGAGCTGCCACGCACCTTCCGCGTGCCGTTCGCACCGGTGGTCTGCACGCTCGGCATCCTCAGTTGCCTCGCCCTGCTGTCCACCATGGCCTGGTACAACTGGTCGCTGATGGTCGCCTGGACCCTCCTCGGATTGGTGATCTATTTCAGCTACGGCAACCGGCACAGCCACCTGCGTGGCACCACGGAAGACTCCGCAGCACGATAAATCACTATTTTCATCGAACGTCGATGAAAATCATCGAATCAACCTCAAATATGCATAAATTCGACTATCATCGAAGAATGAGAAAATTCTCTACATGTCTTGAAAATTTTCACGTAACTCATTGTTTCAATTTTATTTAACGAGAACTTTTCAAGAGAAATCGAGGGAGCGATCGCCCTTTCTGCGAACTCGGGAGTATCATCCTCAGTCCGCGGGTTGATCACTTGGCAGTGGGCCCCGGATCGCGGCTCGGCGCGTCAGGTGGGTAGCTCCTCACCCTGATGTGTCCGGGCCGCACTTTTGTCCGCGCCTCGCCGCCCTTCCTTTGCCGGTTCACGCAACGACAACGAAAAAGGCCGGCGATGAGCCGGCCCTTTCCATGCAACCTGTGTGATCGTGGTGCGATCAGGCCTTCTTCAACGTGTGCGACACGCACCAGCCCTTCGCATTCACCGACTTGCCCGGGAACAACTGGCACGGACCGCGACCGGTGGGGCCGCCACTGTAGAACTGGCAGTTGGTGCAGTCGTCGCCGGCCTTGTGCTTCGCGTTGGCGGTCTTCGTGGCGTCTTCCACATAGCCCAATGCCTTCGCGGTCGGATCCGACTCGCTCACCGGCGGCAGATCCGCCGCCCGTGCAAAGCGCGGCAAGCTACCGATGACCATAGCCGCCGCCGTTGTGCCAGCAGCCACCTTGAGGAACCGGCGACGCGATTCGATATCTTGTTCTTTCGACATGGGCAAGCCTCCGTCGGAATCTGTCCGGCACACCCTGCGCCAGATCCGCGCCGATGTTACGCCCGGCGCCAAAATTTTTCCTGACTTGCGAGAATGGCTCTCATTACGGTCAGGCGGCGAGCACACGCATGCTATAGTTGACGCTCATTTGGACGTCCAAATCGCATGAGCCAGATCCTCCCAGCCACGATCCCCGCCAACGTGTTCGAGCAGTGCGCCGATGCCATTGCCGACGTCGCGCGCGAGCTGTCCGTGCTGGGCTGGACGCCGGCGACCAGCAGCAACTTCTCGATGCGGGTCGATGCAAGCCACGCGGCAATCACGGTATCTGGCCGGCACAAGGGCAGGCTCGGCCGCGACGACATCATGCTGATCGACCTGGATGGCCATGCCGTCGGTACCGATGCCAGGCCGAGCGCCGAAACGGCGCTGCACACCCAGATCTACCGGCGCTGGCCAGAAATGAACGCGGTACTGCACACCCACTCGCGCACGCAGAGCGTGGCGTCGCGGCTGTTCGCCGGCGAGGGCGTGATCCGACTGCAGGGCTGGGAGCTGCAGAAGGCGATCAGCGGTTACCGCACCCACGAAAGCGTGCTGGAGATCCCGGTGTTCCCGAACACCCAGCACATGCCCGAACTGGTGGCCCTGGTCGACGCCTGGCTGGATGCAGGCAAGCCGCTGCATGCCTACCTGATCGACGGTCACGGCATCTATACCTGGGGCCGCAACATGGCCGAGACGCAGCGCCATCTGGAAGCGCTGGAGTTCCTGCTCGGCTGCGAACTTGACCTGAAAAGACTGAGGGCATCATGAGCCGCCTGCGCATCTTCGACGAAACCCGACCGCAATCGCCGCTGGTGGTGATCGACGAACACGCCGCCATCGCCGCGGAGCTCGGCAAGGCGGGCGTCCGCTTCGAGCAATGGGAAGCTAGCCAGCCGATTGCCCCAGGCGCCAGCCAGGACGAGGTGATTGCCGCCTATCGCGGCGACATCGACCGGCTGATGCGCGAGGAAGGCTACCAGGCCGTGGACGTGATCAGCCTCGCTCCCGATCACCCCGACCGCGCGACGCTGCGCCAGAAATTCCTCAGCGAACATACCCACAGCGAGGACGAGGTGCGCTTCTTCGTCGCCGGCGCCGGCCAGTTCACCCTGCACCTCGGCGGCAAGGTCTATGACATCCTGTGCGAACAGGGCGACCTGATCGGCGTACCCGACGGCACCCGCCACTGGTTCGACATGAGCGAATCGCCCTACTTCGTGGCAATCCGGCTGTTCACCAACAAGGAAGGCTGGGTGGCCAACTTCACCGGCGACGACATCGCCTCGCGCTTCCCGCGCATGGCGCCTGCCGTGTAGGAGCCCGCTCGCGGGCGATGCTCTTCCCGAACCTCGGACCCCGGATCCCGAAGCCATGATCGAAATCCGCGCCATCGTCACCGACATCGAGGGCACCACCAGCTCGATCGACTTCGTCCGCGACGTGCTGTTCCCATACGCGCGCAAGCGGCTGCCCGCCTTCGTCGAAACCCACGGCAACAAGCCCGAGGTGCAGCACTGGCTGCATGAGGCGGCCCGCGAGGCCGGGCTGGTCGAGGCCAGCCGCCAGGACATCATCGAGCTGCTGCTGCAGTGGATCGACCAGGACCGCAAATCCACCGCGCTGAAGGCGCTGCAGGGCATGATCTGGAAGGACGGCTACGAGGCCGGTGACTACCGTGCCCACGTCTACCCGGAAGTGGCAGCGCGACTGCGCGACTGGCGCGCGGACGGGCTGCGGCTGTACGTCTATTCCTCCGGCTCGGTGCCGGCGCAGAAACTGTTTTTCCAGCACAGCGAAGCCGGCGACCTGGGCGCGCTGTTCGCCGGTTACTTCGATACCGAAACCGGGCCGAAGCGCGAATCCGAATCCTACCGGCGCATCGCCGAAGCGATCGACGAGCAGCCCCGGCACCTGCTGTTCCTGTCCGACATCGTGGAGGAACTCGACGCCGCACAGGCGGCCGGCTTCCACACCGGCTGGCTGGTGCGCGAGCTGCAGACGCTGCCCAACGCGCCGCGCCATGCGGTCTATCGCGATTTCGACGCGATCACGCCGTGAAACCGCCGCATGCGCCCCACCATGCGTAGCACCCTGACCGTCCTGCTCGCGTTCGCCGCCGGGGTGCTGCTGGCGACCTGGTGGTCCGGCCACCTGGCGATGCCATCGACCGCCAGCCATGCCGCCACCACGCCCGACAGCATGGCATCGGACGCCGTGCCAGAGGACGACGCCGATGTCGACCGCTGGCCCAGCCAGGCTCCCACCCCGGAACAGGTGCTGTACGCGCAGCCACGGATGATGCGCAACGCGCTGGCCGAACTCGGCCCGCGAGTGCCCGGCAAGCCGAACCTGTACCTGCTGGCCATCGCCGGCGATGGCAGCGAGGACGTGTTCCACAACGAGGCCGAATACGCGGCACGGCTGTTCGCCCAGCGCTTCGGCGCCAGCGCCCACAGCCTGGTGCTGGAGAACAACCCGGCCACGCTCACCACCCGGCCGCTGGCCAGCTGGAGCAATCTGGAAACCGCGCTTGACGGCCTGGGCAAGACGATGCAACCGGACCAGGACATCCTGCTGCTGTACCTCACCAGCCACGGCAGCGAGGATCACACCCTGTTGCTGGACATGGACCCGCTACCACTGGACCAGCTCGGCGCCAGCGACCTGGCCAGCATCCTGGCCATGCACCCGTTCAAGTGGAAGGTACTGGTGGTCAACGCCTGCTATTCCGGCGGCTTCGTGCCGCCGCTGCGCGGCCCCGGTACCCTGGTGCTCACCGCCGCCCGCGCCGACCGCAGCTCGTTCGGCTGCGGCAGCGACTCGAACATTACCTACTTCGGCAAGGCCTGGCTGGTCGACGCGCTGAACCACACCGACAATTTCGTCGACTCGTTCAAACAGGCCAGCATCCAGATCAGCCGCTGGGAGCAGCAGGACAAGCTCACCCCGTCGGAACCGCAGATCGACATCGGCAGCGGCATTACCGAACAGCTTGCCTTGTGGCGCAAGAATATCGTGGCCGGTCCGCCGGTAGCATTCAAGCCGCCGGCCACGAAAGCCGTCGCCCGCTGAAGCGGCACCCAACGCTGGAGGCACACCTCACGCGGGCTTGCTTGTGCGGCCCGCATCCGGCGGCGTGTCGTCAAGTCGCCTTGATGTGCAGACCGCCTATTGCTGAGTGCGGCAAATCGGCGGCAACCACTTGGCGGGAACGTCACCACCACATGACCAGTGGACCGTGTTGTCGCGGACATATGGCGTCAGCAACAGCGCGTGGCCGCGCACGGGCGACCTGATGAAATTGACGGTCAGCGCGCCATGGCTGCCCAGCGTGATGCTGGACACGCTGGAATCGCCGGCAAACGGCGCCAGGCCAAGCTGCCCGATCGAATCGGGCCACTCTTGGTGACTGACGCCAAATTGCGCCACCGCCTCGCGATAGGGAGTGCTGTCCGCCATTGCCACGTTCAAGGCCGCACGCCCCAGATAATCCTGATACGCGGGAATCGCGATCGCTGCCAGGATCGCGATGTAGGCGATCACGATCAGTCCACCGCCGATACCCAACCCGGGCACACGCGGCAAGATCAGGCTGATCAGATAGGCGAATGGATTGCGCGCCCCAAGCTTCGGCTTGCGTTGCTCGGCGAGCGCACGCAGCCACGCATGGCGCTTGTTCAACCAGGGATAGTCGCCGACCAGCTCGTGCAACGACATCCAGAAGCCCGGCGCCGCCGTCGCGCTCTCGCTGTAGTCCGCCAGATTGACTTCGCGCCAGAGGCGTTTGCCGGCAGCCAGCGTGACCAGCCCGTATTGGGCATCCTCTGGATTCTCGCAGACGGCCAGACCATGTCGGTCACAGGTGTATTCGCGTGCGCGCGAATAGGCTGCGCCGATCAACGGCAGGAACATCGCTGGGGCCAACACCTTCGCCCAGGTCAGGTGATGCCTGCGCAGATGACCAAGTTCGTGGCCGATGTAGAAATTCAGGGCCCCCGGTCGGGCTTCGAAGCTCTCCACCACATCCGACAGCAGCACGACGAAATTGCGCCCAAGGAAACGCATTGCGAAGGCATTCAACACACCGTTCCCATTGACCAGATACGCCTCCGGGAGCTCCCGCACGCCAAGCTTGCGCGCACAGTCGGACAGACGTTGATACAGCTCGGGCATCTGCCTCGAACTGATACGAATCGCATTGCCGCGCAAGTGCGCGATCAGCGCCGAGTGCGCAATGACCGCAAACAGCGCGAACAGTAATAGGTAAATCAACAACACACCGACGGTGCCGAACAGAAGCAACAGCCAGATGACGATAGACAGAACGAGCGCGATCGCACGCAACGTCGTCTCGTTCTTGTAGACGAGGTCGTTCACTAGATGGTCTCCCTGAAGGCACATCCCCGATGCGCCTCGCCAGTCTAGGGCAATCTATCGATGCCAGCTAGGACTTGATCTCGCCGTGCCGCGCTTGTAACTGCGAAACCACCTGTGCCAGATCGAGTTCCCGCGCACGCAGCAGCACCATCAAGTGATAGACCAGGTCCGCCGCCTCACCCAGCAGCTCGGCATCGTCCTGCGCCACCGCAGCAAGCGCAGTCTCGACGCCTTCTTCGCCCACCTTCTGCGCGATGCGACGAATGCCACCATCGAACAGCCGGGTGGTGTAGCTGCCGGCCGGACGTTCAGCGTAACGCTGCTCGACCAGGGCATCGAGTTCGGCGAGAAAGCCGAGCGGAGGTCGTACGTCGGCGCTGTCGCCGAAGCAGCTGGAGGTGCCGAGATGGCAGGTCGGCCCCTGCGGGGCGGCCTGGATCAGCAAGGTGTCGGCGTCGCAGTCGATGCGGATCGACTTCAGCGCGAGCACGTGGCCGGAGCTTTCGCCCTTGGTCCACAGGCGTTGCTTGCTGCGGCTGTAGAAGGTGACGTGGCCGCTGGCTTGCGTCTGCGCCAGCGCCTCGGCGTTCATGTAGCCGAGCATCAGCACTTCGCCGCTCAGCCAATGCTGCACGATGGCGGGCAACAGGCCGTCGCCCTTGGCCCAGTCGAGGCGGCTGGTATCAGTGTTGTCGCTCATCGCTGTCATTCCTCCTGGCTTACCGACGTACCGGAACGCCCTGCTCGCGCAGGTAGTGCTTGAGTGCGGGGATGGCGATCGCACTGGAGTGGAACACGCTGGCGGCCAGCGCACCATCCACGTCAGCCTCGATGAAGGCGTCGCGGAAATGTTCCAGCTCGCCGGCACCGCCGGAGGCGACCAGCGGCACGCGGCAGAGCGCGCGGGCCGCGGAAAGCTGTTCCAGATCGTACCCCCGGCGCACGCCGTCGCTGCCCATGCAGTTCAATACGATCTCGCCGGCGCCGCGCTGTTGCGCCTCGACCAGCCAGTCCAGCGTTCGGCGCGACAGCGCCTGGGTCTTCGCGGGGTCGCCGGTGTACTGGCGCACGCGCCACTCGCCGTCGGCGTCGCGCAGCGAGTCGATGCCGACCACCACGCACTGCACGCCGAACGCGGCAGCCAGTTCGTCGATCAGTGCGGGACGCTCCAGCGCCGGCGAGTTCACCGAGATCTTGTCGGCGCCCGCATGCAGCACCGCGCGTGCCTCGTCCACCGAACGGATGCCGCCGGCCACGCAGAACGGAATGTCGATCGCCCGTGCGACCTTCTCGACCCAGCCGCGATCCACACTGCGCCCTTCGGGGCTGGCCGTGATGTCGTAGAACACCAGCTCGTCGGCGCCTTCGTCGCGGTAGCGCAGCGCGAGGTCGACGATTTCGCCCATCACCACGTGGTCGCGGAAGCGCACGCCCTTGACCACCTGGCCGTCGCGCACGTCGAGGCAGGGAATGATGCGGCGGCTCAGCATGCCAGGGCCTCCCCGACGGTGAAGCGACCTTCCAGCAGCGCACGACCGAGGATCACGCCGCGCGCGCCGGCTTCGCGCGCGGCGCGGATGTCGTCCAGCGAGCGCACGCCGCCGGAGGCCTGCACGGCCAGCGTCGGCACCGTGGCGGCGAGATGGCGGTAGAGATCGAGGTTGAAGCCGGCGAGCATGCCGTCGCGGTCGATGTCGGTGCACAGCAGGTGGCGCGCGCCGCGCGCGGCGTACCACGGCGCCAGCTCGTCCAGCGTGAGTGCTTCGACTTCGGTCCAGCCCGCGCTGGGCAGGCTCCAGCGACCATCGAGGCGGCGGGTGTCGAGCGCAAGGGTTAGCCTGTCGGCGCCATGGCTGTCCAGCCAGCCAGCCACGAGTTCGGGCTCGCGGATCGCCACGCTGCCCAGCACCACGCGCTGCACGCCGGCGTCGAACAGCCGGCGCAAGTCATCTTCACAGCGTACGCCGCCGCCGGCCTGGATCTGCATGCCATCGGTGGCGATGGCCTGGATCACCGCGAGATTGGCCAGGCTGCCTGAGCGCGCACCGTCCAGGTCGACCAGGTGCAGCCAGCGCGCGCCGGCCTCGGCATAGCGCCGCGCCAGCGCGCGCGGATCGGCGGCATAGGTGGTCTGCTGCGCGTAGTCGCCCTGCTTCAGGCGCACCACCCGGCCACCACGCAGGTCGATCGCGGGAATCACGTCGAAGTTCATAGTTCGAGAAAGTTCTTCAGCAGTCGGGCGCCGACGGCAGCAGAGCGCTCGGGATGGAACTGCATGCCATGGAAGTTGCCGTGTGCGATCACCGCCGAGAACGCGCCGCCGTAGTCGGCCGTGGCCAGGGTCCAGTCGCCGACCGGTACCGCGTAGCTGTGCACGAAATAGGCTTGGTCGTCGTCGCCCAGGCCGGCCAGCAGCGGGTGCGGCCGCCGCACGGACAGTCGGTTCCAGCCCATGTGCGGCACGCGCAGGCCGGGCGCTTCGGTGAAACGACGTACCGGCGCCGGGATCAATCCGAGGCACTCCGTGCCGCCCTCTTCCGAGTGCGCGCACAGCAGCTGCATGCCGAGGCATACGCCGAGCACGGGTTGTTCCAGCGAACGCAGCACGTCGACCAGACCCAGCTCGCGCAGCCGCGCCATGCCGGGACCGGCGGCGCCCACGCCGGGCAGGATCACCTTGTCGGCGGCACGGATCGCCGCCGCGTCCGACGTGAGCGCAGCGTCCACGCCCAGCCGCTGCAGCGCGTAGCGCACCGAGCCGATGTTGGTGCCGCCGGCGTCCACCAGCACCACGTTCATCACAGCGCGCCCTTGGTGCTGGGCAGTTCGCTGCCCTCGCGGCGAATCGCCTGGCGCAGCGTGCGCGCCACCACCTTGAAGCAGGCCTCGACCATGTGGTGCGCGTTGTCGCCGCGTACGCTCAGGTGCAGGTTCGCGCCCAGCGTCTCGCACAGCGAGCGGAAGAAATGCGGCACCAGTTCGGTCGGCACCTCGCCCACGCGCTCGCGCGGGAAGCTGCCCTCGAACACGAAGTAGGGCCGACCGGACAGATCCAGCGCAGCACTGGCCTGCGCCTCGTCCATCGGCAGGGTGAAGCCATAGCGGCCGATGCCGCGCTTGTCGCCGAGCGCCTGCTTCAGCGCCTGGCCCAGCGCCAGCGCGCAGTCCTCGATGGTGTGGTGTTCGTCGATGTGGGTGTCGCCGTCGCAAGCCAGTTCCAGCGCGAAGCCGCCGTGCTTGCCGATCTGCTCCAGCATGTGGTCGAAGAAACCCAGGCCGGTGTGCGCCTGCGGTTCGGCCACCCGATCCAGGTCGACGCTGACCGTGATGCGGGTTTCCTTTGTATTGCGCACCACCGTGGCGGTGCGCGGTGCATCCAGCAGCTGATGCGCCAGCGCCTCCCAGCTCGTGCCGAGCGGGCCGACGCGAAAGCCGTGGACGCCGAGGTTCGCGGCGAACTGCAGGTCGGTTTCGCGATCGCCCACCATCGCCGACGCCGCTCGGCTCCAGCCGTCATCGGCGAGGTAGTGCCGCAGCATGCCGACGCCGGGCTTGCGCGTATCGAGGCCCTCGTGCGGAAAGCTGCGGTCGATCAGCACCTCGCGGAAGCGGATGCCCTGCGAGGCGAAGATGCGCAGCAGCAGCTCGTGCGGCCCGGTGAAATGCGGCTCGGGAAAACTGTCGCTACCCAGACCGTCCTGATTGCTCACCATCACCAGTTCGTAACCGGCAGCGACGAAGCGCTGCAACGCGGCGATCACGCCGGGCAGCAGGGCCAGCTTTTCGTAGCTGTCGATCTGCTCGTCGGCCGGCTCCTCGATGAGGCAGCCATCGCGATCGATAAAAAGAATCTTGCGGCTCACGGGTTGGTTTCCTGCAGGACGGCCAGCACGCGCTCGTTCTCCGCCGGCGTGCCGATGGTGATGCGCAGCGCGTCGCCGAGATTCGGATATTTGCGTATATCACGCACCACGATACCTGCGGCCAGCAGCTTCTGATACACCGCGGCGGCATCCTCGAAATGTACGGCCAGGAAATTCGCCTGCGACGGCAACACCTCGCGCACCCCGGGTAACCGGCGCAGCGCCGCCAGCATCCGCGCACGCTGCTCGCGCACGATGGTGACATGCCCTCGTGCATTCGCCTGGCCCCAGCCGGACAACGCCAACAACGCGGCGTCCACGCTCGGCAACGGCAGCGGGTACGGCGCCATGATCCGGCGCAGCAGGGCGATCACGTCCGCGTTCGCCAGCAGGCTGCCGATGCGCACGCCGGCCAGCGCCCAGGCCTTGGACAAGGTGCGCAACACGGCGAGGTTGTCGTAGCGGTCGATCAGGTCGGCCACGCTGCCTTCGTCGGCGAACTCCACGTAGGCCTCGTCCACCACCAGCAACGCGCGGCCGGCCAGCGTACGCGCCAGCCGCTCCACTTCGGTGCGCGGCACCGGCTGGCCGGTGGGATTGTTCGGCGTGCAGATGAAGACCAGCTTCACCGCCGGGGTCAGCGCGGCCAGCACCGCATCCACGTCCAGCGTAGCGTCCGCCGCCAGCGGCACCTCGACGATGCCCGCGTCCTGCACCCGCGCGCACACCGCATACATGCCGAACGTCGGCGGCTGGATCAGGATCGCGTCGCGGCCGGCGCGGCAGAACGCGCGCACCAGCAGGTCGATCGCCTCATCGCTGCCGCGGCCAATCAGCAACTGTTCGCGCCGAACGCCGTAGAGTGCCGCCAGCGCGTCGACCAGGGCGGCAGGCTGAGGTTCGGGGTAGCGGTTGCAGCCAAGGCCGTCGTCGCCCACCGGCGCCCACGCCGATTCGTTCGCGTTGAGCAGGACCTCGCCGCCGCTCGCCTCCATCCGTGCCGAGGAATACGGCTGCATCGCGCGGATTTCCGGCCGCGCCAGATCGAGCACGCTCATGCCAAAGCCTCCAGGCGCAGCGTTACCGCGCGGCGGTGCGCTTCCAGTTGCTCCGCCGCCGCCAGCGTGGCGGTGCACGGGCCGATGTTGCGCAAGCCGTCCGCGCTGACTTCCTGCACGCTGATCTGTTTCTGGTAGCTGGCCACCGACACGCCGCTGTAGCTGCGCGCGTAGCCGTAGGTCGGCAGCACGTGGTTGCTGCCGCTGCAATAGTCGCCCACCGATTCGGGCGCCCACTGGCCGAGGAAGACCGAACCGGCACTCTCGACGCCATCGAGCAGCGCACGCGGCGCGGCGACCTGCAAGATCAAGTGCTCGGGCGCGTAGCGGTTGCTCACTTCCACCGCCTGCGCCAGCGAGTCGACGGCGATCAGCCGGCTCTGCGCCAGCGCCTGATTGACGATCGCGCCACGCGGTAACTCGGCGCATTGCCGCTCGACCTCGGCGGCTGCCTGGTCCAGCAACCCGGCGGACGGACTCAGCAGGATCACCTGCGAATCCGGCCCGTGCTCGGCCTGCGACAGCAGGTCGGCGGCGACGAAGACCGGGTTCGCCCCGGCATCGGCGATCACCAGCACTTCGGACGGGCCGGCCGGCATGTCGATCGCGGCGCCATCCGGATCGGACGACACCTGCAGCTTCGCTTCGGTGACCCAGGCGTTGCCGGGGCCGAACAGCTTGTCGCACTTCGGCACCGATTCCGTGCCATAGGCCATCGCGGCGATCGCCTGCGCGCCGCCCAGCTTGAACACCTTGTGCACCCCGGTGAGGCGCGCGGCATACAGCACCGCCTCGTCGCAGCGGCCGTCGGCGCGCGCCGGCGAGCACAGCACCACTTCGCGGCAGCCGGCGATGTGCGCCGGTACGCCCAGCATCAGGGCGGTCGACGGCAACGGCGCGCTGCCGGCCGGCACGTACAGGCCGACCCGACCGATCGGCCGCAGCATACGTTCCACCCGCACGCCGGGCGCGGTATCCACCGCCACCGGTTGCAGCGCCGCCGCGCGATGAAACAGCTCGATGCGCGCTGCCGCTTCTTGGATCGCAGCTTTCAGGGCCGGATCGAGGGAAGCCTCGGCCGCGGCGAATTCGGCCTCGTCCACTGCGATCGCCTGCAGTGCGCAGCGGTCGTATTTCGCGCTCAGTTCGCGTAGCGCCGTGTCGCCACCTTCGCGCACGGAGGCGATGATCTGCTCGACGCCGCGGCGCAGTTCGTCGCCCCGCGATTGCGCGGGGCGAGCCAGCGCCTCGCGGCGCGCCGTTTCATCCAGGGCGTTCCAGTCCAGACGTTTCATGTGAGCCTGCTCTTCATGCCAACCTGCTTCATGCCAGCATCTTCTCCACCGGCAGCACGAACATCTCGCGTGCCCCGGCCTTCTTGATCTCTTCCAGCTGCCGCCAGCTCACTTCGCCGGCACACAGCGCCTGCAACATGAATTGATCCGGCTGGCCGGCCACCGGCAGCAGGGTCGGCTGCGGACCGCCCGGCAACAGCCGGGTCACCGCCTCCAGCGTATGGCGCGAGGTCTGCAGCAGCAGCAGGCGCGACTCGCGCACCTGGATCACCCCGTCAAGCCGCTTCAGCAGCAGCTCCAGCAGGTCGCCGCGCTCGTCCACCGGAAGGGTCAGCGGCCCGGCCAGCACCGCCTCGCTGTGCAGCAGCACGTCGGCTTCGCGCAACTGGTTCGCCACCAGCGTGCCGCCGCTCTGCACCAGGTCGCAGATCGCGTCCGCGGTGCCCAGCTTCGGCGCGATCTCGACCGAACCGGCCAGGGTCACCACGCCGGCATCGATGCCCTGCGTGCGCAGCCATTCACCGAGCAGGCCGGGATACGAGGTGGCGATGCGTCGCCCTTGCAGCTGCCGCGGCTCGTGGTAATCCAGCTCCTGCGGCACCGCGATCGACAGCCGGCAGCGGCCGAAGCCGAGCGGGCGCAACTCGGCCAGCGGCTCGGCCTCGCGCCCAGCGGTGAGCTGGAACTCGCTCAGCACGTTGCGGCCGACGATGCCCAGGTCGCACACACCCTGGGCGATCAGGCCGGGGATGTCGTCGTCGCGCACCAGCAGCAGGTCGACCGGCTCGCCCTCGCCGAAGCAGAACAGCTTGTCGCGGCTCTGCCGGAAGGTGAGCCCGCAGCGGGCCAGCAGATCCAGCGCCGGCTCGGTGAGCCGGCCGGATTTCTGCATCGCGATACGCAAACGGTCACGTGGCTTCATGCCTTCTTCCTCGTCATCTGCGCTTGCCGCCGTACCGCACGGGCCGCGGCCGCCAGGTAGCCGCCGTTGCCCTGGTTGAGGTAGCGCGCCACCCGCCCGATAGTGGTGATGCTGACCGCGGTGTGCTCGTGGATCTCGCGGTACGGCACGCCTTCGAGCAGGAACGGCACCACCCGCCAGCGGTCCACCAGCACTTCGAGTTCCGCCGGGGTGCACAGGTCACCAAGGAAGGCAGCCATCTCCTCGACGTTCTTCAACGACAGCAGCGCCTCGTACAGGCTCTGCTCGGCTGATTCGACAGGAGTTTCGGGGTCACGCGATCGACGCTTCATAATGTACTAATGCATTAACACAATGATGCGCATCATACACGGCATGCGGCGCCACGGCAAACCCGTCTTGCGTCGACGCCTTCCAGGTTCGACGCTGGTTGACCGAACACCCGGAGGACACCGGTATTCCCCTGCCCCAAAAGCAAAAAACCCCGCCGAGGCGGGGGTCTTGCGAGACTGGTGCAGGCCGGAATCGAATCAGGCCGACTTCTTCTTCGGCGCGGCCTTCTTGGCAGCGGCCGGCTTGGTCACGGTCGGCTTGGCGCCCACCACGGCCGGCAGCACGCCGTGTGCACGGGTATTGCCGTAGCTGCCGCGGTAGGTTTTGCCGCGACGGGTCTTGCGATCGCCCTTACCCATGGGGAACTCCTTGATTTATTGGATGAACGGCCTACCATCATAGCAGCGTCGGAGCCGTGCGGGATAGTCAGGGCCGACCGTGCCCGGCGCAGTCTCCGCTGGCATCGAGACACCTGCCAGGGTCGACCTGCACGGTCACATGCTGGATCCCGAAACGCTCCAGCAATACCTGCTTGATCGCGCGCAGGGCCTGCGCACCGTCAGCATGTTCCTCCAGCTCGGCATGCACGGTGGCCATGCGTGATCCCGAGGCCAGCTGCCACACGTGCAGGTGGTGGATATCGCAGATACCCGGATCGGCCTCGCGCAGCGACGCTTCCACCAGCGCACTGTCCATGCCGTCAGGCACACCTTCCAGCAGGATGTGAGCGGACATCCGCAGCAAGCGCCACGCACTGCCCAGGATCAGCAGCGAGATCAGCAGCGACAACACCGGGTCGGCCCACAGCCAGCCGAACCAGCGGATCGCCAGCGCCGCCAGCACCGCCGCCAGCGAGCCAAGCAGGTCGCCCAGCACATGCAGGCTGGCGCCGGCCAGGTTGACGTCGTCATGCGCATGTCCATGCAGGGTGCGCAGCACCAGCGCATTCACCAGCAGCCCCACGATCGCCACGGCCAGCATGATCCCGGACAGAATCTCCCCGGGATGCAGCAGCCGCACGACGGCCTCGTAGAAGATCCAGCCGACCAGCACGAACTGGCCCAGTGCATTGACGAACCCGGCCAGCACCTCCATCCGGCCATAACCATAGCTGCGCCGCGCATCGGCCGGCCTGGTTGCCATCCATGCGCCGACGATCGCCAGCAGCAAGGCCAGCGCGTCGACCACCATGTGGCCGGCATCGGCCAGCAGCGCCAGCGAGCCGGACCAGGCGCCGCCGACCACCTCGACCACCATCATCACGGTGGTCAGCACGAACGCAAGCAGCAGCTTGCGACCGCGACCGCCGGACACAGCGGCGGGATCGTGCGCATGTGCATGGTCGTGGTCGTGCCGGTGGACGTGAGTGTTCATGCGTGCATGCTAGGAACGGCCACCGCTGTTACACAATCACCAGCGAGTTCACGGCGGCTCAGTGCGCGCACTGCGGGCCATGCAGGTGGGCGCCGTCGCGGCGGCTGTCCAGCCGCAGGTTGGCGAAATGCGCACCGGCCAGCAGCAGGCCGCCGCAAGTCACCAGCACGCTGTGCAGGATCGGCGCGGGACCGTCGATGTAGATGATGCCTAGCAGCAACAGGAGCAACCCCGGTACGGCCAGCCGCAACGGCAACAGGCGCTGGTGCCGGCGATAACCGCGGATCAGGACGAACGAGGCCAGTACGCAGGCAGCCAGCACGAAAACCCGCTCGAAGCGATGGTCGGCCAGGAATTCCAGGCCCAGCAGCGGCAACAGCGCAAGCACGAAGGGCAGCAGCGCACAATGGATCGCGCACAGGAAGGAGGCCATCGCACCGACACGATCGGCGGCATGCCACCAGCGGGATTTGTTCGTCTGCTCGAAATCCATCGATGTGCCCGACGCCGCCAGACGTGGCGGCTCAGTATCCGGTCGGACCATATGTTACATTATAACACTACCGGACGCCATACCCGCCAGCATCGGGTTCAGCTCTTGCGGCAATGCCGGCAGGTGCCATGGACTTCCAGCGTCTGCGCCTGCGGGCGGAAGCCGAACGCCTTCGCCTGCATCTCGATCAGCTCGGCGACCCGCTCGTCGCAGACCTCCTGGGCACTGGAGCAGGTATCGCAGATCAGGAACGGCACCTGGTGCGCCTCGGCCGGGTGATGGCAGGAGACGAACGCATTGATCGATTCCAGCTTGTGGATGAAACCGTTCTCGAGCAGGAAGTCGAGTGCGCGATAGACCGTCGGCGGCGCCGCGTTGCCGTGCTTCTCGCGCAGCTGGTCGAGCAGGTCGTAGGCCTTGACCGGCTTGTGCGCGGCCGCAATCAGCTCCAGCACCTCCTTGCGCAGCGGGGTCAGGCGCAGGCCGCGCTCCTCGCTGACATGTTCCACGGCCCGCACGAAACCTTTCGCATCGTGATGATGCGGGTGGCTCGGATGCGGGTTGTGGGCGGCGTCATGGCTCAAGCGTTTCACCTCGTACTGGATCATACACTCCGCCCGTCATCCGAGGCCGGGGTTCAGCGCGGCAATGGCGGCGGCTGTCGCGGAAGCTTGGGCCGGGTCCGCAGCAGGACCACGATCCAGCCGATCGGCCCCAGCAGCCACGCCCACACGATCCCTTCGAACAGGCGGCCACGCCACCAACCGAGCAGCGCACCCACCACGACGAACAGCAGGCTCCACCAGAACATGGCTGCCCACGGCAGCATATTCAACAGGTTGAAGAACACGTGCCAGAACGCGCCCGGCGCATCGAGGTCGACGCCGTGGGTAGCCCTGGCCAGCAGTTCGTCCATATGCGGCTCAGTACGTCATCGACAGGTCATCCCTGCGCCATGGCAATCGCCGCGTCGATGCGCTTGAGCGCCTCGCTGCGGCCGGCCAGGTAGATCGTGTGCTCGATCGAGGGCGAGACCTGGGTGCCGGTCATCGCCACCCGCAGCGGCTGCGCGATCTTGCCCATGCCCAACGCGAGCTTTGCGGCAACCTGCTCGATCACCTGGTGGATCGGTTCCGGCTTCCACTCGGCCTCGGCGAGCAGTGACTTCGCCGCGTCGAGCACGGCAACCGCGCTGTCGTTCTTCAGGTGCTTGGCGACCGCCTTGTCGTCCCATTCGGCGATCGGCGCGTACCAGATCTTTGCGCGTTCGGCCATTTCCTTCAGCGTGTGCACGCGGTCGCGCAACGCCACGATCACGTCGACCGGCGCCGGGCCGTGCGACGCGTCGATCCCGGCACGCTGCAGGTGCCACGCGAACTCGGCAGCCAGCGACTGCGGTTCGTCGGTCTTCAGGTAGTGCTGGTTGAGCCAGGCCAGCTTCTCGGTGTCGAAGCGCGATGCGGCCTTGTTGACGTCGGCGATGTCGAACAGCGCGATCATCTCCTCGCGCGAGAAGATTTCCTGATCGCCGTGCGACCAGCCCAGCCGCACCAGGTAGTTCAGGATCGCGTGCGGCAGGAAGCCGTCGGCGCGATAGTCCATCACGCTGACCGAGTTGGTGCGCTTGGACAGCTTCTTGCCTTCCTTGTCCAGGATCATCGGCAGGTGCGCGAACTCCGGCACCGGAGCGCCGAGCGCGTGGTAGATGTTGATCTGCCGCGGCGTGTTGTTGACGTGGTCGTCGCCGCGGATCACCTCGGTGATGCCCATGTCGATGTCGTCGACCACCACCGCGAAGTTGTAGGTCGGCCAGCCGTCGGAGCGGAAGATCACCAGGTCGTCCAGCTCGCTGTTGGCCCACTCGATGCGACCCTTCACCTTGTCATCGAACACCACCGAGCCTTCCGTCGGGTTGCGGAAGCGGATCACGCGATTGGGATCTTCACGGAACGGTTCGTTGCGGTCGCGGCAATGGCCGTTGTAGCGCGGCTTCTCGCCCTTCGCCATCGCCGCCTCGCGCATCGCCTCGATCTCCTCCTTGCTCTCGTAGGCGTAGTAAGCCTTGCCGGCCGCGACCAGTTCGGCGGCGACCTGCCGGTACCGCTCAAGCCGCTGTGTCTGGTAGAACGGGCCCTCGTCGGCGTCGAGGTCGAGCCAGTGCATCGCGTCGAGGATCGCCTGCACCGCCTCGTCGGTGGAACGCTCGCGGTCGGTATCCTCGATGCGCAGGATGAACTGGCCGCCGCGGCGGCGCGATTCCAGCCAGCAGTACAGCGCGGTACGCGCGCCACCGATGTGCAGAAAACCGGTGGGGCTGGGGGCGAAGCGGGTACGGACGGTCATGGGATTCGTGGCGAGGGATGAAACGGCCGATTTTAGCCGATGACCGGCCGCAGGTTTACGGATGGCCGGGAATCTCGCAGGCCCACTGCCGGCAGATTTCCATGTTCGGATTCGAGGCAGACGGATCGAGCTCCCTGGAGCCCCACCGCTCCAACTGCAGCGGCGCCATGGCGGGTGACTGGTCGCCATAGTCGATCCGCGGCAAGTCGTCGGCCTTCCGCGGGGCCGGCAGCAGCACGTACCTCACCTGGAATATGGGCTGGTGCGAAGGCAACTGTGCCTGTGCCCGCGCGGACGCAGTCTGCGGCGCGGGAACGCCGGCCCACACCACGGGCGGCAAGGTCAGCGCCAGGATGAACAGCAGGTGCCTCATCGGCCACCTCCGACGGGGAATTCGGTCTGGCCCGCCTTCGATAGTACGCTCACCGCGCCCGCCGCCACCATCCAGCCATGGAACGCAGACATGGAATCCCATCGACCAGGCCACCGGCATGCCCTGCCCGCGCTCGCCACCCTGCTGGCGCTCGCCTCGCCCCTCGCCGCGCGTGCCGACGGCAACCCCGGCTACGACCGCCCCGGCCTCGGCTTCACGCCTGCCGTACTGCAGGCGGGCGACGTCAGCTGGGAGCAGGGGCTGCCCGATGCCAGCCGCGACCGCAAGGACGGCGCCACCAGCACCCAATACGACGCCGATACGCTGCTGCGACTCGGTCTCGGCAGATCGGTCGAACTACAGCTCGGCGGCTCGCCCTACAACTACCTGCGGCAGACCGGCGCAGACGGGCGCTACCACAGCCACGGCCGCGGCGACAGCACGCTCGGGATGAAATTCGCCCTGCCCGCATCCGGCACCTTCAGCTGGGGCCTGCTGGGCAGCGTGGAATTCACCGACGGCGCACCGGATTTTCGCAACCCGCGCCGCCAGTACCTGCTCGGCGCCGACTTCAACTGGCAGTGGAGTGCGCGCAACATCGCCGCGCTCTACCTGGAGAACGTGCGCAGCGGCGGCCGCGACAGCCGTCTGCTCGCCGTCAACGACGGCTACGCGTTCACGCCCACGCTCAACGGCTTCATCGAGATCGCGCTGCAGGACGACGCCGACGACGGCCACGGCAGCCGCGCCGGCGCGGGGCTGGCATGGATGCTCACGCCGCGCGTGCAAGTGGATGCCAGCGCGCGCCATCGCATCGGCGGCCATGCCCCCGCGTGGGAGGCGGGCCTGGGGATATCGGTGTACTTCGGCCGCTGAGCGCGCGGCCGAAGCAGGACCTCACTTCACGTGCACGGTGATCCGCTTCGATACCAGCGGCGGGTCGAACGGCACGTGGTTGGCATCACCCAGTTCCAGCTGCAACGTGTGCGTGCCGGGAGCGAGCTTCAGCGTGGCCTGGGTCTGGCCGCCGCCGAAGTGGATGTGGCGGTCGTCCTTCGGGATCGGCTGGCCGGCAGGCGGCAGTTCCTTCACGTCGACCAGCAGGTGATGGTGGCCGGTGTGTTCCCTGGCCACGCCGGCCGGCGCCACGCCCATGCCCCTGAGGCCGAAGCGCACGGTGACGTCCTGGCCCACGGTGGCGCCATCGCTGGGCGAGATGATGTAGACCGCGGCACCAGCAGGCGCCTGGGTGATCGGCAAGCCGGGAGCATCGGCGGCCAGCGCGGCACCGGTCAGTGCGGCCAGGGCAAGGGTGAGCAGGATACGTTTCATCGTCGGTCTCCAGCGGTGAAGGATGCCCGAGTGTAAGCGGTGAGGCGCCTGCAGGGCACCGGTACGTCACCGCGACGTCATGCACCCGCCATGCCGCCGCAACGCGAACCGGCGAAGCTGCGTCCAGCCAGCACGGGTATCGTCAATGCGCATCGGCATCGTCAGCGAAACCTATCCACCGGAAATCAACGGCGTCGCGCTGACCGTCCACAGCCTCGCCGCCGGACTCGCCGCCCGTGGCCACAGCATCGACCTGATCCGCCCGCGCCAGTCGCCGCCTCACCGCGACGAACCCGGCATCACCGCGCTCGACGTGCGCGGCAGCGCCTTGCCCCGCTACCCGGGGCTGCGCTTCGGCCTGCCCGCCGGACGCACGCTGCGCGAACACTGGTCGCGGCAACGCCCCGATGCGGTCTACGTCGCCACCGAAGGCCCGCTGGGCTGGTCGGCGGTACGCACCGCCAGGCGAATGGGTATTCCAATCAGCAGCGGTTTCCACACCCGTTTCGACCAGTACGCCAGTCATTACGGCGTGGGCATGCTCACGCCGCTGGTGCGCAGCTATCTGCGCCGCTTCCACATGCGCGCCGTTGCCACCCTGGTACCAACCAACGCACTCGCACTGGAGTTGCACACCATGGGCATTTCCAACGCACGCCTGCTGCGCCGGGCGGTGGACACGCAGCTGTTCCACCCGGAACGACGCGACGAGGCGCTGCGCGCGAGCTGGGGCGCCGACGCCGCCACGCCGGTGGTGCTCTACGTGGGTCGCATCGCCGCGGAAAAGAACCTCGACCTCGCGGTGCAGGCGTTCCAGGCGGTGCGGCAACAGGTACCGCAGGCGCGCTACGTGTGGGTCGGTGACGGCCCCGCCCGCGCCGCGCTGCAGGAAGCCCATCCGGATTTCATCTTCGCCGGGATGCAGCGCGACGAGGCGCTGGCGCGGCACATCGCCAGCGCCGACCTGTTCCCGTTCCCCAGCCTCAGCGAGACCTTCGGCAACGTGATCATCGAGGCGCTGGCCGCCGGCCTGCCGGTGGTGGCCTACGCCGAAGGCGCCGCGCGCGAGCATCTCGTCGATGGCGTCAACGGCTGCTGCATCGCCTCGGGTGACCACACCGCCTTCATCGACGCCACGGTGAGGCTGGCCAGCAACCCGGCACTGATCCGGCACATGGGTCGCGCGGCGCATACCGGCGTGGCGGGACTCTCGCCGGAAGCGGTGATCCGCGATTTCGAAAACCTGCTGCGCGACATGGCCGAGGAGAACCTGCATGAACACGCCTCCGTCGCTGCCCACATCTGAGCTGCTGCCCGGGCCGCGCTTCGCGCTGGACCGACGTGTCTGCGTGATCGCCAACCACTGGGGCGCCCGTCGCGTGGTGGGAGCATTCTTCGGCATGGTCAGCCGGCTCGGCGATGGCGTGTTCTGGTACGCGCTGATGGCGGCGCTGGCCGCGTTCGGCGGTCGGCGCGGACTGAGTGCTGCCGCGCACATGGCGGTCACCGGACTCGCCGCGCTGCTGCTGTACCGTCTGCTCAAGCGCTGGACGCGCCGCCCGCGCCCGTACCGCGCCTGCCCCGGCGTGATCGCGCACGTGCCGCCGCTGGACGAGTTCAGCTTCCCGTCCGGGCACACCCTGCAGGCGGTGGGCTTCAGTATCGTGGCGCTGGCCTGGTATCCGTCGCTGGCGCCGCTGCTGCTGGGCTTCACCGCGCTGGTCGCCGCGTCGCGGGTGATCCTCGGCCTGCACTACCCCAGCGACGTGCTGGCCGCCATCGTGATCGGCAGCGGCCTCGGCGGTGCCTCGATCTGGTTGATCGCGGCGCCGCTCTGAACCCGACGCTGCGCAGCTTCTGCGCACGCTGTCGGCGTTCCCTTTGCACTCAGCCAGATAGCCTACTTGTCCACAGGCTTTGCCACGCGCGTTCCACAATCGCTGTGGAGAACTTCGCGCCGCTGCGCAAAAAAACCGCAATGCGTGCCAAGTGCCTGTCGACAATGGCGCGCACCGCGCTTGTCCACAGGCTTGTACAGAAGACACCCACCATCGCTGTGGAAAACACGCATGCCGACAATCGACGCGACGGGCGGCGTTGCGCAATCCCTGCGCAACATGTAGCAAGTGTCTGATGGAAAAGCGCCCGGCGACGCTTGTCCACAGGCTTTACCAACACGCTTCCACAGCGGCTGTGGAAAACCCGGTCGCACAAACGACGATGCCGCCCGAAGGCGGCATCGCATTGCTGCAGCAAGCATGACCGGTCAGGCTGCGCGCGGCGCCTTCATCAGGATGCCGAGCAGGTCGGCCAGCTTGTCGCGCATCTCGCGGCGATCGACGATCAGGTCGATCGCGCCATGCTCGAGCAGGAACTCCGAACGCTGGAAACCTTCCGGCAGGGTCTCGCGCACGGTCTGCTCGATCACGCGCGGACCGGCGAAGCCGATCAGCGCCTTCGGCTCGCCGATGTTGATGTCGCCCAGCATCGCCAGGCTGGCCGAGACACCGCCGGTGGTCGGGTTGGTCAGCACGCTGATGTACGGCACGCCGGCGTCGCGCAGACGCGCCAGCGCGGCCGAGGTCTTGGCCATCTGCATCAGCGAGAACAGCGCCTCCTGCATGCGCGCGCCGCCGGTGGCGGAGAAGCACACCAGCGCGCTCCTGTCGGCCAATGCACGCTCGGCGGCGCGGGCGAATTTCTCGCCGACCACCGAACCCATCGAACCGCCCATGTAGGCGAACTCGAACGCCACCGCCATCAACGGACGGCCCTTGAGCCGGCCGCTCATGGCGACCATCGCGTCCTTCTCGCCGAGCGTCTTCTGGGTCGCGACGATGCGGTCGCGGTATTTCTTGGTGTCGCGGAATTTCAGCGGATCGGTGGGCTCCAGGCTGGCCCACAGTTCCTGCGCCGAACCCTCGTCGAGCAGCGCGCCGAGTCGCACCCGGGCGCTGATGTAGTGATGGTGACCGCACTTGGGGCAGACCATCAGGTTGCGTTCCAGCTCCGGCCGGTACAGCACGGTGCCGCAACCGCCGCATTTCTCCCACACGCCCTCGGGTACCGAACCCTTGCCGCCATTCGAGGCCTGCGGGCGGGTGCGCGGGTTCATGATTTTCTGCAGCCAGTTCATTGCATCATCCTACCGTTCGTGCGCGCCACCCTGGGCAGCGTGTTGTTCAGTGCGCGTCGAGCGCGCTGCGGATCGGTGCGAGAAACGCGCGCACCCGGCCAGCAATGTCATCGGCATCCGACGCCCCGGCCAGCTTGTCCACCAGCGCGCTGCCGATCACCACCGCATCGGCAAAACCGGCGATCGCCTTTGCGCTCGCTGCATCGCGGATGCCGAAACCGACCGCCACCGGCGCCTTCGCACGGGCGCGGATATCGGCCACGCGCACTGCGATGTCGCCGGTGCTCAAGTGTGCAGCACCGGTGATGCCGGCGAACGAGACATAGTACAGGAAACCCTCGGCCGAACCGCACAGCTGCGCCATACGCGAGGGTTCGGTAGTAGGCGCGGCGAGCAGGATCTGCTGCAAGCCGGCGTCGCGCAGCGACTGCAGCACGGCGGACTCCTCCAGCGGGCAATCGACCAGCAGCACGCCGTCGACGCCGGCCTGTACGGCCTCCTGCGCGAAGCGCACATAGCCGTGGATCTCGACCGGATTCAGATAACCCATCAACACGATCGGCGTGTCCGCATCACGCTGGCGGAACGCGGTGACCCAGCCCAGCACGTCGGCCAGGCCCACGCCCTTGGCGATCGCCCGCTCGCTGGCGTGCTGGATCACCGGGCCGTCCGCCATCGGATCGGAGAACGGCACGCCAAGCTCGATCAGGTCGGCGCCGGCGTCGACCAATGCATGCATCATCGACACCATGTGCCCGGGCGATGGATCGCCGGCGGTGACGAACGGGATCAGGCCCGTGCGATTGGCAGCCTTCAGCGCGGCGAAGCGACGGTCGATGCGGCTCATACCTCGACTCCTTCGCGCGCGGCGATCGTGTGCACGTCCTTGTCGCCGCGGCCGGAGAGATTGCACAGCACGATGCCGTCTTTCGGATACTCGCGCGCCAGCTTGATCGCCTGCGCCACCGCGTGGCTGGATTCCAGCGCGGCCAGGATGCCTTCGGTGCGCGCCAGCAGGTGGAACGCTTCCAGCGCTTCATCGTCGGTGATGCCGACATAGTCGGCGCGGCCGGCGTCCTTCAGGAATGCATGCTCGGGGCCAACGCCGGGATAGTCCAGGCCGGCCGAGACCGAATGCGTCTCGGTTATCTGGCCGTTGTCGTCGCACAGCACGTAGGTGCGGTTGCCGTGCAGCACGCCTGGACGGCCGGCGGCCAGCGAGGCGGCGTGATGGCCTGTTGCGATGCCATCGCCCGCCGCTTCGGCGCCCACGATGCGCACGCCGGCGTCGTTGAGGAAGGCATGGAACAGGCCGATCGCGTTGGAGCCGCCGCCGACGCAGGCGGTCAGCACGTCGGGCAGGCGGCCATACTCTTCGAGCATCTGCGCGCGCGCCTCGCGGCCGACGATCGCGTTGAAGTCGCGCACCATCAGCGGGTACGGATGCGGCCCGGCGACGGTGCCGATGATGTAGAAGGTGTCGGCCACGTTGGTGACCCAGTCGCGCATCGCCTCGTTCAGCGCGTCCTTCAGTGTCTTCGAGCCGGAGGTCACCGGCACCACCTCGGCGCCCAGCAGCTTCATGCGGTAGACGTTGATCTTCTGCCGCTCGATGTCGACCGCGCCCATGTAGACCACGCACTTCAGGCCCAGCCGCGCCGCCACCGTGGCGCTGGCCACGCCGTGCTGGCCGGCGCCGGTCTCGGCGATGATGCGGGTCTTGCCCATGTTGCGTGCGACCAGCGCCTGGCCCACGGTGTTGTTGATCTTGTGCGCGCCGGTATGGTTGAGGTCTTCGCGCTTGAACAGGATGCGCGCGCCGCCGACGTGCTTCGACAGCCGCTCGGCGTGGTAGATCGGGCTGGGCCGGCCGACGTAGTGCTTGAGGTCGCGGTCGAGTTCGGCGATGAAGGCCGGATCCTTGCGCAGGCGCAGGTAGGCTTCGGTCAGTTCGGCCAGCGGCGCCATCAGGGTTTCGGCGACGTAACTGCCGCCGTAGTTGCCGAAGCGGCCGTGCGCGTCGGGGTAAGCATTGTAGTCCACGATCTTGCTCATCTCGTCACTCGGGGAAGGGTATGCCGCACTGCGGCAAGCAGCCATCTTAGCGGCAAGCCCGGGCAAATGGGGTCACAGATAACGGCGGATGGAAGCCCTGGCCTCGGCCAGTTGCCCAAGCGTGAGCGGGCCGAGGATGCCGCGCCGGTCGGCGGGCAAGTGTGCGGCGGGATCCTCGTCGCCGAACACGTAATAGTCCAGCAGTTCCCTCCACGCCGCCCGTTCCGCCGGCGGCAGCGAGCGGAAGGCGAGGATGCAATGCATCAGGACGCCCAGCGCGGTGTCCGGCGCATGACCGGCTGCGGGTATTGGCCGCCACCAGTAATTCACCAGCGCGTTGATCCGCTGCAGGGATTCCACGTGGTGCCACCACATCGGCGGGATGTAGATCGCATCGCCGGGATGCAGCTCCGCCACCTGCGCCGCGGCCAGCGCCAGCTTCAGGCGGGGAAAGCGCGGGTCGTCGGGACGGTCGAGCCGGGCGATACCGATCGCCGCGCCGGTGGGCGCGAAATCCAGCGGCCCGACGTACAGGTTGCGCGCCTGTTCCGGCGCGAACAGGGTGAAGCGCCGCACGCCGCACACCACGCAGGCGACATTGTGGTACTCGTCGAAATGCGCCGGCGTGGTGACCTGGTTGCCGATCCAGATGCGCGGCTGGATGCTGCGGTCGAGGAAGGGAATGGCGTGCTCGTCCAGCAACCCCGGCAGGCAGTCGGCGATCAGCGCGCTCTGCATCGCCAGCCCCGGCGCCTCCGGCTGGCGGCTGTACTGTGCCAGCCGCTGCAGGCCCTGGCCGATCGAGACGCGGTGGTGCTCGTAGTTGAAGCCGTCGAACGCCGTGTTGTAGCCGATGACCCCGCCCTCGCCAGGCGGCAGCAGCAGCGCATCGACCTCGCTGCCGTTGTCCCGCCGCGCCAGCTCGCGGGCGAAGGCATCGTCCGACTGCCGCGCCCAGGCCACCATCGGCCAGTCGCGGCACAGACCGCGGATCACCAGCGGACGGGCGCGACCGACCAGGTCGGCAAGGGCGAACGACCCGTCGCCATCGCGGCATTCCTCGATGGCGACCGGCGCGCCGCTCACGCCGCATCCGCCTCGCGCACCGCGCGGATGAAGGCTTCCAGCCGGGTCGGGTCCTTGATCCCCGGTGCCGACTCCACCCCGCTGGCCACGTCCACCGCCCACGGCCGCGCCGCACGCACGGCCGCGCCCACGTTGCCGGCGTGCAGGCCGCCGGCAAGGATCAGCGGCTGCGCCAGATCGCTGGGCAACAGCGACCAGTCGAAGGTCCGGCCGCTGCCACCGGCCTCGCCTGCCGCGTGGCCGTCCAGCAGCAGGCCTGCGGCGCGCGGGTACTCCCGCAGCCGCGGCAACGCCGCCACGCCCTCGCCCATCGCGATGGCCTTCAGGAACGGATGGCCGAACTGCGCGCACCAGGCATCGCTCTCGCTGCCGTGAAACTGCAGCAGGGTGGGCCGCACGTCATCGAGCACCTGCCGCACCAGGCCCGGCTCGTCGTCCATGAACAAGGCGACGGTAGCCACGAACGGCGGCAGCGCCGCCACGATCTCGCGTGCCCGCGCCAGCGTCACCTGCCGCCGGCTGCGTGCGGTGAACACCAGCCCGATCGCGTCGGCGCCGAGCCGCGCGGCGAGCTGCGCGTCACCAACCCGGGTCATGCCGCAGCACTTGATGCGGATCATTTGCCGGCTCCCATCAGGCAGACCTCGGCCGGCAGGCCCCAGTGCACTTCATAGCGCGGGCCGATGAAGGTCAACCCAGAAGCCGGCGCGGTCGGCCCGGCCACCTGGCGGTCGCAGCGGGCCAGCAGCTCGGCCATCCATGCGACCGGCTGCTCGCCGCGACCGATCAGCAGCAGCGAGCCGACGATATTGCGCACCATGTGATGCAGGAACGCGTTCGCCTCGATCTCGACGAACAGCTGTTCGCCCTCGCGCCGCACGCCGACTGCCAGCACGCTGCGGCGCGGGTGCGCGGCCTGGCAGGACAAGGCACGGAATGCACTGAAATCGTGTTCCCCCAGCAGTGCCTGCGCGGCTTCGTGCATGCGCGCGGCATCCAGCGGCAGGCGCTCCCAGGTGACGTAGCGCGCATCCAGCGCCGCGCGCACCGGCCGGTTGAGGATGTGGTAGCGATAACGCCGGCTGCGCGCCGCGTAACGCGCGTGGAAGCTGTCCAGCACCGGCTGCGCCCACAGCACCGCCACGCTGGCCGGCAGGTTGGAACAGCCGCCGAGTACCCAGCCGCGCATGTCGCGGCGTGCCTCGGTGTCGAAATGCACCACCTGGCAGCGGCCATGCACGCCAGCGTCGGTGCGCCCCGCGCAGCTGACTTCCACCGGATGGTCGGCGACCTTCGACAGCGCCTGCTCCAGCACGCCCTGCACGCTGACATCCGTCTTCAGGCGCTGCCAGCCGCTGAAATCGGTACCGTCGTATTCGATGCCCAGGGCAATACGCATGGAGTCGTGCAGAGATTCGCCGAAAAAGAAAGATTAGCAGGCCGCAACGGCATCGGGCCGGCAAAAGCCGGCCCGATGCATCCCGCGAAAGGTGCCGCGCGACTCAGTGCAGGCTGTCGAGCAGGCGCTTGGCGGCGTCCTTCTGCATCTGGGTGCCTTCCTTGACCACCTCGCCGAGCATGGCGCGCGCGCCTTCGGCGTCGCCCATGTCGATGTAGGCACGTGCCAGGTCGAGCTTGGTGTCCACCGGGTCGTCGTTGAACTCGTCCAGCTCATGACCCGGGCCGGTCGGCAGCGGCGTGCCGCCTTCTTCATCGAAATGCCAGTTCGACGCCGGTACGGCGGGCGCCGGCTTGCTCGACGCCAGCGGTGCAACCACGGCAGCATCGTCCGCCGTCGGCGCGGCGCGGGACGCCGGCTCGGCGACGGCCCGGGTCAGGTCGAAGTTGAAGTTGTACTCGCTGACGGGTTTCGGCCCGTTCGGCGGCAACGGCGGCATCGAGGAGACCCCCGCAGGTGCATCGTTCTGATCGGCATAGTCGTCGATGTTGAACTCGCCGCGCGCCTCGGCATCGTCATGCGCCGCCGGTTCGGCGTGGTGGTCAAACAGCGGGTGGCCGGGCACCAGGTCCTCGCCCATGTGCAGCACGTCCTGCCACTCGTCCTGCTGCGGGTCGGTGATATGGGCGTGCATCGCCTCGGCTGCCGCCTCGAAATGCTCGACGTCGCGGCGCGAGTAGTACAAGGTGACCAGTTCCAGGTGCAGGCCGATGTCGTCGGGGTGTTCGGCCAATTGGTCGAGCAATTCGTCCTGGTCGATGTCATCGCCGGGGAGGTCCTGACCAGCGGATGGCGAACCGAAACGATCCGCCAGCGACGACGAAGCCTTCGCTGCGTCGGCGCCCGGCTTGCGCCGACGACCAAGCATGGCCAGCAGGATCAGCAGCACGATCGCGCCGGCCCCGGCCGCCCAGGCCCAGGTCTGCATGTACCACGGCTGCTCGACCGCTGGCGTGCTGGCCGATGGCAGCCTGGCAGGCTTCTCCACCGGCTTGGCCGGCGCTGGTGTCGCGGCGATGGGCGTGGTCACCACGGAGGCCCCGCTGACCGGCGTGCTGGCCGGGCTGGACGCAGCAGCCGGCGCGGCTGTCGCCGCCGAGTGGGCGGCAACCGGCGCCGCAACCGCATGGGCGGCAGTGCTGGCGGTGGCGGTGGCGGTTTCCAGGCGGCTTGCCGCCGCCGGCACGGTCGCCGCGGCAACCTTTGCCGTGCTGGTCGTCGCGGCCGGCGGCATGCCGGCCGCCTTGCGCGCGGCAGCCAGCTTGGCCTGCAGCTCGGCGATCTCGTTGTCCTTCAGCGACAGCAAACGCTCATTCTTGCTGTTGATGTCCGCCAGATCCTTCAGGCGGGTCTTCAGATCGGTACCCTGCTGCTGCAGGCTGGCCAGGCTTTCGCGGGTGCGCATCAGGTCCTGGCGAAGGCTGGCGCTGGACTTGTCACCCGCACCGCTGCCGCGGATTCCGGCAGCGCTGCCTTCCTTCGCCGGCACCAGCGCAAGCCGGTCGCCGGTATCCGGCGCGCTGGCGGGCGCCGCAGAACTGGTGGCGCGGGTCGCGGCATCGGCCACGACCGTGGGTTTTCCCGGCACGCCGGCTCGCCAGTCGCTGTTCTGCCGGCGCACTTCGGCGGCGGCTGCGGCGATCGTCATGGCCTGCGCCTCGGCCGAGGTCGGTACGCGCAACACAGCGCCACTCTTCAGCGCATTGATGTTGCTGCGGTAGAACGCATCGGGGTTGGCCTGCTGCAGCGCCAGCATCATTTGCTGTGCGTCCACGCCAGCCGGCGTCACGCTGCGCGCGATGCTCGACAGCGTCTGGCCGCGCTCGACCGGGCCGTAGTGGCCGTTGCTGACTGCCGGGGCAGCCGGCTTCGGCTTCGGGACCGGCGCGCGTGCGGGTGTTGCCGGGCTGGGCCGGGCGGCCACCGGCGCCGCGGCCGGAGCCTTCGCAGGTTGCGCCGGCTGGCTCGGCGCCGATACGGCCGGTACGGCGGCAGCTGTCGCCGTCGGTGCGTTTGGTGGATCGAGCAGGATGGCGTACTCGCGCACGCTCTTGCCGGCCTTGCCGTTCACTTCGATCAACAGGTCGAGGAAGGGATCGTCCACCGGCGTACTGCTGGTGATGCGGATGACCGGCTGGCCGGCACCGGCCTGGCCCACGCTGAAATGCAGCGGGATCGAGGTACGCCCGCCGACGATGCCTGCGCGCGCAAATTGCTCGCTGGAAGCCAGCTGGACGGTGAGACCCTGCAACTCCGCCGGACTGTCGGGATGCAGCGGGATCTCGGCCAGCAACGGCTGCCCCAGCGTCGATTTGACCTGGATCTGGCCAAGGTCGACCGCCATGACCTGGCTGCTGCCCAGTGCCAGCGCGATCAGCATCGACAACTTCAACGAACGATTCATTGCATGTTCCCCCGAACGATCCTGGCGCGACTCTTCAATTTATTCATGGCGTTGCCGCAATGGCGGCCACTACCCCAAACGAGGTGCCACTTTAGTTACATGCAGGCCAATCAACAATAGCTGCAGCGAATACTTGCAGTGCATTGCTGTGGTGCGTTCTCACCACAGCGGCACTTTCAATCCGCACCCGGGACCGGCACGGCCTGCAGTTCGTCCAGTTGTTTGTGCAGCTCGGCGATGGCCTGGTCCTGCTGCTGCAGCCGTTCGCTGGCCCGCCGGCTGTCCGATTCCTGCCGGCCGAGGTCCTGTTCCAGCTGTTCCACTTCGGCCTGGCTGCTGGCCAGTTGCTGCCGGGCAGTCGACAGCGGTTTTGCCAACGCCGGCGTGACCGGCAACGACTTCGCCCGGTCGCCGGCCCAGGCCGTCGACACGATTACAAATCCAGCAAGTACAAGGAGTTGCATCAAACGCATTTCAGAGATAATCCTCGATCAGCAGTTCGGCGATCTGCACCGCATTCAGCGCCGCGCCCTTGCGGATGTTGTCCGAGACGATCCACAGGTCCAGCCCGCGTTCGTGCGAGATGTCCTCGCGGATACGCCCCACGTACACCGCGTCGTTGCCGGCCGCCTCGCCCACCGGGGTCGGATAGCCACCCGGCTTGCGCTCGTCCACCAGCACCACGCCCGGTGCCTGCCGCAGCAGCTCGCGGGCCTGCTCGGCGGTGATCTTGTCGCTGGTCTCTATGTGCACCGCCTCGGAATGACCATAGAACACCGGCACGCGCACCGCGGTCGGGTTCACCTGAATCGACTCGTCCTCCAGGATCTTGCGGGTCTCCCACACCAGCTTCATTTCCTCCTTGGTGTAGCCGTTCGGCTGGAAGTCGTCGATCTGCGGAATCACATTGAACGCGATCTGGGCCGGGAATTTCTTGCCCGGCTCCACGCTTTGGAAGTTCAGCAGGGCCGCGGTCTCCCGCCCCAGCTCCTCCATCCCGCTGCGGCCGGCGCCGGAAACCGACTGGTAGGTGGCCACGTTGATCCGCTCGATCTGCGCCGCGCGGTGGATCGGCGCCAGCGCCACGAGCATCTGCATGGTCGAGCAGTTCGGGTTGGCGATGATGCCGCGCGTGGTGTACTGCGCGATCGCGTGGGGATTGACCTCGCTGATCACCAGCGGGATGTCGTCCTGGTAGCGGAACTCGGAAGTGTTGTCGATCACCACCGCGCCAGCCGCCGCCGCCCGCGGTGCGTGCACGCGGCTGACCGAGCCCCCGGCCGAGAAGAACGCGATGTCGACGCCGGCGAAATCGTAGGTATCCAGCAGCTGCACGGTGATGTCCTTGCCGGCGAAGCTGACCTTGCCGCCGGCGGAACGCTCGCTGGCCAGCGGCACCAGCTCACTGACCGGGAACTCGCGCTCGGCGAGGATCGCCAGCAGGGTCTCGCCGACCGCGCCGGTGGCGCCGACCATAGCGACCTTGTAACTGCTCTTCTGACTCATGGGGATTGTCTGCTCAGGGGTGGAGGGTTGCGCCGGTCACTTGTCCAGCACGGAAGGGTTGAGGATGGTCGGCGGCCGCCCGGCGTGCGGGCCGTGGCCGAACAGGGCCAGCACATTGTCGACCGCCACCGAGGTCATCGCGCGGCGGGTTTCGGTCGTGGCGCTGGCGATATGCGGGCTGAGCACCACGTTGTCCAGTTCGAGCAGGCCCGGGTACAGCGCCGGCTCGCCCTCGAACACGTCCAGCGCGGCGCCGGCCAGGCGTCGCTCACGCAACGCCGCCGCCAGCGCCCTGTCGTCCACGATGCCACCGCGGGCCACGTTCACCAGCATCGCGGTCGGCTTCATCAGCGCCAGCTCGGGCGCACCGATCGCGTGCCGGGTCTGCGGCGTCAGCGGCAGCACCAGCACCAGGAAATCGGCTTCGCGCAGCAGCTGTGCCTTGTCGACGAAACGAGCGTTGCAGGCGCGTTCGGTCGCCTCGGGCAGCGGCGAACGGTTGTGGTACAGCACCGGCATGCCGAAGCCGACTGCGCGACGCGCGATGGCCTGGCCGATCCGGCCCATGCCGAGGATGCCCAGGGTACGGCCGCGCACGTCGGCGCCCAGCCACGCCTTGAACTCGGTGGCACGCCATTGCCCGGCGCGCAGCCAGCGCTCGGCCGCCATCATCCGCCGCGCCGCGCCCAGCAGCAGCGCCCAGGCGTAGTCGGCCACGCTCTCGTTGAGCACGTCGGCGGTGTTCGAGGCGGCGATGCCGGCGGCACTGAGCGCATCCAGATCGAGGTTGTCGTAGCCGACGCCGAGGTTGGCAATAATGCGCAGCCGACGCGCGCCGGCGATTTCCGCCGCGCCGATGCGGTCCTTCAGGCCGACGATCACGGCATCCTGCCCGGCCAGCTTCGCCGCAAGTTCGGCCGGACTGAACTTGCGCTCCTCCGGCTCGGCCGTCACCTCGAAGTGCGGTTCGAGCCGGGCGACGATGTCCGGGAAGGTGGGACGCGAGATCCAGACGCGCGGCTTGCTGGTCAAGGCACGGCTCCGATCGCGGGGGCCATCTCGTCGGCAAGCCAGTAGTACGCCAGCGTCATCGCGAACAGGGTTCCGATCAGCCACAACGCCCAGCGCCCATGCCGCCAGGCTGCGCGGAACGGCGAATACTGAGCCGGAATGTCGACCAGGTACGCTGCGCAATAGCAGGCATTGGCGAGCACCGCCAGCACGAACAAGGCCAGCACGGACTGGAATCGCAGGGCGGCCAGGACACCCGGCCAACTCATCATGACCCAGCCGACGACCACCAGCACCAGTGCCAAGTTGTAGGCGATCCGCCGCACTTCCCAGTAACGGATCGCGTCGCCGAGGATGTCCTGCAACGACGCATGCGGCGGAGCGGCGTGGAGCGGATTCGACGATACAGGCATGACGTACCCCTCCGGCTCAGGGAATGCGCGGCGCCACCGCGCCCACATCGCCGCACTGGGCGCGGTGGCGCAAGGCATGATCCATCAGCACCAGCGCCATCATCGCCTCGGCGATCGGCGTGGCGCGGATGCCGACGCAGGGATCGTGGCGGCCCTTGGTCACCACCTCGACCGGCTCGCCGGCCAGGTTCACGCTGTGGCCGGGAATCAGGATGCTGGAGGTGGGCTTCAGCGCGATCGAGGCGGTCACCGGCTGGCCGCTGCTGATGCCGCCGAGGATGCCGCCGGCATGATTGGACGCAAAGCCGTCCATGCTCATCTCGTCGCGATGCTCGCTGCCGCGCTGGGCCACCGCGGCGAAGCCGTCGCCGATCTCCACGCCCTTGACTGCGTTGATCGACATCAGCGCACTGGCCAGGTCGCCGTCGAGCTTGCCGTAGATCGGTTCGCCCCAGCCCGGCGGCACGCCGTCGGCGACCACGTTGACACGCGCGCCGACCGAGTCGCCGGATTTGCGCAGCACGTTGATGTAGTTCTCCAGCGCCGGCACCTGGGCTGCGTCGGGCCAGAAGAACGGGTTCTGCTCCACCGCGTCCCAGTCGAACGCGTCCGGCACGACGTCGCCGATCTGCGCCAGGTAGCCGCGCACGCGCACGCCGTAATGTTCGGCCAGCCACTTCTTGGCGACCACTGCGGCGGCCACCCGCATGGTGGTCTCGCGCGCCGAGGAACGCCCGCCGCCGCGTGGGTCGCGGATGCCGTATTTCTGCCAGTAGGTGTAGTCGGCGTGGCCGGGGCGGAAGCTTTGCGCGATGTCGCCGTAGTCCTTGCTGCGCTGGTCGGTGTTGCGGATCAGCAGCGCGATCGGCGTGCCGGTGGTCCTGCCCTCGTACACGCCTGAAAGGATCTCCACCTCGTCGGCCTCGTGCCGCTGCGAGGTGTAGCGGCTGCGGCCGGTGGCGCGGCGATCGAGGTCGCTGCGGAACTCCTCGGCGCCGAGCGCCAGTCCCGGCGGGCAGCCGTCGATCACGCAGCCGATCGCCGGCCCGTGGCTTTCGCCGAAGGTGGTGACGGTGAACAGTTTGCCGAAGGAATTGCTGGACACGAGGTTTGGACGTCTATTGGGTAATCGCCACAGCTTAACCGCGATGGCGCTGCGCTGCCCGCCATTCGTGCTCCAGCAGGGCGAAAATCACGTCGTCGACCCACTCGTCGCGCAGCCACAGGCTTTCGCGGTGGTGCGCCTCCTGGCGCATGCCCAGCGCATGCAGCAGCGCCATGCAGGCCAGGTTGCGCGGGTCGACCGAAGCGTGGACGCGATGCCGGCCGAGCTGACCGAACACATGATCGAACACCGCGCGCACGGCCTCGCCGGCATAACCGAGGCCCTGCCGGGCCGGCGCGATGCTGATGCCGAACTCGACCGAATCCCCGGCCGCTTCGGGCAGGTTCACGCCGAGGTCGCCGATCAGCCGGCCGTCCTCGCGCAGCCGGATCGCCCGCTGGAACCAGCCGTGCGACGGCGGTTGCGGCTGGGCATCGATGAACGCGCGGGCGGCGGCAAGATCGGCCGGGAACCAGCCCTGGTAGCGGGCTACCGCGGGATCCCTGCGCAGGGCGAACAGTGCCTCGGCATCATCGGCGCGCAACGCGTCGATACGCAGCCGCGCCGTGACCAGTTCCATCGCTCAGCCAGGAAGACGCACGGCGGCCGCCGCACGAATCGCCGCGACGTGCTCGACCAGGTCGCGCCGCTCCAGCGCAAACACCCCCATCGGGCCGACCTTGAACTCGATCCAGATGAACGGTACTTCCGGCAGCAGCGCGGCCAGTGCGTGCTCGCTCTCGCCTACCTCGACGATCAGCAGGCCGTCCTCGGTGAGGTGATCGGCCGCTTCGTCCAGCATGCGCAGGCACAGGTCCAGGCCATCCGCGCCGGAGGTAAGGCCGAGCTTCGGCTCGTGCGCGTACTCGCCCGGCAGCGCGGCGTATTCGTCCTCGGTGACGTAGGGCGGATTGGAGACGATCAGGTCGTACTTGCGCCCGGCCACGCCGGCAAAAAGATCGGACTGGATCGCCTCGACGCGGCCCTCGACGTGCTGGAACGCGATGTTCTCGCGCGCCAGCGACAGCGCCTCGTCGCTGACGTCGACGATGTCGACCTGCCACTCCGGGTTGTACTCGGCCATCGCGATGCCGATGCAGCCCGAGCCGGTGCACAGGTCCAGCGCGCGCTCGATGTGGCGCTCGTCCAGCCAGGGCGCGAAGCCCGACTCGATCAGCTCGGCGATCGGCGAACGCGGCACCAGCGCGCGGCGGTCGCTCTTGAACTTCAACCCGGCGAACCAGGTCTCGCCAACCAGGTAGGCCACCGGCAGGCGCTCGCTGACGCGGCGCTCGATCAGCGCCAGCACGTTCGCGCGCTCGGCCGTGGTGAGCCGGCCGGCGCCGTACGCCGGCGGGATGTCCGGCGGCAGGTGCAGGCTGGCCAGCACGAGATGCGTGGCCTCGTCGATAGGGTTGTCGTGGCTGTGGCCGAAGGTCAGCCCGGCCGCCGAGAAGCGGCTGGCGCCATAACGGATGAAGTCGATGATGGTGGCAAGCTCGGCGGTCACGGCGATCCAGGGATGAAACAGAATGGCCGGCCATTATAGGGCCTGAAGCGGCGGCCACCCCGTATACTGGGCGGATGACTTTCAACGTATTCCTGCAGTACATGCTGCCGCATCGCGCCCTGTCGCGGGTGGTCTACTGGGCCACGCGCTGGACCTTCGCGCCGTGGAAGAACTGGTTGATTGCCACCATCGTGCGCAACTACAACGTGAACATGGCCGAGGCGGCGCAGCCCGATGCGCTGGCCTACCAGCACTTCAATGCCTTCTTCACCCGCAAGCTGAAACCCGGCGCGCGTCGGGCCGATGCCGATCCGGCCACCCTGCTCTCGCCGGCCGACGGCCGCATCAGCCAGGCCGGCACGATCGTCGATGGCCGCATCTTCCAGGCCAAGGGTCAGGAATACAGCGCCGCCGAACTGCTCGGCGGCGACGAGGCCGCCGCCGCGCCCTACCGCAACGGCCGCTTCGTCACTGTGTACCTGTCGCCGCGCGACTACCACCGCGTGCACATGCCGCTGCAGGGAACGCTGAAGGAAACCGTGCACGTGCCGGGGCGCATCTTCAGCGTGGCGCCGTTTGCGGTGGCAGCGATCCCGCGGCTGTTCGCGCGCAACGAGCGGCTGGTCTGCCACTTCGAGGGCGAACACGGCCCGTTCGTGGTGGTGATGGTGGGCGCGATCCTGGTCTCGTCGGTGGCTACGGTGTGGGACGGGCTGGTGATCCCGCCGTACGCCTCGTCGATCCGTCGCAAGTCGTTCACCGGCCAGAACGTCACACTGGAACGCTTCGCCGAGATGGCGCGTTTCAACATGGGTTCCACCGTGATCCTGCTGCTGCCCGAGGGCGCGGCCGAACTGGATGACCTGCAGCCGCAGCAGGCCGTGCAGGTGGGCCAGCGGCTCGGGCGCGGCTGAGTATCCGTAATCCACGCCCAAAAACTGACGCGGCGGGTCATTTTGTGACGCCCTAGGCGCTATTCCGCTGGTTGCTTCGCTACGCTCTCGGCTTCGCCGCGCGTCCTGCGCGCCGACGAATTCCAGCGCCGAGGGGATCTCATGCAAATACTGACGCCAGTCCTTGTGATGATGCGCGCGCGCCTGCTTGGCCGCCAATTCCGCGACATCGAACGCAGCGTGCGGGCCTTGCCCAAGCGCAACCGCGAACGCCTGGGCACGCTGACCCTGCGCGAGATCGGACAAGCCTCGCGCAGCGATTTCCCGCACCTGTACGGCACCGCGCCGGAAGCGCGCTACCTGCCCTGGGGCCAGGGCACCGAGGCGGGTTACGAGCGCGCCTGCTCGAACAACGCCGAGGTGGCGCTGCGCGGCATCGCGCTATGGCTGGCCGTGGCCTACCACGAAACCAAGAATTCCCCGCACGCCAGCCTGCAGCCGCAGCACCGCCAGCTGATGCAGCTGTTGCGCGAACTGAAGGAAGTGCACGGCAGCGGCAGCCGCAGCGGCGACACCACCAGCAACTGGACGCAGGAAAGCGCGGTCGCCTGAAGCCCGGCCCGCGCGGTCACGAATCAGCGGCAAGTCGGCAGCTTCAACGTCTGCCCGATACTGATGTGGTGGTGCTTCAGCCCGTTCATCTCGGCAACTTCCTGGACGCTGGAGCAGTGCAGCTTGCGCACGATGCTGATCAGCGTATCGCCACGACGCACCTTGTAGCGGCTGGTTCCCCTCACCGCCGGTGGAGGCGCCACCGGCGCCTGCACCACCGGCACCACCGCGCGATGCAGGTCGCCGGCGAGGATTGGCCACGGGCCATCGACGCAGCGCGCGGCATAAGCCTGCTCCAGCAACTTCGGCAACTGCAGTTGCATGCCTGCCGGCTGGGTCACCTGCGGGTCCAGTCGCGGATTGAGGTTGCGCAGGGTGCGGAACCAGCCGTCCCGCATGCCACCGGCCGAACCCAGGCACACGGTCAGCTCCGACAGCGAGGCCGGCCGCTTCAGGGTGACCGTGCCGGGCGCACCGTCGATCTTCGGGAAACGCAGGTTGTAGCTGTCCGGATGCTGGAACAGCCACGCCGCGGCAAGTACCGCCGGCACGTAGTCACGGGTTTCCTGCGACAGCTGGTCGTAGATGCGCGGATCGTAGAAGCTCACCGAGGTGTCGTCGCCGACCGTGCGGCGCATGCGCCCCTCGCCGCCGTTGTAGGCGCCGAGGGCGAGTTCGAGGTTGTCGTTGAATTTCCTCAGCTGCTCGTTGATGTACTCGGCGTTCGCCCGCGCCGATGCCGCCGGATCGAAGCGCAGGTCGAAACCGTTGTCGCTGCCCAGGCCGAAGCGCATGCCGGTGGCGTACATGAACTGCAACGGCCCCGACGCGCCCGAGCGCGAGACGGCGTGCACCTTGCCGCCGGACTCCTTGGCCATGATGCCGAACAGCAGCGCCTCGGGCAGGTCCGCCTTCTGGTACTGCGGCCACATCTGGTAGCGCAGGTACTGGTAGTTGACCCAGGCGTCCATCAGCTGCGGGCGCCACTGGGTCAGCCACATCTCCAGCGCGGCCTTCACCGGGCCGTTCATCGCGATCAGCTGCGACAGCTTCTGCCCGTGCAGCAGGGTCACGCTGCGCTGCGCCTGCGGCAGGCTGGCCGCGCCGGTGCTGCCGGTGGCCAGCGCCGCCTGCGACGGGTCGACGTCGCTGTCCAGATCCTGGCCGCTGCCGAAATCGCCGTCCTTCAGGCGCAGCAGATGATCGAACGCCGAGAAGAACCGTTGCGGATCGCAGCCAGCGGTATTGCCGCAGCGCGCCGAGGCCTCCTTCAGGCGGTCCAGCGAGCGGGCCAGGGTCAGTTGCGAGGCTTGCCGGTCACCCTCGCGCGATTGCTGCAGGGCGGTTTCGTAGCCCTTGCTGGCCTGGTCAAGTTCACCGTACAGCGTGTCGAGCGGGGTCGCCGGCCGGGCGCCCCCGGTGCTGGCACAGGCGGCAAGCAGAATGATCGCCATGGCTGGCAGAACCAGACGCAGAGTACGCACAACGAAACACGACGGCATCTCGAACTTCTACCTGCGGAAAACGCCCACCATAGCGGGCGCGGGGTTTCGACTCAACGCGCCGCGACAGCAGCACCAGCTTGGCTACAATCGCCCGACCAGCAACGGATGGAACGCCATGACTGAAATCCTGATCGGCCGCAACGACAGCACCAGCGTCAACCTCGACCCGCATTACGGCAACCGCCACGGGATGATCGCCGGCGCCACCGGCACCGGCAAATCCGTTTCGCTGATGGTGCTGGCCGAAGGTTTCTCGCGGCTGGGCGTGCCGTGCTTCCTGGCCGACGCCAAGGGCGATCTGGCCGGCCTGGCCATGGCTGCGGGCGAACCGGGCGACAAGCTCAAGGCACGCCTGTCCAAGCTCAAGCTCACCGACTGGAAGGCCCAGGCCAATCCGGTGATCTTCTGGGACATCTACGGCAAGCTCGGCCACCCGGTGCGCGCCACCATCAGCGAGATGGGTCCCACCCTGCTCGGCCGCGTGCTGGAATTGAACGACACCCAGGAAGGCGTGCTGGAGGTGGTGTTCAAGGCCGCCGACGACCAGGGCTGGCTGCTGCTCGACCTGGCCGACCTGCGTGCCCTGCTCACCTACGCCGCCGACAACGCCAAAGCGCTCTCGACCCAGTACGGGCTGATCAGCACGACCAGCATCGCGGCGATCCAGCGCGCGCTGCTGAAACTCGAGAGCGACGGCGCCGACCAGTTCTTCGGCGAGCCGGCGCTGGAACTGGTCGACCTGATGCGCCAGGACATGAGCGGCCGCGGCATCATCAACGTGCTAGCCGCCGACCAGCTGATCATGAAGCCGCGGCTGTATTCCACCTTCCTGCTGTGGCTGCTGTCCGAACTGTTCGAGCAGCTGCCCGAAGTAGGCGACCTCGAGCAGCCGAAGATGGTGTTCTTCTTCGACGAGGCGCACCTGCTGTTCGACGACGCCTCGCCGGCCCTGCTGCAGCGGGTGGAACAGGTGGTGCGGCTGATCCGCTCCAAGGGCGTGGGCGTGTACTTCTGCTCGCAGAACCCGGACGACGTGCCCGGCGTGATCCTCGGCCAGCTCGGCAACCGCATCCAGCACGCCTTGCGCGCGTTCACCCCGCGCGACCAGAAGGCGGTCAAGGCGGCAGCGGAAACCTTCGTGGCCAACCCGAAGCTCGACGTCACCGAGGCGATCACCAAGCTTGCCGTGGGCGAGGCGCTGGCCTCCACCCTGGCCAACGGCGGCGTGCCGACGCCAGTGGAACAGGTGCTGGTGACCACGCCGTGCTGCCGCATCGGCGCGATCACCGATGCGGAGCGCTCCACCATCCGCCAGCGCTCGCCGGTCGGCGCGAAATACGACACCACCGTCAATCGCGAATCGGCCGCCGAGATGCTGGCCAGGCGCGCCGAAGACAAAGCCGCCGACGCCACCACCGTCGCGGCCGACGCGCCGGCCAAGGGCTCGGCGAAGGAGGCCGACGGCGGTTGGGGTGGAGCGGTGCACGATGCCCTGTTCGGCACCAAGCGCCGCCAGGGCATGATCGAGACGATGGGCAAGCAGATGGTGCGCACCGCGGGCAGCCAGCTCGGCCGGCAGATCCTGCGTGGCGTGCTGGGCGGCATCTTCGGCGGCAAGCGCTGAGGCGCCATCGATGCCGCGCGTCGAAGTAGTTCCCGCTGACACGCCCTTCGCACAGCGCCTCGCGGCCGGCTTCGGCTATCCATTGCGTGGCGCCGCGCTACCCACCTGCGTGGTGCTGGCGCTGATCCACTACGTCGGCCTGCTGCCTTCCTGGACCGGCGCGCTGGCCGGCGCCCTGGTCTGGGCCGCCACCTGGCGCTACGCCGCGGACTGCCTGCTGCACACCGCCAACGGCTACGCCGACCCGCCGGACGTCGGCAACGACGGCAACAGCGCCAGCGGCTGGGGCCTCACTGCGATCCATCTGCTGGTGGTCGCGCTGTGCGTGCTCGCCATCGTGTTCTTCCCGCGCCTGCTGTGGCCGGTGCTGATTCTGTCGGCTCTGGTGCTGCCGGCGATCGACATGTCGCTGGCGTTCGACGGCAACCTGGCGCTGGCGATCAACCCGTTGAACTGGGTGCGCGTCATCGGCGGTTTCGGGGGCGCCTACCTGATTCCGGTGGCGATCAACCTGCTGCTCGGCCTGCTGATCGTGCTGGCCTCGGTCACCACCGCGCTGCTGCCGCGGCTGCTGGCGCTGCCGCTGTTCGCCTTCGCCTATACCTACCTGATCGTGCTGGCCTTCCATCTGATGGGCGCGATGATCCATCAGCGCCACGAACGCTTCGGCATTGAACCGGAGGCCGAAAAACTCGCCGCAGCCTCCGGCCAGGATGCCGACGACCGCCTGCTCGACGAGGCGCGCCAACTCGCCACCGACGATCCGCTGGCGGCGCTGCGGCAACTGGCCGCCCGCCTGCAGGACCGCACCGCACCGCCCACCGTGCACCAGCTCTACCGCGAGCTGCTGCGCCGGCAAGGCCTGCGTGACGACCTGCTGGTGCACGGCCAGATCTGGATCGCCGCGTTGATCGCCCAGCACGAACCGCGCCGCGCGCTTGGCGTATTGCAGGAATGCATCGGCATCGACGCCACGTTCGTGCCGGACGATCCGCGCACCTGCGGCGAGCTGGCCGAGCTGGCCGCACGACTGGGCATGGATCGGCTCGCGATCCAGCTGGGCCGCGGCTACCTCGCGCACTGGCCGCGCGACCCGCAGGCGCCGCACTACGGCCTGCTGACCGCACGCCAGCTCGCCGCGCACGCCGACCAGCACGCCGAGGCGGCGGCGCTGCTGGATCGGCTCGCCGCCGCCTGGCCCGGGCACCCGCTGCGCGGCGAGATCGACGCGCAACGGCGACAACTGGCCAGCCCGGCATGAGCCGCTGGCGTCCGCCCTCGCCCGGCTCCACCGCGATCATTACCCGCGAGGGTTTCGAACGGCTGAAGGCCGAGCTCGACCACCTGTGGCACGTGCTGCGCCCGGAAGTGGTGAAGGCGCTCGCCGCGGCCGCGGCCGAGGGTGACCGCTCGGAAAACGCCGAGTACACCTACCGCAAGAAACAGCTCGGCGAGATCGACCGCCGCGCGCGCTACCTGAGCAAGCGCATCCCTTCGCTCAAGGTAGCCGAAGGCGTGCCGGGCGATCGCGGCGCGATATTCTTCGGTGCCCGCATCGAGCTGGAGAACATCGCCACCGGCGAGCTTCACCGCTACCGCATTGTGGGTCCGGACGAGACCGACGCGAAACGCGGCTGGATCAGCATCGACTCGCCGCTGGCACGAGCGGCCATGAAAAAACGCGTCGACGACGAGTTCTCCGCCGAACTGCCGGGCGGCACCGCCCAATTCGCCGTGCTCGTCGTGGATTACGGGTAGGCAGACCGGCGCACGTCTATCGCGGCTGCAGCTTCCGCACGGCGCGCCGATGGTCGTCTTCGATCTGCACCAGCCGGGCCTGCCGGGCCTGCGGAGTGACCCACTGGCCGTGCTCGGCCTGCTGCCGCAGCAATGTGTATTGCATGTCCACGAACGGTTCCAGCACGCGGTTGGTTTCCGCTGCGAAGCCACCCAGGTCGGGAATGCGGGCCAGTTTCGCCCGCTCGTTCGCACCGGTTTCGTCGTGGGCCCTGCCGTAGCCAAGCAGGAAGGCGGTCAATTGCTGGCGCAACGGCGCAGGCGTGCCGTCGCGGATCACCAGTACCCCGGAAGGGATCAGCGGCGAGCGCCAGATCACCCGAAGCTGCTCCGCTTCGTGCGGGAAGTTGTGGCGGAACAGATCCATGTCCGGATTGTTGCTGCTGGCCACGTCGACCTCGCGGTTGACCACCGCAAGCAGGTTGCTTTGATGGTCGCCCACCCGCACGCTGCCGAAGAACGTGTCGGAATTGAGGCCATGCGGCGCGAACACATAGGCTTCCGGCGCGATATAGCCGGTAACCGACAGATGCTCGCTGCGGGCATAGCGCCAGCTGCTGCCCTGCGTGGACAGCAGGTCGTCCAGGTTGCGAATGGGACTGTCGTCGCGCACCACCAGCATGGCGACGTTGCCCTTGGCGCCATCGCTGCGCACGAACTGGGCAAATACCTGCATGTGCTGGTGCGTCACCGCCTCGACGGCCAGCTTGCCGGAGAGGAAGGCGATGTCCACCCGCTGCGCACCGATCGCATCGGAAAGGCTGGCGTAGCTGCCCACCGATACGGTGGTCACCGGGCGTTGCAACCGCTTCTGCAGATCGTCCAGCAATGGGCGCCACTGTTCCAGCGATTCGGCTGCACTGCCGATCGGCAGGATGCCGAAACGAATCGGCGGCGTCGGGCCGGCTCCCCGAGTCGCCGCCACCGCGCTGCCAGCACACAGCAACGCGATCGACACCCCTGCGGCGAGCACCGCCAGGCAACGACAGCGATATCCGTAGATGCCCACTGTCCCTACTCCCCGACCCACACCGATGCCCCGTATATAGTCGTGATCACCGGTCGGAGCAAGCTCCGGGCCGCCCGTTCAGGGGATCGGCCATGCCGGCGGATACTCGCGTCCGGCGCGCCGCGGCTGGTAGCAGGCGGCGCCATGATGGAAAGCCTCGCCGGCGTTGTCGGGATGCCAGCCCGGGATTCCCGACAACGGCAGCGGCCGCAGCTCCAGCGGATCGAGCAGCAGGCGTCCGGAGCCGATCGCGGCGGCGCAGCACGCGGACAGGTCGGCGTCGCCACCGGGCTGGAACACCAGCGCCTTGCCCACCAGCAGCCGGTCCGGACTCAAGGCCAGTTCCAGCAAGGCATGGCCGAACAGCTCCAGCCGGATCGAGCCGTCCAGCCACGCCTGCCGCCGACGCCAGAACAGGCCGTGCCAGTCGTGCGCATCCCACAGCGCCAGCAGGGAGGGATCGCGCACGGCGACGATCACGCCGGCCTCGTCGAAGTGGGTCAGCGCATATTGCGCGCGCGAGCGCCGTTTCGGCCCCATGCGGGCGATCTCGGCCACCTGACGCGCGTTGAGCGCACGCTTGATCGCTGGATGGCGCAGCCAGACCAGCGCGTTGAACAGGTCGTGCCAGTTGCGCTCGCGGGTGGCGATGTCGCCGCACTCGGCGATGCGCTGCTCGTAGTGCATGCCGTCGGCGAGCAGTTCGCGGGTCTGCACCACGAAGCGCTCGGGCAAGCCAGCCGGACGGCAGGCGTTGAGCGCGTCGATCGCCGGCCAGTCGCGGCCCTCGATCAACCCGGCATGCTCGCGCCACGCCGCCAGCGGCGGCCGCTCGAACACCGCCGGATCAACCGCGTCGCGGACCGGCGCGACGTAGCGCATGGATGCCTACACCACCTTGAGCTGCGGGTGCGCCAGGCGCGCGTGCAGGTCGTGTTCGCTGGCCGCCTCGACCACCACGTCGACGAACTGGCCAGGCTTGAGGTGCTGGCCGTCGGCGATCAGCACGCTGCCGTCGATCTCCGGCGCGTCGGCGGCCGAACGGGCCACGGCGCCGTCGGCATTCGCCTCGTCCACCAGCACCTTGAGCGTACGGCCGATCTTGCGCTGCAGCCTGGCAGCGGAGATTTCCGCCTGCACTGCCATGAACTGTTCCAGACGGTCTTCCTTCAACTCCTCGGACACGGCACCGGGCAGTTCATTGGCCTTGGCGCCGTCCACCGGCGAATAGGCGAACGCACCGACCCGATCGAGCTCGGCCTCGCGCAGGAAGTCGAGCAGTTCCTCGAACTCCGCATCGGTCTCGCCGGGGAAGCCGACGATGAAGGTGCTGCGGAGGGTCAGCTCCGGCACCTGCCTGCGCCAGTTCTGGATGCGCTCCAGCGTCCTGTCGATGTTGCCGGGGCGCTTCATCAGTTTCAGGATGCGCGGGCTGGCGTGCTGGAACGGGATGTCGAGGTACGGCAGGATTTTTCCGTCCGCCATCAGCGGCATCACCTCGTCCACGTGCGGGTACGGGTAGACGTAGTGCAGCCGCGTCCACACGCCGAGTTCAGACAGGCCTTCGCACAGCTCGGTCATGCGCGTGCGGTACGCCTTGCCACGCCACTCGCGCTCGGCGTACTTGAGATCCACGCCGTAAGCGCTGGTGTCCTGCGAGATCACCAGCAATTCCTTGACGCCGCCCTTGACCAGCTTTTCGGCCTCGATCAGCACCTCGTCGACCGGGCGCGACACCAGGTTGCCGCGCATCGAGGGGATGATGCAGAAGCTGCAGCGGTGGTTGCAGCCTTCGGAAATCTTGAGATACGCGTAGTGCTTCGGGGTGAGCTTCACGCCGGTATCCGGCACGATGTCGATGAACTTGTTGCGCTGTGGCGGCAACGCCTGGTGCACCGCGCTCATCACGCTGGCGTAGTCCTGCGGGCCGCTGATCGACAGCACGTCCGGGTAGGCCTCGCGGATCAGCGCCTCGCGCTTGCCCAGGCAGCCGGTGACAATCACCTTGCCGTTCTCGTTGAGCGCCGTGCCGATCGAATCCAGCGACTCCTGCACCGCCGCGTCGATGAAGCCGCAGGTGTTCACCACCACCGCGTCGGCCTCGCCGTAGCTGGGCACGATCTGGTAGCCCTCGACCTTGAGCTGGGTGAGGATGCGCTCGGAGTCGACCAGCGCCTTGGGGCAGCCGAGGCTGACGAAGCCGATCTTGTGGGCGGTCTGGGACATGCGGGGCCACCGGGAACATGCGGAGTAACCGGGAATTATACGGCAGTGCGGCGTGGCCACCGGCGCGGCTAGACTTCACGCCATCCCCTCGCCGGAGCCAGCCATGGGCCAGCACATCAACATCCCCACCACCCGCACCCAGTGCATCGGGGGTTATCTCGCCCAGCCGCAGGGCAAGCCGAAGGGCGGCATCGTGGTGATCCAGGAAATCTTCGGCGTCACCGCGCACATCCGCCGCGTGGCCGACCTTTTCGCCGAGCACGGCTATACCGCGATCGCACCGGCGTTCTTCGATCACCTGGAAAGCGGCGTGGAGCTGGGTTACGACCAGGTCGGCGCCAACAAGGGCAAGCAGCTGATCGCGGAGCTGGGGCTGGAGCGCGCGCTGGAGGACGTCGCCAGCGCCGCCGAGTCGATCGCCTCGGCCGGCAAGATCGGCACCGTCGGCTACTGCTGGGGCGGCACCGTGGCCCTGCTTGCCGCGCTGCGCCTGGGCCTGCCTTCGGTGAGCTACTACGGCGCGCGCAACCTGCCGTTCCTGCACGAGACGCCGCAGGCACCGGTGATGTTCCACTTCGGCGAGAAGGACCACAGCATCACGCCGGAGATGGTGGCGAAGCATCGCGAGGCGCTGCCGCAGATGGATGTCTTCACCTACCCGGCCGACCACGCCTTCAACCGCGACGGCAGCACCCCCTACGACGAGGCCAGCGCGAAGCTGGCGCTGCAGCGAACGCTGGCCTTCTTCGACCGTCACCTGGCCGGCGCATGAGCGGGGCCGGCTTCGCGCTCGATCCCCGACTCGCGGCGGATACCCGCCCGGTTGCATCGCTTCCGCTGTGCGACGTGCGGCTGATGGACGACGCGCGCTATTCGTGGCTGATCCTGGTGCCGCGTCGCGCCGGCCTGGTCGAGATCGCCGACCTGCACGACGACGAACAGGCCGTGTTGTGGCAGGAGGTGCATCGCGCCGCCGCCGCGCTGCGCGACGTCGCCCCCTGCGACAAGCTCAACCTCGGCGCACTGGGCAATATCGTGCGCCAGCTGCATGTGCACGTGGTCGCGCGGGTCGAAGGCGATGCGGCATGGCCCGGGCCGGTGTGGGGCCATGGCCAGGCCGTGGCCCGCGACGACAACCAGGCGAAGGCGCTGATCGCGGCACTGCAGCGGCAACTGGCAGGCTCGGCGCAGGCCTGACACGAAGAGGCCCGCGAATGGCTACGCGGGCCTCTCGAACGGTACCCTTGCGATCAGTGCTGCTGCGTCGGGTCGCCGTAGGTGCTGTCGGCCGCGGACTTGCCTTTCTGTTCGTCGTTCATCTGCACCGGCGCGTGGTAATCCTCGAGCTTGCGCGCCTTGGTATCCACCGGGTTAATCTTCTTCAACGTGCCGTCGTCGTCGTAGTACGCGGTGAAGCCATAGTCGAGCTGCATGCGCGCCATGTACTCCAGATGCTGCTTGCGCACCTTCGAGTCGTCGCTGTGTTCCAGCAGCACGGTCTTCGGCAGCTTGCCCTGCTCTTTCAGGTAGGCGAAATGACTGCCCAGATCCAGCGCCGACAGCACCGCGTCATCCAGCAGGAACTGGCCGCTCTTGTAGGCCTTGACCACGGTGTCAAACTGGCCCTGGGCCTGGGCGGCGCTGATCTCATCCTTGGTGCTGCCGCGGTGGCAGCCGGCCAGCACCAGCAGGCTGCCCAGCATGGCGGCCGCGGCGACGCGGGTAAGCAGGGGCGAAAAACGGATCATCGGTGTCTCCTGGAAAACTTGTCGGTGCACCGGGCGGAGTGTAGCGCCCGGCCGTGATCGTGGGCAGCGCTGGACGCCACCCGTTCAGGGGAGCGATCAGGTACGCGGCAAAGTCACACCCTGCTGGCCCTGGTACTTGCCGCCGCGATCCTTGTAGCTGGTCTCGCACTCCTCGTCGGATTCGAGGAACAGCATCTGCGCCACGCCCTCGTTGGCGTAGATTTTTGCGGGCAGCGGCGTGGTGTTCGAAAACTCCAGCGTCACGTGGCCCTCCCATTCCGGCTCCAGCGGCGTCACGTTGACGATGATGCCGCAGCGCGCGTAGGTGCTCTTGCCGAGGCAGACGGTGAGCACCTTGCGCGGGATGCGGAAGTACTCGACCGTGCGCGCCAGCGCGAACGAGTTCGGCGGGATGATGCACACATCCGCCTCGACATCGACGAAGCTGGAGGGGTCGAACGACTTCGGGTCGACGATGGTGGAGTTGATGTTGGTGAAGATCTTGAACTCGCGCGCGCAGCGCACATCGTAGCCATAGCTGGACGTGCCGTAGGAGATCAGCTTGTTGCCGTCGCGCAGCTTCACCTGGCCCGGCTCGAACGGTTCGATCATGCCGTGGCTTTCAGCCATGCGGCGGATCCACTTGTCGGATTTGATGCTCACGCGGTCTCCGGTCGATTGCGACGCGCCCGGCAGGCCGGGCGCAAAACGGCAAAAGTACATGGTCGGGGTACCGCCGCGCCAGCCGACCGCGTCACCGCCCGCAGAGGCCCGACAGCGCCACCGGCACCTGCTACGCCGTTGCCGTCATGCGGCCGGCACGCCCTGCACCACGATCTTGCCCAACCCCAGCGACTTGTTGCGCGGCTGCCGCGACAGCCGGCCGGCCACGTTGCGGGCGATCTCACGATAACGCATGGCGAGATCGGAGTCGGGGATCGCCGCCACCGTGGGGTTGCCGCCGTCGGTCTGCTCACGGATGCGGATGTCCAGCGGCAACGAGCCCAGATAGGCCGCGCCGTACTGCGTGGCCATGCGCTCGCCGCCGCCTTCGCCGAAGATGTTTTCCTCGTGGCCGCAGCTGGAGCAGACGTGGGTGGCCATGTTCTCCACCACGCCCAGCACCGGCACCTCGACCTTCTCGAACATCTTCAGCGCCTTGCGCGCATCCAGCAGGGCGATGTCCTGCGGCGTGGTGACGATCACCGCGCCGGCCACCGGCACCTTCTGCGACAGCGTGAGCTGGATGTCGCCGGTGCCCGGCGGCAGGTCGACGATCAGGTAGTCGAGCTGCTCCCAGCGCGTGTCGGTGAGCAGTTGCATCATCGCCTGGGTCACCATCGGACCGCGCCAGATCATCGGCGTGTCCTCTTCCACCAGGAAGCCGATCGACATCACCGGCATGCCGTGCGCCTGCATCGGGATGATGCTCTTGCCGTCCGGCGACGCCGGCTTGCCGTGCACGCCGAGCATGGTCGGCTGGCTGGGGCCGTAGATGTCCGCGTCCATCACGCCGACCTTCGCACCCTCGGCCTGCAGCGCCAGCGCCAAGTTGGCCGACACCGTGGACTTGCCCACGCCGCCCTTGCCGGAGGCCACCACGATGATGTTCTTCACGTTCGGCAGCGGCCCCAGCGTGCCCTGCACCTTGTGCACGTGGATGCGGCTGGTGATCGACACCACGGCGGCGTCGATCGCCGGATCGGCTTCCAGCGCCTGGCGCACGCGAGCGGCGAGGCTGTCGATGGCGCCGGCGGCCGGGTAGCCCAGTTGCAGGTCCACCGACACCTTCGCCCCGTCCACGCCGACCGCGCGCACGGCCTCGCCCAGTGGCGCGCCGGTATGGGTGTCGATGAGACCACCAAGGATCTGGCGGACCAGGGTTTCGTTCGCCTGCGTCATGTCGGCTCGGGTGTTTGCGGGGATGCCCATTATGCCAGCCCGCCGGCGCCGGCCCGCTGACCTGGGTCAGTGACGAGGGATGGCGCATTGCAGCTTGACGCTCCCGCCGAACCTCGCCAGTCTCGCATCCATACGCTTTCGTACGGGAGGATCATCCATGAAGCATGCTGTTCGTCTCACCTTCGCTGCCGGCCTGCTGCTGGCCGCCGGCGCCGCGCTGGCCGCCAACGACACGCCGGCCGGCACCTGGAAGACCATCGACGACACCACCCACCAGCCGAAGTCGATCGTCGAGATCACCGAGCACAACGGCGAGTACCAGGCGAAGATCGTGCAGTTGCTGAACCGCACGCCGGAAGACGTGGCGCGCGACGGCGAGCACCCGCTGTGCACCAAGTGCGACGGCGAGCGCAAGGACCAGCCGATCGTGGGCATGACCTTCATGTGGGGCGTCAGCAAGGACGATGACGTGTGGGACGGCGGCAAGATCCTCGACCCGAAGAACGGCAAGATCTACAAGGTGAAGCTCAAGCTGGTGGACGGCGGGCAGAAGCTCGACGTGCACGGCTACATCGGCTTCGCCCTGCTCGGCCGCTCGCAGCTCTGGGAACGGCAGAACTGACCCTCGCACCACCGCGTTCGACCAGACGCCCCGCACCGCCCGCCGGTGCGGGGCGTTTTCATGTGCGGCCGATCAGTCGGCCACCGCTTCGGCCCGGTGCACGCTGACGCCGCGGGCGCTGAACGCGGCACGCGCCGGCCGGCCGACGGCATGTTCGAGCACCAGGTGCTGCACCTCGGCGATCGGCACGACCCGGTGCGTGGCCACCGTGCCCAGCTTGTCGCTGGTGGCCACCACCACGGTCTCGCCGCTGGCCTCGACCATCGCCCGCTTCAGCCGCGTTTCCTCGCTGTCGAAACTCCACAGCCCGCTGTCCGCATTGATCGCGCAGGCGCCAGGGAAGCACAGGTCGGCGCGCACGCGTTGCAGCTCCTGCAGGGTTTGCGCACCCACCGCACCGCCGATCCGCGGATCGATGCGGCCGCCCAGCAGCAGGATCTCGAAGCCTTCGCGCTCGATCAGCGCCAGCGCGATATCCGGCGCATTGGTGATCACCGTGAGGCGCATCCGCTCGGGCAGCGCCGCGGCGATCGCGGCATTGGTGGAACCGGCGTCGATCAGCAGCACCTGCCCTTCCCGCACCAGGCTCACCGCCTTGCGCGCCAGCGCCAGCTTGCGGCCCACCTGTTCGCTACGCCGCTGCTGCAGCGGCGCGACCACCGCCGACAGCGGCAGCGCGCCGCCGTAGACGCGTCGGCACAATCCCTGCGCGGCCAGTTCACGCAGGTCGCGGCGGATCGAATCCTCCGACGCCACGAACTCCGCCGCCAGCTCCGCCGCCACCACCCGCCCGCGGCTGCGCAGGCGCTGCAGGATCTCGTGCCGGCGCTCCTGCGGCAGCATTTCCACGGACGGCGTGCGCCTAGCCATGCACCACCTCCAGCAGGCCCGCCCGGCACAGGTCCCCGCGCAGCGTGACGGGGTCGCGGAAGTGCAGCGCGTGCATGCCCAGCCGTGCCGCGGCCTCGACGTTGCGCGGCGCGTCGTCGATGAACACCGTGCGCGCGGCCTCCAGGCCATGGCGCGACAGCAGCACGCGGAAGATCGCCGGGTCGGGCTTGATCAGGCGCTCCTCGCCCGACACCACGATGCCGCGGAAGGCGTCCATGAAACCGTAGCGTTGCCGCGCCAGCGGAAAGGTTTCCTGCGACCAGTTGGTCAGCGCGTACAGCGGCACGCCGCGTGCGCGCAGCTCGTCGAGGATGGCCACGCTGCCTTCGATCGGCCCACTCAGCATCTCGTCCCAGCGCTCGCGGTAAGCGGCGATCAGCGCGGCATATTGCGGGTGCTGCGCGCTGAGCCCGGCGATGGCTTCGTGCCAGGGGCGCCCCGCATCCTGCTGTTCGTTCCAGTGCGCGGTGCATACCTCGGCCAGGAAACTCTCCATCGCCGCCTCGTCATCGAACAACCGGCGATACAGGTGGCGCGGGTTCCAGTCCAGCAGCACGCCGCCGAAGTCGAACACCACGGTGTCGAAGCGCGGAGCTTTCATGGCCGCACCAGCCTTGCCGAGGCGGCGGTCAGCAACAGCAGGCCGGCCACTGCGGCCAGCGCCACCGGCAGGCTGCTGGCCTGGGCCAGGAACCCGATCAGCGCCGGGCCGCTGAGCAGGCCGGCATAACCCAGCGTGGTCACCATGGCGATGGCCATGCCCGGCGAGGTGCCAGGCAGCCGGCCGGCCGCGCCGAACATCACCGGCACGATATTGGCCGCGCCCAGTCCGACCAGCACGAAGCCGCTCAGCGCCGCGGGCGGCCACGCCAGCATCGACGCCAGCAGGAAGCCCGCCGCCGCGGTGCAGGCGCCCAGGCGCACGGTCAGCACCGGGCCGAAGCGCGCCACGATCCGGTCGCCGCCAAGTCGACCCACGGCCATCGCCACTGAAAAGGCGGCATAGCCGAGGCCGGCGGAAGCCGCCGGGAAACCGCGGAAGTCGCGCAGGAACACCGCGCTCCAGTCCAGCATCGAACCCTCGGCCAGGAAGCTGATGAAACACAACAGACCCAGCACCAGCACGATGCCGCGCGGCATGCCGAACGCCGCGCGTTCACCAACATCCTCGACGTGTTCGATCAGGCGTGGCCACTGCGTCACGACCACGACCGCCAGCAACGCGGCCATCACCACAGCGGCGGCGGTCAGCGGCATGCCCAGTGCCAGCAGCAGACTCATGCCCGCCGCCCCGCTCAAGCCGCCGATGCTGAACAGCCCGTGGAAGCCCGACATCAGCGGGCGGCCGTCGCGCCGCTCCACCTCCACCGCGTGCGCATTCATCGCCACGTCCACCGCACCCAGCGCCGCGCCGAAGTACAACAGGGCGAGCGCCAATGTGGCCACGCCCGGCGCTAGCGCCAGCAGCGGCAACGCCAGGCACAGCAGCAAGCCGCCGGCGCCGATCACCCGGCGACTGCCGAAACGATGGGTAAGCCAGCCCACCAGCGGCATCGACACCATCGAGCCGCCGCCAAAAGCCAGCAGCAACATGCCGAGCTGGGCCTCGTCCAGGCCCAGCCGTGCCTTCGCATACGGCACCATCGGCGCCCACGCGGCCATGCCGATGCCGGAAACCAGGAAGACCAGGCGGGTGGCGCGGATGGCCGATGCCAGCCCGTTCCGTTCGTCCGTCGCCAGGGGATTGCTGCTCGTCTGCACGCTTGTTCCATCCGGCAAAAATACGTATGAATATACATAAATGCGTATAAACATGTAATCGGACGGATCGCGTTCAGCCGCCACAAAGCGAGTCCGGACCACACCGGACGTCGTTGCCGGACCCTTGCCGGAAGCCCACCTGCGGCCAGTACAGCGGGGTGGTCATGGCATAATGCGCAGTCATCACCGGAATACGCCCCATGAGTCGTCGCCTGCTCGTCACCAACGCCCTGCCCTACGCCAATGGCCCGCTGCACATGGGCCACCTGCTGGGCTACATCCAGGCCGACATCTGGGTGCGCGCGCAGCGGATGAGCGGCCACAAGGTGGCCTACGTCTGCGCCGACGACGCGCACGGCACGCCGATCATGCTGGCCGCGGAAAAGGCCGGCATGACACCCGAGGCCTTCATCGCCGGCATCCGCGAAGGCCACGAGGCGGATTTCGCCGCGTTCGGCGTGGCCTTCGACCAGTACCACACCACCCATTCGGAAGAGAACCGCGAGCTGTCGACGCTGATCTACACGCGCCTGCGCGACGGCGGCTACATCGCCAAACGCGAGATCCAGCAGTTGTTCGACCCCGAAAAGCAGATGTTCCTGCCGGACCGCTACATCAAGGGCACCTGCCCGAACTGCGGCACGCCGGACCAGTACGGCGACAACTGCGAGCACTGCGGCGCCACCTACGCGCCGACCGACCTGATCAACCCGACCTCGGTGATGTCCGGCGCCACGCCGGTACTGCGCGATTCGGAGCACTACTTCTTCCAGCTGGGCAAGTTCGAGGGCCTGCTGCGCGACTGGTTCGCCGGCAAATTCACCCACGGCAAGCCGGTGGCGAACAGCGGCGTGGCGGCGAAGCTGCGCGAGTGGCTGGACGGCGGCCTGAAGGACTGGGACATCTCGCGCGACGCACCCTACTTCGGCTTCCCGATCCCCGACGCGCCGGGCAAGTTCTTCTACGTATGGCTGGATGCGCCGGTCGGCTACCTGGCCAGCTTCAAGGCGCTGTGCGACCGCACCCGCCTGAAGTTCGACGAGTTCCTCGCTCCCGGCAGCAGCGCCGAGATGCACCACTTCATCGGCAAGGACATCATCAACTTCCACGGCCTGTTCTGGCCGGCAATGCTGCATGGCGCCGGCTTGCGCACGCCGACCGCGCTGCACGTCAACGGCTACCTCACGGTGAACGGCGCGAAGATGTCCAAGTCGCGCGGCACCTTCATCCAGGCGCGCACCTACCTGGACGCCGGCCTGCATCCGGGATTCCTGCGCTACTACTTCGCCAGCATGCTCGGCGACGCGCCGGTCGACGTGGACCTCGACCTCAAGGCGTTCGAGGAGCGCGTCAACTCACACCTGGTCGGCAAGTGGGTGAACATCGCCAGCCGCACTGCCGGCTTCGTGCACAAGTATTTCGGCGGCCGCCTGGCGCCGCAGTTCTGCGCGGAAGAGACCGCGCTGTGGAACACCCTGCTGGAACACTACGACGGCATCGCCGCGCTGTACGACAGCGGCGACTTCGCCGAGGTCACCCGCCGCTTCGTGCTGATGGCCGACCTGGTCAACGGCCACATCGCCGCCAAGGCGCCATGGGCGATGGCCAAGGACGAGAGCCGCCGCGACGAGCTGCACCAGGTGTGTTCGTTCGCGCTGACCGCGTTCCGCCTGCTGACCGGCATGCTCAAGCCGATTTTGCCGATCACCGCGGCCGCCGCTGAACGGTTCCTGGCCGCACCAATCGCCGACTTCGACGACGCCCGCGCCGGCCTGCGCAACCACGCCATCAACACGTTCGAACCGTTGCTCGGCCGCATCGACCCCAAACGCATCGAGGCGATGGTCGAGGCCTCGAAGGATTCGCTCGGCAGCCCGGCCGAAACTCCCGCCGCCCCGAAAAAGAAGAAAGCCGTGAACGACAGCCCGAAACCCGCCGCCGTGATCGCCGACCCGGCTCCGGCCGCGCCCGCCACCATCGGCATCGACGACTTCGCCAGGCTCGACCTGCGCATCGGCAAGGTCACCGCCTGCGAATTCGTGGACGGTTCCGACAAACTGCTGCGCTTCGAACTGGACGCCGGCATGCTGGGCACGCGACAGATCTTCTCCGGCATCCGCGCCGCCTACGCCGAGCCGGCGAAACTGGTGGGCCGCAACGTGGTCTTCATCGCCAACCTCGCACCACGCAAGATGCGCTTCGGCCTGTCCGAAGGCATGATCCTCTCGGCCGGCGACGGCGGCAGCGACCTGTTCCTGCTCGATGCCGACCAAGGCGCCCAGCCAGGCGCCACCGTGCGCTGACACACCGACGATGAGCCTGGCCGATCGCATCGACGCCCTGCTGCCGCAGACGCAATGCGAGCAATGCGGCTACCACGGTTGCCGGCCGTATGCGGAGGCGATCTCGCACGGCGAGGCAGAAATCAACCGTTGCCCCCCGGGCGGCGCGGCAGGCATCGAAAAGCTCGCCGCGCTGCTGCAGCGACCGGTGCTGCAGCTGGATCCCGCACACGGCGTCGAGAAGCCACGCATGCAGGCGCGCATCGTCGAAGCCGACTGCATCGGTTGCACCAAGTGCATCCAGGCCTGCCCGGTCGATGCCATCGTGGGCGCCTCGAAGCTGATGCATACGGTGCTCGCCGACGACTGCACCGGCTGCGAGCTGTGTGTGGCAGCCTGCCCGGTCGACTGCATCGTGCTGGAGCCGATGCCGCCCGCGCAGATCGACACGGCGCACGCCGACGCGGCACGCATGCACTTCCAGCGCCGCGAAGCACGCCTGCAATGCCAGCGCGACGAACGCGAGGCTGAGCTGGCCGCGCGCAAGGCCGCGGTGGATACCGCCGCCGGCCCGGTCAATCCGGTACTGGCCGCCCTGGCCCGCGCCCGGGCGAAACAGCAGGAGCCGAAACCGTGAAGCGTACCGACGTGATCGAACTGTTCTCGCGCCTGCGCGAACTCGACCCGCACCCCACCACCGAGCTGGCCTACAACACGCCGTTCGAGCTGCTGGTTGCCGTGGTGTTGTCGGCACAGGCCACCGACGTGGGCGTCAACAAGGCCACGAAGAAGCTCTATCCGGTGGCGAACACGCCGCAGGCGATCCTCGAACTCGGCGAGGACGACCTGAAAAGCTACATCAGCACGATCGGCCTGTTCAACACGAAAGCGAAGAACGTCATCGCATTGTGCCAACTGCTGATCGAGAAACACGACGGCGAGGTACCGCGCTCGCGCGAGGCACTGGAAGCGCTGCCCGGCGTGGGTCGCAAGACCGCCAACGTGATGCTCAACACCGCGTTCGGCGAACCGACCATCGCGGTCGACACGCACATCTTTCGCGTCGCCAACCGCACCGGACTCGCGCCGGGCAAGGACGTGCGCGCAGTCGAGGACAAGCTGGAGAAAGTGGTGCCGGCCGAGTTCAAGCAGGATGCCCACCACTGGCTGATCCTGCATGGCCGCTATGTGTGCAAGGCACGCAAGCCGGATTGTCCGCACTGCGTGATCCGCGATCTGTGCCGGTACAAGCACAAGACCGTCGCCGACTGACCGGAACATCCGCGCCAGCGGTTGACTTGAGCACACCGGGCCATCAGCATGCGCGCGCCTTCACCTGCACCAGAAATACACGAGACCCGATCATCATGGATCGCACCCCTGCCGGTTGCATCCGGACTGCCCCCAGGGAAACTTCGGTGCAACCCGATGCCCATACTCGCAGCTCGGCCGCGAGTGGATCGCTGCCCGGCTGACCCACTCGCTCCGTGCGGCGTACACGGAAGATCCGCATGAAGAAATTTCACCTGTTCGGCGCAGCCACCTGGCTCGCGCTGGCATCGGCGCCCACACTGGCCAGCGACGCACCGTTGTTTGTGCCGCAGTGGCTGGGCGCGCAATACACCCTGGTTGACCAGCATCAATCGACGCTGCACTCGCCATACAGCGGCCCCATGAGCCTCCGGCCACAAGGCGATACCGAGCGCTCGCATACGTTCGGTGCGTATTTCGGGGTGGCCCTGCCGGCACATCTGCAGTTCTATGTCGATGTGGAAATGTTCAAGGGCGAAGCGGTCAGCGGTGCCACCGGACTCGGCGGCGTCGCCAACGGCGATGTGGTGCATTCCGGTGGAGGCACCTTGAGCAAGACCGCGTACGTGGCGCGGCGTTACCTGCGCTGGACGTTGCCGCTGGGCGACGAACGCGAGCCGGTCACGCGTGGCCAGGGGCAATTGCCGGGGCTGGAAGCCACGCACCGCATCGAGATCAAGCTCGGCTTGATGGCGGTAAGCGATGACTTCGACAAGAACCGCTACGCCGATGCCGCGCGCACGCAATTCCTGAACTGGTCGCTGCTCAACAACACTGCATGGGATTTCGCCGCCGACACCCGCGGCTACACCGATGGGCTGATGCTGGGCTGGATCAACCCGACCTGGAGCCTGCGCTACGGCGTCTACCTGATGCCTGTCGAGGCGAATGGAACGAAGCTGGAAAGCTCGCCGCATCGTGCACGCGGCGAGCAACTGGAGCTGACCCTGCAGCCCTGGGCGAACGGTGGCGTGCTACGGCTGCTGGCGTTCCGCAACATCGCGAACATGGGTGTGTACCGCGATGCGATCGCGTATGCACTGGCCCATGGCACCGCGCCGGATATCCATGCCGACGACCGGCCTGGCCGGCGCAAGCATGGCTTTGCCATCAACGGCGAGCTGCCGCTGGCCGACGATGGCGATACCGGCGTGTTCGCCCGCGCCGGCTGGAATGACGGGCGCAACGAATCGTTCGCATTCGCCGAAGTCGATCGCACGTTGAGTGTCGGCATGCAGCTTTCCGGCGTTCATTGGAGCCGACCGCAGGATCATCTCGGCGTGGCCCTGGCGATCGATGCGCTCTCGCCGGCGCACCGCGACTACCTGGCGCTGGGCGGCCAGGGATTCACGCTTGGCGACGGCGGCCTCACGTATGGGCGTGAGCGCATTGTCGAGGTCTATTACAACGTCGCCGTGATCGATCACCTCACGCTCGCCCCCGACCTGCAGCTGATCCGCAACCCCGGCTACAACCGCGACCGCGGGCCGGCGCGCTTCGTCAGCCTGCGCGCGCATCTGGAGTTCTGAGCAGGCTGGCCCTCAGACCGGCAGCTGCGCCCGTTCCAGCGCTGCGATGTGGCGCTCCAGCCGCGGCCCGAGGTAGCAGTGCGAGCCGCACGGCAGCAAACCCACCGTGCCGAACTCGCGCAGATACCACGCCGGTGCGCGCGACACGAAGCCGTGGTGGTCGCCGGCCACGTCGTCGCGGCGGGTGAACACCTCCAGGAACGCCACGCCTTCGAGCATCTCGCCGATGCCCTGCAGCCCGGCGCGAATCTCCCCTGGTTTCAGGTAGTGCAACACGTCGGTGCACACGATCAGGTCGAAACGGGTGTCGAAGCGCAGCTGCTCCAGCTGGCCGAAGCGCGCCAGGCCGATGTTGCGGCTGCGCCCGTAGCGCGCCACCACGTACTCGCTGGCATCCAGCCCGCGATACGCGATGCCCGGCCGCAACGCGCGCAGCGGCGCGCGCCAGCTCGCTTCGCCGCAGCCCACGTCGAGCACGTTGCGGATCGGCCGGCCGAGGTAGTACTCGGCCTGCGCCACCACCATCGCCACCTTGCGCCTGAGCTCGGCTGGCGAGGCCACCGAGTGCCGCGGATCGCGGTACCACTTGTCGAAATAGTCGCGGTCGTAGGTCTTCGGCATGGCAGGCTCCGGCGGGTGTCGCATGGTAACTGCCACGACACGCAACGGCGACAAGCTGAATCACGTCCTTCCTGATGCGCTTTTCGCCACGCTGCCGGAGTCATCCAAACCGACACCACTGCGTTCGACACTACTGCCCTCATCCACCACCGGAGTACGCACGCATGCCCGCTGCCACCCCGCTTCGCCACCGCACGCTGGTTCTCGGCCTGCTGCTGACGCTCGCTCCTGCACTGGCTTGTGCCGGCGAGGGGAATCCTCCGGACCAGCTGCCAGCCGCCAGGGTCACCGCCAAAGTGGATGGCCTGCGACTGGGCGACATCGCCTGGCTGCGCCGCGACAGCTTCGGCCTCGACAGCGCCACGCTGGCGCGCTACCGCGAACTGGGCCGCACGCGCTTCCTCGACCAGCAGCTGGCCGGCGGCGACGACAGCCTGCCGCCGCAGGTTGCCGCACAGATCGACCACCTGTCCGTCATCAGCACGCCGCTGCCGCAGCAGCTGGCCGAATACCAGGAACGTGCGCAACAGTTCAGGCAGGTACCGGCCGGTCCGGCCAAGGACGCCGCCAAGAAGGCGTTCCAGCAGTACCGCCGCGACATCTACCAGCAGGCCGCGCAGGCCGAGATGCTGCACGCGATCTACGGTGGCGACCAGTTGAAGGAGCAGCTGGTGTGGTTCTGGCTCAACCACTTCAGCATCTATGCGGACAAGGGGCCGGTGCGCCTGTTCGCCGCCGACTACGAGGAAAACGTGATCCGCCCGCATGCGCTGGGCAAGTTCAGGGATCTGGTGATGGCCACGCTGCAGAGTCCGGCCATGCTGGTATTCCTCGACAACGTGCACAACGTCCAGGGCAAGACCAACGAGAACTATGCACGCGAGTTGATGGAACTGCACACGCTGGGCGTGAACGCCGGCTACTCCCAGCAGGATGTGCAGCAGCTGATGCGCATCCTCACCGGTGTCGGCCTGATGCCGGCGAAGCCGGCCGCACGTCGCCGCCTGTTCGCCCGGTCGCGTCCCGGCCTGGTGCGCGACGGACTGTTCGTGTTCAACCCGAACCAGCACGACTTCGGCGACAAGAACTTCCTCGGCCAGACCATCAGGGGCCGTGGTTATGCAGAGGTCGCCCAGGCGGTGGACCTGATCGTGCGCCAGCCCGCCTGTGCCCACTTCATCTCGCGGCAACTTGCCGAATACTTCATTGCCGACCAGCCGCCGGCTGCGCTGGTCGATGCGATGGCAAAGACCTTCCAGCGCACCGATGGCGACATCGCGGCCGTGGTGCGCACGATGCTGCTGTCACCGGAGGCCGCTGCCACCGACGGGCACAAGTTCAAGGATCCGATGCGTTTCCTGGTCTCGTCGATGCGGCTCGTCTACGATGGCCAGCCGATCCCGAACGCCGCGCCGCTGGTGAACTGGCTGCGGCAGATGGGCGAACCGCTGTACGGCCGCATCACACCCGACGGCTGGCCGCTGGATTCAGCCAGCTGGACCGGCTCGGGCCAGATGAGCAAGCGCTTCGATTTCGCCGGCGTGATCGGCAGCGGACGCAATCGGCTGTTCGCCGACAATGACGATCCTGCACAGCCAGGCAATCCTTCGAACCTGCCGCGGGAGGCCCCTGCGTTGCAAGACTCGGCGCTGTACCGCGACGCGGTCGCGCCAGGACTCTCCATCGCCACCGGCCATGCGCTGAGCCAGGCCAGGTCGCCGACGGAATGGAACACGTTCCTGCTGTCGTCGCCCGACTTCAACTACCGCTGATGTCCTCTTCCGTGTGCATGTGCTTACTTGCCGACCACCACCGGGGTGCTCCATGAACCGTCGCGAATTCCTGCTCGCTGCCGGCGCCTTCGCCGCCGCTTCCACCTTGCCGTTCTCCGGCCGGCTGTTTGCCGCACCGGCGAATACGCCGCGCTTCCTGCTGGTCTTCCTGCGCGGCGGCTACGACTGCAACAACCTGCTGGTGCCCTGCAGCAGCGACTTCTACTACGCATCGCGCCCCACCCTCGCCATCGCCAGGCCCGATCCCGGCAACCCCGACAGCGCCATCGCGCTGGATGCGGACTGGGGCCTCAACCCGGTGGTGCGCGAAACGCTGTATCCGCTGTGGCAGAAAAAGCAGCTGGCGTTCGTCCCGTTCGCCGGCACCAGCGACCTCAGCCGCAGCCACTTCGAAACGCAGGATCACATCGAGCGCGGCGAACCCGAGTCCATGGGCAACTATCGTTCCGGCTTCCTCGCGCGGCTGTCCGGCCTGCTCAGCGGAACCTCGGCGATCGCGTTCACCAACAACTTGCCGCTGAGCTTCCAGGGCGCGCAACGCGACATCCCCAACATCTCGCTGAAGGCCGATCCCAAGGCGCATTTCGACAAACGACAGGCGGCCATCCTGTCCGGCATGTACAAGGACACGCCGCTGGCCGCGGCCACCACCGATGGCCTGGCCCTGCCGAATACCGTGTCGGCGGACCTGCGCAACGAGATGGTGCAGGCCGGCCGTGGTGCGCCCGGCGCCCGCAACTTCGCCGCCGAGACGCGGCGTATCGCCACCCTGATGCGCGAGCAGTACCGGCTCGGCTTCGTCGACGTGGGCGGCTGGGATACCCATGTCAACCAGGGCAGCGTCAGCGGCGGCCTCGCCAACAACTTGCGCAACCTCGGCGAAGGCCTGGCCGCCTATGCCGAGGCACTGGGCGACGCCTGGAACGACACCACCGTGGTGGTGCTCTCCGAGTTCGGCCGCACCTTCCGCGAGAATGGCGACAAGGGCACCGATCATGGCCACGGCACCGTGCACTGGGTGCTCGGCGGCAAGGTCAACGGCGGACGCCTCGCCGGCGAGCAGATCGCCGTCAACCAGCAGAACCTGCTGCAGAACCGCGATTATCAGGTGCTCAACGACTACCGCGACGTGCTGGGCGGTTTGTTCGGGCGCATCTGGGGGTTGACCGGCAGCGAGTTGCAGGCGGTATTCCCGCAGGCACAACCACGGGACCTGCAACTGGTGTGATCGAATAGCCCGTCAATTCGCCGCGCGCGGCACCAGCATGTGCTTGGCGACAAGCCCGTGCAGCCGGCCCAGGCCACGCGCCAGGTGCAGGGTGGCGAACAGCAGCACGATGCCGATCACGCACATCGCGATCGCGTCACCCCAGCCCGGCACATGCGCACCAAGACCCCAGTCCACGGTGACCTGGCGCGGCCAGGACACCCAGCTGTCGTCGCGGAACAGCATCGCCAGCGGCGCGCCGATGAAGGCCACTGACACGCTGAGCAAGGTCACGGCGAGTGTGAAGTACACGATGCCCAGCGGCAGCATCAGCCACATGTAGCAAAGCGTCGTCCAGGTGTGCACGTCGGTGAACATGCTGCCGATGCGCTGCAGCAGGGTCATGCCGGTGGTCGGGTACACCGGCCGCCGTGGCATGCGCATGCCCAGCATCGCCTCCACGATGCGCCCTTCCACCAGCGACAGCACGCGCACGCTGCCGAAGAACAGCACGATGAACGGCAGGCCGATGATCAGCACCGACAACCCCAGCGACAGCGACAGCCCGGTCACTGCCCAGGTGAAGTAGAAGATGCCCGTGGCCAGCGACAGCAGCATGTAGAACAGCGCGCCGTAGGTGCGCGGATCGGCGGCGACGCCGAAGAAACGCCCGGCCAGCGAACGGCGCTTCGGCGGCGGCGGCGGACGCAGCGCGCGCTGGATCCTGATCTCCTGGTCGCGATAGATCTCGGCCACTTCGTCCGGCGCGCCGTAGCTGCCGGCGACGTGTTCCAGCATCTGTGCCTCGCTGCGCCCGGGCTGCTCGGCCAGTTCGGCGCGCAGGTGTTCCTCGGCGTCGTACAGCGCGTCCTGGATCAGGGCCGGATCGGCACCGCGCAGCGCGGCACGCAGTTGCTCAAGGTATTCGACGATGGTACGTGGCGCGTTCATGACACCCCTCCTTGCAAGACGTTATCGACGGAATCGCGGGTGGCGTTCCACGCGGCGACCCATTCGCGCAATACCTCGCGCCCCGGTTTGGTAATGCGGTAATAGCGGCGCGGCGGCCCGCTGACGGACGGCTCCACTTCGCTGGCGAGCAGGCCGGCCGCCTCCAGGTTGCGCAGCACGGGATACAGCGCGCTCTGCTTGCCGGCCAGCACGCCCTCACCCGTTTCTTCCAGCCGCTTGGCGATCTGGTAGCCGTACATCGGCTGGCGCGACTGCCCCAGCACTGCCAGCAGCACCAGAGACACGGTGCCGCTGGAAAGCTCCTTCTGGAACTTCTTCAACTGGCTGACGCTGTCGTCCATCCAGGCTCACCCGCACTGCTTCTTAGGTTGGAGTAAACCATAGTGCGAACTTGACACTAGTGCATGGGCCTGAAGTCATGCGTGGCGTGATCAGCGGCAGCACTCTGCTAAGTTGCAACCGTTGCCCATCCACTGCCCAGGGAATGCCATGCTTCGCCGCCATCTCATCGTTGCACTCGCGCTGACCAGCAGCCTGCTGGCACTGTCCGCCCTCGCCGCCGAGCAGGACAAGCCCACGCCGACCGCGAAGGAAATCCTGGCCAGGTCCACGCCGGCCGAGTGGCGCACGCCGGACCCGCAGAACCTGTTGTTCATGCAACTGCCGACCGGGCGCGTGGTGATCGAGCTGGCGCCGGATTTCACCCCGCTGCACGCGGCGAACATCCGCACCCTGGTGCGCCAGCACTACTTCGACGGGCTGGCGATCATCCGGGTGCAGGACAACTTCGTCACCCAGTGGGGTGATCCCAACGACGACGACAACGGCGACAAGAGCAAGCTCCGTTCGCTGGGCAAGGCCAGCAAGACACTACCGCCGGAGTTCACCCGCGCGCTCGACGCGAAGCTGCCGTGGACGCCGCTGCCGGACGGCGACGTCTACGCGCCGGAGGTCGGTTTCAGCGAAGGCTTCCCGGTGGCGCGCGATCCGGCCAGCGGGCAGCAATGGTTGGCGCACTGCTACGGTATGGTCGGTGTGGCGCGCGACGTGGCGCCGGAGACCGGCAGCGGTAGTTCGCTGTACGCGGTGATCGGCCAGGCGCCGCGCCGGCTGGACCGCAACCTCGCCGTGGCCGGGCGCGTGCTGGAAGGCATGCCGCTGCTGTCCGGCCTGCCGCGCGGCCCGGAGCCGATGGGCTTCTACACGAAGCCGGCACAGCGCATCACCATCGAATCGATACGCCTGGCCGCCGACCTCCCGCCGAAGGATCGCCTGGCGATTGAGGTGCTGCGCACCGACAGCGCCAGCTTCGCGGCGCTGGTCGAGGCGAAACGCAACGGGCGCAACGCGTTCTATGCCCGGCCGGCCGGCAAGGTCGACCTGTGCAGCATCGACGTGCCGGTACGCGAGGCGAAGCCGGCGCACTGAAGCCGCCACGCCACGACGAACATTTTGTTCACCCGCGTCGGTTACCTTGCCTTTCTTGCCGATGCTGGAAACCGCGACATGCCGTTGAACGACACCCTGGCCTTCTTGCGTGCCTGGCTGCGCGACCCGCGCGGCATCGGCGCGGTGACGCCATCCGGCGCGGCGCTGGCGCGGCTGATGACCAGCCAGGTCGGCGCGCTGGATGGCCCGGTGATCGAACTCGGCCCCGGCACCGGCGCACTGACCCGCGCCCTGCTGGCGCGTGGCGTGCCGCTGCACCGGCTGGCGCTGGTCGAGGCCGATCCGCACTTCGCCGACGCGCTGAGCCGGCGCTACCCGCAGGCGACCATCCTGCGCATGGACGCCGCCCGGCTCGGCGATACCGAGTCGCTGTTCGGCGACGAACGCGCCTGTGCCGTGGTCAGCGGCCTGCCGCTGCTGTCGATGCCGCCGGCCCAGGTCGCCGCGATCGTGGAAGGTGCGTTCGCGCGTCAGCTGCGCAGCGGTGGCATGTTCTACCAGTTCACCTACGGCCCGCGTTGTCCGCTATCGCCGGCCCTGCTCGCACGGCTGAACCTGCAGGCCCGCCGCGTCGGCAGCGCACTGCTCAACCTGCCGCCGGCGGCGGTCTACTGCATCAGCCGGCGGGCCGAGAACCAGGTCGCGGCCTGATCCACCGCAGGCTTCGCCCGGCGAGCGCGCGTGAACGGGGTCTGAAAGCAGTCGGCGATCACCACATAACCTTTGCATCTCTGCGGCTATCACTGGGCGCGATGACTCGATCCGTCCATACGACGTGCGGGTCAACCGCCGCAGGAGTGACGGATGCAACGCAGCCGAAAAGTACTCAGCTGGATCGCCGGCACGCTGCTGGTGCTGGTCGCGGTGCTGCTGATCGCCGTCGCCACGTTCGACTGGAATCGCATGAAGCCGTTCATCGCCGACAAGGTCAGCCAGGCGATCGGCCGGCCGTTCGCGATCAACGGCGAACTGAGCGTCGACTGGCAGCGCGACCGCAACGGCCGCTGGCCCGGCTCATGGCTGCCGTGGCCCGAGTTCACCGCGCGCGACATCAGCATCGCCAACCCGGACTGGGCAGCACAGCCGCGGTTCGCCCACCTCGACGCGCTGCGCTTCCGGTTGTCGCTGCTGCCGCTGCTGGCGCACCGCATCGAGGTGCCCACGCTGCAGCTGGTGCATCCCACGGCCGACCTCGAGCGCGACAAGTCGGGGCGTGCCAGCTGGGATTTCGTGCTGCCGAAAAACACGGCGCCTTCCGCCTGGAAGCTGCAGCTGGGCACGATCGGTTTCGACCAGGGGCTGCTCACGCTCGATGACGCGGCCAGCCACGTGAAGCTCAAGCTGGTGGTGGAGCCGCTGCAGGCGGCGATTCCGTACGACCAGATCGTGGCCCAACAATCCAGCGCCGCGCGCGAGGAAGCCGGCAAGACGCTGGGTGCTGCGGCAAAGGAAACTTTGGAAAGCGGTGATGCCGGTCCGGGTCCGGACAAGGCGAAATCATCCATCGCCTATCAGTTCGGCTGGACCGCCGAAGGCAGCTACCAGGGCAGTCCGCTCAAGGGCAAGGGCCGCACCGGCGCGGTGCTGGCATTGCAGGACACGACCGCGCCATTCCCGCTGCAGGCCGACGTGCGCATCGGCGACAGCCGCATCGCCCTGGTCGGCACGCTGACCGATCCGCTGCACCTGGGTGCGCTGGACGTGCGCCTGTGGCTGTCCGGCTCCAGCATGGCCAAGCTGTACCCGATCACCGGCATCACCCTGCCCGACACCCCGCCGTACGCGACCGAAGGCCACCTGAAGGCCGAACTGCACCGCCGCGGCAGTCGTTACAGCTACCAGGACTTCCGCGGCCGCGTCGGCGGCAGCGACCTGGCCGGCAACCTGCTGTTCGTCACCGGCGGTGCGCGGCCGAAGCTGAGCGGCGATCTGCACTCGAAGCTGCTGCAATCCGCCGACCTGGCCCCGCTGATCGGCGCCGATTCCAACGCCGAGAAAAAGCAACGCGGCGACACCACGCCGCAACCGGCCGACAAGCTGCTGCCGGTGGAACCGTTCCGCACCGACCGCTGGCAGACGATGGACGCGGACGTGACTTTCGCCGGTGCGCACATCGTGCGCGGCGCGGCGCTGCCGATCGACTCGCTCAGCACCCACCTGGTCATGAACAACGGCGCGCTGTACCTCGACCCGTTGAGCTTCAGCCTCGCCGGCGGCACCGTGCACAGCAACCTCACCCTCGACGGCAGCCGCACGCCGATGCGCGGCGTGCTGAAACTCGATGCGCGCCACCTCAAGCTCAAGCAGCTGTTCCCGACCTTCGAACCGATGCGCACCAGCTTCGGCGAGATCAACGGCGACGCCACGCTTGATGCGCAGGGCAACTCGGTCGCCGCCCTGCTCGGCAGCGCGAACGGCGAGCTGAAGCTGCTGATGAACGACGGCGCGATCAGCAAGACCCTGCTGGAAACCGCCGGCCTCAACGTGGCCAACATCGTCATCGGCAAGCTGTTCGGTGACCGCACGGTGCCGATCAACTGCGCCGCCACCGACATGAGCGCGACCAACGGCCTGTTCGACATGCGCCTGTTCGTGTTCGACACCGGCGACGCGGTGGTCAACGTGACCGGCACGGTGAACTTCGCCGACGAGAAACTCGACCTCGACGTGAAGCCGCACACCAAGGGGTTCCGCGTGTTCTCGCTGCGCTCGCCGCTGTACGTCCGCGGTACGCTGAAGAATCCGGACGTCGGCGTGCATGCCGGCCCGCTGCTGGCGCGTGGCGCCGGCGCCGTCGCACTGGGCGTGGTCGCCGCCCCGGCCGCGGCCCTGCTCGCCCTGGTTGCGCCCAGCCACGACGATGAGAGGGACAACACCTGCCGCGTTGTGCTGCAGCAGTTGCGCAGCTCCGGCACCGTGCTGCCGGCGGGCAAGCCGGCAGCGAGGAAGTAAGTGCTCGTACCCGACGCAGCGGTCGGCAGCGTCTCGTCAGCGCTCCTGCATTCGTCCGCGACGGGTGAACCGGCGCCACAGCCAGAGCCACAGCAGCGCCAGCGGAAAGGCCAGGATCAGGAACGGCAGGCCGTAGCCCAGCAACCCCAGGGCATCGGTCACGCCCTCGGTGGTTTCGTCGAGCAGGCCGGAAAAACCGTCACCGATACGCCCGCTGCGCGAGTACGCGCGGGTGTCGCCGAAATGCAGTTCGAGCCGGTTGGTATCCAGTCGACGCTGCTGGTTGGCGGCCACCGCCTGCAGCGAGTGCAGCTGGCTCTCCACCGAAGCCTGCTCGTGACTGAGCGCGATCAGGTCGGCAACAGCAATGTCCTTGCGCGCAGCCAGTTCCACCAGGTGTTGTGCGTGCTTCTCGAGCAGTTCGCGCTGACGCTGGTTGTCGTTGACGGCATCGGCGAGATCCTCCGCCGTGGTCTGCCGGAACCCGACCGTGCCGCCTTGCGCAGCCAGCTTCGCCATCGGCTCCACGCCTTCCGGAACGATCCGCACGGCGAGTTCGGCGTCGTGTTCGGCCTGCTCGATGCGCAATACGTTGCAGGCACCAAAACGGGCCGTCTCGCAGGCCTGCCGGGCCGCCGCCAGGCGGCCGGCGATCTCGGCCCCGGGCAGCCTGATCCGCAGCACGTGCTCATAGGCCAGCATCGCACCGGCCTTCGACCGTTCCCCGCTGATCGGGACCGGCAAGACCTCCTGCTTCTTCGAGCACCCGGCGAGAACCTGCAGCAACCCCAGCAACAACAGCGCCATCAAGGCAGAACGGTTTGACATGCGATTCCCCCGACGCAAGGCAAGTCAGGGCAATCTGCCACAGCCACCGGCAAACTCAAACCACGGCGCAGCGACAGGCCTGGCCATTGCACGTGCCTTGCGAGAATCAGCCTGCCCTGGTGCCGGCGCTAGAATGTCGTGCCTCCCTTCCCTGCGAATACCCATGCAACCCGTCAACCAGGCCCGCCTGCAGATCCACTTCTGCGTGTTGCTGTGGGGCTTCACCGCGATTCTCGGCAAGTTGATCACGCTGCCGGCGCTGCCCTTGGTGTGGTGGCGCATGTTGCTGGTGGTGGCGGCGCTGCTGCTGATGCCGCGGGTCTGGCGCGGCTTGCGCGCGATGCCGGCGCGGCTGATCTGGGCGTATGCCGGCATCGGCGTGCTGGTGTCGCTGCACTGGCTCACTTTCTATGCCGCGATCAAGCTGTCCAACGCCTCGGTCGGCGCCACCTGCATCGCGCTGGGGCCGGTGTTCCTGGCTTTCATCGAGCCGTGGATCGCGAAACGCCGGTTCGATCCGCGCGAGCTGCTGATCGGCGTGGCGGTGGTGCCGGGCGTGGTGATGGTGGTGGGCGGCGTGCCGCACGACATGCGTCTGGGCATCGCGGTGGGCGTGCTGTCGGCGCTGTTCGTGGCGTTTTTCGGCTCGCTCAACAAGCGCCTGGTCGAGCACGGCGATCCGCTCACGGTGACCTTCATCGAGCTGGGCACCGGCACCGTCTTCCTCACCCTGCTTGCGCCGTTCATTCCGCACGCCGGCCCCGCATTCATGCTGCCTGGCGCACACGACGCGCTGCTGCTGCTGGCGCTGGCGTTCGGCTGCACCTTGCTGCCGTTCACGCTGGCACTGGTGGCGCTGCGCCACATGAGTGCGTTCGGCACGCAGATGGTGACCAACCTGGAGCCGGTCTACGCGATCGTGCTGGCGATCGTGCTGCTGGGCGAGCAGCATGAACTGGACCGCTGGTTCTACGCCGGCGTGGCGGTGATCCTGGCCGCGGTGTTCATGCACCCGCTGCTGAACCGGCGGGTGCGCCCACCGGAGCAGCCCGAGCTGATCGGCACCACTGAAAGCCACAGCATGGTCGACTGACCCGCCGCCGCTCCCGGCAGGCACGCCATGACCCGGCGGCAGCGGCACCGGGAAACAGCCTGCCAAACCAGGGCGCCGGATGCATCGGGATGCATCGCTGACGCCGCCCACGCCGGACCTGCGCCTATCCGCAACAGGATTTCTGCTGCTGCACGGGCGGACACGGCACGCTGCCCCAGGAGCAGAACACGCAGCAGTCACCAGGCTTCGGCCGCAGCAGTTCGCCGCAGCCGGGACAGTCGTAGAAGAACTGGCAGGCGTCGGTCGGCATGGTCTCGGTGGCCTGGTGGCCGCAATGCGGGCAGGTCAGCGTGCTGCGCAGGATGAGTTCAGTCGTCATGGGCTTCAGCGTACTGCGCGGAACCGACCAAAGTTACGCTGCGGGAGCATGGGTCGCAAAGACACGGGTCGAGCCGTCGCGGCCGATCAGCACCACGTCGTAACGTTCGGGCGCGCCCATCTCCATGCCCGGTGAACCCATCGGCATGCCGGGCGCGGCGATGCCGATGGCGTCCGGCCGCTCGGCGAGCAGGCGACGGATGTCCTCCACCGGCACGTGCCCCTCGACCACGTAGCCGTCGATCACCGCGGTGTGACAAGACACCGCACCGGGTGGCACGCCGAAGCGCGCCTTCACCGCGGCCATTGGCTGGTCCTGGTGCACGGTGACGGTGTAGCCCTGTGCGCGCATGTAGTCGACCCACGCGCCACAGCAGCCGCAGGATGGATCGCGGTAGACGTCGAACGCATTCGCGGCCAGCGCCGCCGGCGCGAACAGCGCGGCGAACAGCAGGGTAACGCCCCAGCGGGAAAACCATCGTTTCATTACCGTGCTCCTGGTATCGGTGTGAATTGTTGCCGGATCGATGCTGTTGCCACGCCCGGCGTGGTTGCCAGTGTCGTCATTGTTCATGCGCATGCTCCGCCGCATCGTGGTCGTGGCCGGACATGTCCATGTCCATGTCTTCATCCGGCGGCGCCTTTGCCACGATGTCCTTGTATTGCGCCGGTGACAGATCCGGCAGCTTCTGCAGGAACGCCACCATGCTCCAGATGGTGGCGTCGTCGTGGCTGGAGCCCCACGCCGGCATCGCGCTCATCTTGATGCCGTGCTTGATCACCCAGAACGCCTCGCGCGGATCGGGGCGGAACTTCGCCAGTTGCGGCGGTTTCGGGTACAGGCCCGAGCGCATTTCGTTTTCGGCCATGCCCGGTGCCAGGTGGCAGCCCGTACACATCGCCGAGTACTGGCCGGCGCCCTTGAGGATCAGCTGCGGGTCGTCGAGGTTCGGCACCACGATGCCCTGCGCATGATGCTCGATCGAGCGCTCGCGCAACGCCTGCATCAGCGCGTAGACGGGCTTGGTGTGGTGGGCGTCGGCGCCGATGTTGTAGACGCCGGACCAGACGAAGGCGCCGACGCCTGCGACGGCGATGACGCAGAGAATCACCAAGGTGATGATGAGTCGTTTCATGACCTCTCCTCAGAACCAGATGCGCAGGCCGGCGACCCACTGCCGGTCGAAGACTGCCTGATGATCGGCGCGGGCGAAATCGGCCGTGGCGCCGAAGCGGCGCGTCCAGACTACGCCGATGTACGGCGCGAGTTCACGCCGGATCTCGTAGCGCAGGCGCAATCCCAGCTTCGCATCGGTAAGACCGCTGCCGATGCCGCGGGCCGGATCGGACTTGCCATGCAGGTTGACCTCCAGTTCCGGCTGCAGGATCAGCCGCTGGGTGAAAAGCAGCTCGTAATCCGCACGCAGTCGTGCCGCGGTGCGTCCGGAAGGCCCGGCATAGGCGGTGGCCTGAAGCTCGAACCAGTACGGCGCCAGGCCCTGCACGCCGAACGCGGCCCAACTGCGCCGCGGGCCGGCGCCGAAGTCATGGCGCACGCCCAGTTGCGTGCTCCAGAACGCGGCGACGGCGTGATCCCACAGCACCTCGACCTCGCCATCGCCGATCCGCCCATCGCTGCGCTCGCCTTCGCTGCGCAGCCACAGCTTGTCGGTGTCGCTGCCGTACCAGCCGGCTGCTTCCCACGACTGGCCGTTGCCGTCGCGGCTGTGGAATGCTTCGAACTGATCGACCAGCAACATGCCGGCCGGTGTGCTGCCATGCAGGTGCAGCGCGTGCGCGGGACTGACGGCGATGCCGTCGGAATAATCGCCGCTGCGTGCATCCGCCGGCGCGTGGTCGCCCTGCATCGGCTCCACGCTCGTGCCCGCGTCATGCGCCTGGTGGCGGCTCGTGCCGGGCATCGACGCGTGATCCATGCCGGGCATGACGTGGGTGGATGCCACCGGCGCGGGCATCGGCGCGTCGTGGTGCACGGCGCCGTGATCCATCCCGTGCATCGAGCCGTGATCAACCGGCACGGGCGCTGTGCTGCTGGCCGGGGCCGGTGCGCTCTGCGCCGTCGCCACCAGCGGCATGGCCAGCAACAGCGCGGCCAGCCACGCCACACGACGAGGAACGATCGAGGTGTCGCGACGCTTCGTGCTCATGACACCACCACCTCGCGGAACATGCCCGCTTCCATGTGGTACAGCAGGTGGCAATGGTAGGCCCAGCGGCCCGGCGCGTCGGCGGTCACCGCGTAGCTGATGCGCTGCGCCGGCTGCACGTTGATGGTGTGCTTGCGTACCTGGAACTGGCCATCCGGATTTTCCAGCTCGCTCCACATGCCGTGCAGGTGGATCGGGTGATTCATCATGGTGTCGTTGACCAGCACGATGCGCAGGCGCTCGCCGGTGTTGAAATGGATGGGCCTGGCGTCGGGGAACTTGATGCCGTCGAACGACCACATGAAGCGCTCCATGTTGCCGGTCAGGTGCAGCTCGATCTCGCGGCTGGGCTCGCGTGCGTCGATCGGGCCGCCGACGGTGTGCAGGTCGGCATAGGTCAGCACGCGGCGGCTGTTGTCGCGCAGGCCGATGCCAGGATCGTCGAGGTTGCTGCGCGGCGTGTCGACGCGCATGTCCACGCCGGGGCCGTATTCAGTGCGGGCGTGGCGCACGGCGGGGGCAGCGGCCATGCCGGCGTGATCCATGCTGCCATGGTTCATGCTGCCGTGATCCATGCCCGGCATCGCGGCATGACCGCCGCCGTGCTCCGCGTGCGACATCGCGCCCATCATGTCGCGCATGTCCAGCCACACGCGCTTGTCCACCGGTGGCACCTCCGCCGTCATTCCTGCGCGCGGCGCCAGCGTACCGCGCGCGTAGCCGCTGCGGTCGATCGACTGGGCGAACACGGTGTACGCCCGCTCCTCCTGCGGCTCGACGATCACGTCGTAGGTTTCGGCCGCCGAGATGCGGAACTCGTCGACCGGCACCGGCTGCACGTCCTGGCCGTCGGCGGCGATCACCATCATCTTCAGGCCAGGAATGCGCACGTCGAAGATGCTGGACGAGGAGCCGTTGATGAAGCGCAGGCGGATCTTCTCGCCGGGCTTGAAGATACCAGTCCAGTTGCCCGCCGGCGTCGCGCCGTTCATCAGGTAGGTGTAGGTGTAGCCGGAGACGTCGCCCAGGTCGGTCGGGTTCATGCGCATTTCGTTCCACATCTTGCGCATCGCCAGCGCCTGGCCCAGTCCCTTTTCGCGCACGTCGCGGAAGAAATCCGGCACGGTTGGCTGGGCGAAGTTGTAGTAGTCGCTTTGCTTCTTCAGCTTGGCGTAGATGCGCGCGGGGTCCTCGTCGGTCCAGTCGTTGAGCATCACCACGTAGTCGCGGTCGGTCGGGTAGCGCTCGGGGCCGGCCGGATCGATCACCAGCGGACCGTACAGCGCGTTCTGTTCCTGGAAACCCGAGTGCGAGTGATACCAGTAAGTGCCGCTCTGGCGCAGCTGGAACCGATACAGAAAACTTTCGCCCGGTGCGATGCCGTCGAAACTGAGGCCGGGCACGCCATCCATCTGGAACGGCAGGATGATGCCGTGCCAGTGGATCGAGGTCGGCACGCGCAGGCGGTTGCTCACGCGCAGGGTCACCGTGCTGCCTTCGCGCATGCGCAGCAGCGGACCGGGCACGCCGCCGTTGACGGTGGTCGCCGGCCGCGCTGCGCCGGTGAAGTTGACGGTGCGCTCGACGATGTCCAGCGCGAAGTCGGTGCCGCTCAGCACCGTGGGCTGCCCCAGGCTGGTCAGCGCCCAAGCGTTCGCGGGCCGCAGCAGGCCGAGGCCGGCTACCGCGCCGCCCAGGGCCAGGCCCTGCACGAAACGTCGCCGCGACAGGTCGGTCGCGGGCGATGGAGGAAATGGATGCACGTGGATCTCCTTCGGGGAAGGCACCGATGGCCGGTGCCGACACGGGCCGCCGTCCACGCTCGCCGCCAGGCGGGCATGAAGGCACGGTCGCAGCGAACGAGGATCAGCCGGCTGGCGGCCGCAGCGGTGCCGCGTGCACGACACTGGGTGCGGACGCGAAGGGAGGGGAAACGTGCAGCGGTTCCGGCGCCACCGGCACCAGCGCAACCAGGGCGACCGCCGGCAGCATGCTGCCGCACGCTGCCGCGCAATGGGCCGACGCCATCGCGTCGTGCTGGCCGAGTGCATGGTCGACGCAGCAGTCGGATGGGACCGACATGGCGTGCTGGCCGTGATCGACCGCATGCACGGTGGACGACACCGGCGCGCCCTGCGGTGCGTCACCCGCCATCCCGCGCGGCATGCCGTGCACCGGTGCCAGCGCGAGGATCAGCCACGCCAACCATGCCATCGCCCGGAGGGATGGCAAGCGTGCAGCATGGCGTAGTGATTGGTCCACCGACACAGCATAGGGGCCATGCCGGCGTGCCTCAACTCTGGACGAGGCTCCATCGGCGTTGCCGCCGGGGCACGCCGTGGCCCGTCCGCCACCCGGCGAACTACTTGGTATAGCCCATGTGCAGCGTGATCTTGTCGCCAGCCTTCAAGTTGGCCACCGAAGCCGGCGGAAAATGCAGGCGCAGCGACATGCCTTCCGCGTCCGCCTCGACCATGCCGGTCTTGGTATCCACCGAACTCACCGTGGCCGGCATCATGTGCATGCTGCCGTTCTTGTTGTGGCGCATCATCTTGTGATGCATGCCGCCCATCTGGCCCATGCTGCTCGACGACGATGCCGGCGCCATGCCTCCGGTGTCCTGGGCGCTGACCGTGCCGAATGCCAGGCAAAGGCCGACAGCGGCCGTCGAAACGATGATTCTTGGCAGGAACGTCATGATGATTCTCCGCACAGGTGGGCGGTCGGAGCCGCGCGTCCGGCCGGTTGCAACGTTGCAACAGGCGCAGCCTGCGCCGGCCGATGTGCAGGAAAGGTTACGCGGCACGCCAGGGCGCGCAGCGTCCGCATCTATACTTGGCCACCCCGCCCGCCGTGACCGCCATGAACTACCGCCACGCCTATCACGCCGGCAACTTCGCCGATGTCCTCAAGCACGTCGTGCTGCTCGCGCTGGTCGAGGCGCTGCAAGCCAAGCCCACGCCGTTCTGCTACATCGACACCCACGCCGGCAGCGGCAGCTACCCGCTGGAAGGCTTCGAGGCAAAGAAGACCGGTGAGCACAAGGACGGCATCGCACGCCTGCACCCGGCGGAAAAGGTGCCGCCGCTGCTGCAGCGCTGGCGCGCCAGCATCCTCAAGGGCGACGGCAATGAGCAGGGTCTGAAGCATTACCCCGGCTCACCGCTGCAGGTCGCCCGCCTGCTGCGTGCGGGCGACAGCGCCCAGTTGTGCGAACTGCACACCGAGGAAGCGGCGAAGCTGCGCGAACTGTTCCACGGCAACCCGCAGGTGCACGTGCACCAACGCGACGGCTACGAGGCGCTGAAGGCGCTGCTGCCGCCGAAGGAGAAGCGCGGCCTGGTGCTGATCGACCCACCGTACGAGGCACAGGAGGCCGAGTACAAGCTGATCGAGCAGGCGCTGAAATCGGCCCTGCTGCGCTGGCCCACCGGCGTATACGCGGTGTGGTATCCGATCAAGCTGCGCAGCCAGGTGCAGCCGTTCCTGCGCAAGCTGCAGCACAGCGGGGTGAAGCGCATCCTGCGCGCCGAGCTGCTGGTGCATCCGGACGACTCACCGCTGCGCCTCAACGGCTCGGGCATGGTCATCCTCAACGCGCCGTGGAACCTCGACGACACCCTGCGCGAACCGCTGCGCGTGCTGGCCAGCCTGCTGTCGCAGGAGCGCCCGGCCGAATGGAAGCTGGACTGGCTGCTGGATGAAGCCGGCAGCCAGCTGAACACGCCCAGCCCGCTGCCCGCCTCGCGACTACCGCGGCCGCCGGGCCGCCGCTAAGCTCGACGCCATCCGCCAGCGTTCCTCCAGGAGCACGACCATGCGCACCCGCCCCGCCTTCCTGCTGATCCGACTCGCCGCGCCGGCCGCCCTGCTGATGCTGCTGGCCGCCTGCGCTCCGGCACCGATCTACAAGACCGCTGGCGCCGCAGTCACCGCCGCGCCGTTCCAGGTGGCGCAATCGCCGGAGAAGTTCAGCAACAGCCAGGTGATCTGGGGCGGCCGCATCGTGCAGGTCAAGGTGCTCGCCGACCACAGCGAGATCGAGCTGCTGGCCTACCCGCTTGACTCCTCGCAGCGGCCGAAGGCGAACGACAGCGGCAGCGGCCGCTTCATCGCCGTGATGCCGGGCTACGTGGAACCGCTGGACTACCCCGCCGGCGCGCTGATGACCGTCGACGGCAAGCTCAACGGCAGCCGCGCCGGCAAGGTCGGCGAGGCCGACTACGTGTTCCCGCTGGTCAGCGTGGCGCAATCGCACGTGTGGACCGCCGAGGAAATGAACAAGGGCCGCAACAACGTCCATTTCGGCGTGGGCCTGGGCGTCGGCATCCGCTGACCGACGTGCGCAATATCCTGCGCGACCGCTAAACTCCCTGACCTCATTACCCTGGGACTGAAGCCGCATGTCGTCTGGGCACGCCAACCCGATCAAGGCCATCTTCCTCGCGCTGGGCGCCAACTTCGCCATCTTCGTGGCCAAGCTGTTCGCCGCCTTCGTCACCGGTTCCGGCGCAATGATGGCCGAGGCGGTGCACTCGCTGGCCGACTGCGGCAACCAGGGCCTGCTGCTGCTCGGCATCCGCCAGGCCAAACGGCCGCCGTCGGACGAGTTCCCGCTGGGCTGGGGTCGCGCGCTGTATTTCTGGTCGTTCCTGGTCGCCATCCTGCTGTTCAGCGTGGGCGGCATGTTCTCGATCTACGAGGGCGTGCACAAGCTCACCCATCCCGAGCCGCTGAAATGGCCGTGGCTGGCGCTGGGCGTGCTTGTGTTCGGCATCGTGGTCGAGGGCATCTCGATGCGCGGCTGCCTGCACGAAGTGAACAAGGCCCGCGGCGAGCAGGGCCTGTGGACCTGGTTCCGCGAAACCCGCTCCAGCGAATTGCTGGTGATCTTCGGCGAGGACCTGGCCGCCCTGCTCGGCCTGTGCCTGGCCACGCTCGCCGTCGGCGCCACCATGCTCACCGGCAACCTGATGTTCGACGCGGCCGGCACCATCGCGATCGGCGTGCTGCTGATCGTGGTGGCGGTGCTGGTGGCGATCGAAGTAAAAGCGCTGTTGATCGGCCAGGGCATGGAACCACGCCGCCGCGACGAGCTGATGAGCTTCCTGAAAAGCCGCCCCGAAGTTGCCGAAGTGCTCAACCTGATCACCTTGCAGATGGGTCCGGACGTGATGGTGGCGGTGAAGGCGCGCATGCAGCCCACCGCCAGCCTGATCGACGCGATCAACACCGTCGAGGCGGCGATGAAGGCGCAGTTCGGCGATGTGCGCTGGAGCTTCTTCGAACCGGACAATGCAGATTGACCGGTAACCGTTGAACGCGCGAGCCCACGCCACAATCTCATCCCCTGCCCACCCGGTTCTCTCGTCCACCCCATGCGCAACCCACTGCAAGAACAACTCCTCAAGGCCGGCCTCGTCAACAAGACCAAGGCTGCACAAGTCGTGCGCGAGCAGGCGAAGAAGCACCAGGGCAAGGGGCCGGCGGCGCCGAGTACAGAGCAGCTGGAAGCGCAGCGGCTGCAGGTGGAGAAGGCCGAGCGCGATCGCGCGCTGGCCGCCGAGCGCAACGCGCAGGCGCGTGCGAACGAGGCGCGTGCGCAGGTTCGCCAGATCGTCGAGGCGCACAAGGTGCAGCGCGAGGGCGAGATCGCCTATCGCTTTGCGGACGGCAACGTGATCAAGAGCGTGCTGGTGAACGAGCCGCTGCGCGCGCAGCTGGCTACCGGCACCTTGGTGATCGTGCGCCACGGCGAGGGTTACGAACTGCTGCCGCGGGTTGCCGCCGACAAGGTCCGCGAACGCGACGCGACGATGATCGTGCTCGACCACGGCCACGCCGAAGCAGGCAGCGGCGACGAGACGGACGACGAGTACTACAAGCAGTTCGAAGTGCCGGACGACCTGGTCTGGTAGCGCGTCAGCGCTTCAGTTCCAGCAGATCCCAGCCGTTGCCGTACAGATCCTCGAACACCGCCACCGTGCCGTAGGCCTCGTGGCGCGGTTCCTCGCGGAAGTGCACGCCTGCGGCGCGCATGCGTTGCCAGTCGCGCTGGAAGTCGTCGGTGTGCAGCAGCAGGAAGACGCGGCCGCCGGTCTGGTTGCCGATGCGCGAAGCCTGCTCGTCGCCGTTCGCCTTCGCCAGCAGCAAACGGGTTTCGCGGGAACCGGACGGCGCCAGCAGCACCCAGCGCTTGCCGCCACCCAGGTCGGTATCCTCGATCAGCTCGAAACCGAGCGCGCGGGTGTACCAGGCGATCGCCTCGTCGTAGTCGGCGACCAGCAGCGCCAGCGCGCCGAGATGCTGCTTCATTGCCTCGCCTTGATGGTCGGCAACGGCCCCAGCGCCGCCTGCAGTTTTTTCGTCAGCTTCGCGCGCACCAGCGTATAGGCGTCGAGGACGAATGCCTCCAGCTCCGCCGTGGCGAAACGCTGCGGTTCGGTGATCGACACCCAGTGCGCGCGCGCCAGGTACGGCGCCGGGATGATGGCGGGCTGGTCGGTGAGTTCGAGGAAACGGTCGTCGGCCACCTTGCACGACAGCCGGCCGCCCTCGCTGCCGTCGGACGGCATCACCGCGAACATCTTGCCGCCGACGCTGAACACACTGTCGACGCCCCACTTGGTGTCGCGGGTGACGCCGGGCCAATGGCCGCACAGCGCCTCCAGTTGGGCCGCGGTGAGGCCGTGAGTCGGTTTGCGGGTCATGCCGTGCTCCGGGAACGTCTAGCCAGGCATTGTGCGGTGTGACGCGGCACCTGTCTGCCCGCATCCGCACCATCCCGTGCTGCAGCATCAAGCCAGCGACTACGATATGGCTCCACGCAGGTGCGGCAGCCCACCGCAGAGTCCGTCATTGCAAATTCATGCTGCGATGCACACAATACGCAAAAGTACGGAACCACCATGAACCCCGCCATCGACTTCTCCGCCCCCACCCGCTACGCCTCGCTGCCGCCCCGCGCCAGCGAACGCTTTGCGCGCCCGCACGTGCAGTCAACGCCACGCGGTGAGCAGGTGCGCACCGAGGACGGCCGCGAGCTGGTGCTGCGCGCGATCGAACCGGGCGACGTGGCGGCGATGCAGCGCTGCTTCACCCGGCTGTCGCCGGAGGACATCCGCCGCCGCTTCCTGCACGCGATGTCCGAACTGCCCACGCCGATGGCGCAGCGGCTGTGCCGCATCGACCCCGCGCAGGAGACCGCCTATGTGCTGATGGACGAATCCATCAAGCCGGCCGAGATGCGCGGCGTGGGCCGGATCTATGTGGACGAGGCCACCGACAGCGCCGAGTTCTCGGTGCTGGTGGAACAAGCCTGGAGCCGCCGTGGCCTCGGCGCGCTGCTGATGCGGCACCTGGTCGACGACTGCCGCCGCCGAGGCCTGGCCGAGCTGTGGGGCTACGTGCTGCTGGAGAACCGACCGATGCTGCAGCTGTGCAAGGAGCTGGGCTTCACCCAGCGGACGATACCGGACGAACCGGGCACCGCGCAGATCACGCTGAAGCTCTGAAGAGCACTCTCCCTGCTTCATAGGAGCGGGAGTTCAGGCGCTCTGACCAGCCTCCCCTTTGCCTTGCGGGAGAAGGGGCCCAGGCACATCGCGTTACACTTGCCCGCTTTCCCCGGCGCGGCTCGATGGCGGCGCCTTGAACATGCGCCCCATGCCCAACCCGATCAAACACCCGCCCCTGCCGACCACCCCGAAACAACGCCGCTACTGGACGCCGCCACACGGCTCCGCGCGGGCGTTGCTGCTGGCCGAGGCGGCGCGCACGCATGATGGCCTGCTGGTCGTGGTGGCGCGCGATACCCAGCGCGCGCAGGCGCTGGAGTCCGAGCTGAAGATCTTCGCCGGCGGCCTGCCGGTGCTGCATTTCCCGGACTGGGAAACGCTGCCCTACGACGCGTTCAGCCCGAACCCGGAGATCGTTTCCCAACGCATCGCCACGCTCTACCAGCTGCCGAACGTGAAACGCGGCGTGCTGGTGGTGCCGGTGGCCACGCTGATGCAGCGGATCGCGCCGCGCGCGCACATCACCGGCTCCGGGCTGGTGCTGGTGAAGGGCCAGAAGCTCGACCTCGCCAGCGAACAGCGCCGGCTGGAAGCGTCCGGCTACCGCAACGTGCCGCAGGTGACCGAACCTGGCGACTTCGCGGTGCGCGGCGCGCTGCTCGACATCTTCCCGATGGGCACCGCCGAGCCATACCGCATCGAGCTGTTCGACGACGAAGTGGAGTCGATCCGCAGCTTCGACCCGGAAACCCAGCGTTCGCAGCAGCAGGTGGACAAGGTCGAGCTGCTGCCGGCGCGGGAGTTTCCGCTCACCGAGGAAGCCGCGAAAGAGTTCCGCGGCAACCTGCGCGAACGCTTCCCGATCGACGTGCGCCGCTGCCCGCTGTACCAGGACATGAAGGAAGGCGTCACGCCCGGCGGCATCGAGTACTACCTGCCGTTGTTTTTCGCGCAAACGGCGACTTTATTTGACTACCTCGCCGACGACGCGCTGTTCGTGCTGGGCGAAGGTGCCGGCGAAGCGGCCGACCAGTTCTGGACGCAGACCGCCGAACGCTACGACCAGCGCGCCCACGACATCGAACGCCCCGTACTGCCGCCGGCCGAGATCTATCTGCCGCCGGAAAAACTGCGCGAACAGCTCAACCGGCGGCTGCGCGTGGAAGTGGTCGAGGCCGGCCACGAGCACGCCATCGACACCGGCACCCAGCCGGCGCCGGAGCTGCCGCTCAACCGCAAGGGCGAGGAACCCGGCACGTCACTGCGGCATTTCCTGTCCAGCTATCCAGGCCGCGTGCTGATCGCCGCCGATTCGGCGGGGCGGCGCGAGGCGCTGATCGAAACGCTGGCAACAGCGGGATTGAAGCCGCAAAGCGTCGATAGCTGGACTGACTTTCTCCTCCCCCTGCCCGCAGGGGGAGGCCGGGAGGGGGTTGCTCCGGCTGGCGAAGAAGCCAGAGCAAGAGCACCCCACCCTCCGCAAGGGATTCCCTTCGGTCACAACCCTCCCCTGCTCGCAGGGGAGGGAGCCAGGCATGATGGGCCGCGGTTAGCCATCACCATCGCTCCGCTTGAGCAGGGCTTTGCGCTGACTAAACCCGTATTGACCGTGCTCACCGAGCGCGAGCTGTACGGCGAGCGGGTGCGCAGCGAGCGCGAGCGCAAGCGCCGCCGCGGCACCGCACGCGATCCCGACGCGATCATCCGCGATCTCACCGAACTCACCATCGGTGCGCCGATCGTGCACGTCGACCATGGCGTGGGCCGCTACCAGGGCCTGGTGTCGATGGACGTGGGCGGCATGGACGGCGAATTCCTCACCATCGAATACGCCAAGGGCGACAAGCTGTACGTGCCGGTGGCGCAACTGGGTCTGGTCAGCCGCTACTCCGGCACCGCACCCGAGCTGGCGCCACTGCATTCGCTGGGCGGCGACGCGTGGGAGCGCGCGCGCAGGAAGGCCGCGGAGAAAGTGCGCGACGTGGCTGCCGAACTGCTGGCGATCTACGCCCAGCGCCAGGCGCGCGGCGGCAAGTCGATGCCGATCGATCGCCAGCTGGTGGAGGAGTTCGGCAGCACCTTCCCGTTCGAGGAAACCCCTGACCAGGAAAGCGCGATCGAGGCGGTGCTGGGTGATCTCGCCGCGCCGCGCGCAATGGACCGGGTGATCTGCGGTGACGTCGGCTTCGGCAAGACGGAGGTGGCACTGCGCGCCGCGTTCGCCACCGCCACCGCCGGCAAGCAGGTCGCCGTGCTGGTGCCGACCACCCTGCTCGCCCAGCAGCACTACCGCAACTTCGCCGACCGCTTCGCCGACTGGCCGGTGCGTGTCGACGTGCTGTCGCGCTTCAAGTCGACCAAGGAAGTGAACGAGGCGCTGAAGCGTCTCGCCGATGGCCAGATCGACGTGATCGTGGGCACGCACAAGCTGCTGCAGCCGGACATCAAGTTCAAGAACCTCGGCCTGGTCATCGTCGACGAGGAGCAACGCTTCGGCGTGCGCCAGAAGGAGCAGCTGAAGAAGCTGCGCGCCGAGGTGGATCTGCTGACGATGACCGCCACGCCGATCCCGCGCACGCTGAACATGGCGATGGCCGGCTTGCGCGACCTGTCGCTTATTGCCACGCCGCCGGCACATCGCAGCGCGGTGCGCACCTTCATCTCGGCGTGGGACCCGGCGACGATCCGTGAGGCGCTGCAACGCGAGCTGTCGCGCGGCGGCCAGGTGTACTTCCTGCACAACGAGGTGCAGAGCATCGAACGCACCGTGCGCGAACTGGAGGAACTGGTGCCGGACGCGCGCATCCGCATCGCCCACGGCCAGATGCCCGAGCGCGAGCTGGAAAGCGTGATGGCCGATTTCCACCGCCAGCGCTTCAACGTGCTGGTGTGCACCACGATCATTGAAACGGGCATCGACATCCCGACGGCCAACACCATCATCATCGACCGCGCCGACCGCTTCGGCCTGGCCCAGTTGCACCAGTTGCGAGGCCGCGTCGGGCGCTCGCACCATCGCGCGTATGCGTATCTGGTGGTGCCCGACCGCAAGTCGATCACTGCCGATGCGCAGAAGCGGCTGGAAGCGCTGGCCTCGCTGGAGGAACTTGGCGCCGGCTTCACCCTGGCCACCCACGACCTGGAAATCCGCGGCGCCGGCGAGCTGCTCGGTGACGAGCAGTCCGGCCAGATCCAGGAGATCGGCTTCGGCCTGTACACCGAACTGCTGGATCGCGCGGTGCGTGCGCTGAAGTCGGGCAAGGTGCCGGACTTCGACCTGAGCAGCGAGCACGAGACCGAAGTCGAACTGCACCTGCCCGCGCTGATTCCCGACGATTACCTCGGCGACGTGCACCACCGCCTCACGCTGTACAAACGCATCGCCAGTGCGCGCAGCGAGGACGACCTGCGCGACCTGCAGGTGGAGATGATCGACCGCTTCGGCCTGCTGCCCGAGCCGACGAAACAGTTGTTCGCGGTGGCCAGCCTGAAGCTGATGGCCACCCCGCTGGGTATCCGCAAGCTCGATTTCGGCGCCAACGGCGGCCGTATCGTGTTCCGCGAGAAACCCGAAGTGAATCCGCTGACCATCATCCAGCTGATCCAGCGCCAGCCGCGCGTGTACAAGCTGGACGGCCAGGACAAGCTGAAGGTGATCCTGGAACTGCCCGGCGCCAGCGAGCGCATCCGCAGCGCGCAGGAACTGCTGGTAACGCTGGGCGCGCGCCGGCCCGCCTGAGTCCGCACGGCGCTGCCGGCGATTTCCGACGCCGGGGCTGACGATCGTCACTGGCCGGCGGCGCCCCCGCTCCGCACAATGCCCCGATGCCGCCAGGGATGACCCTGCGCGTCCGGATTGAACCACTTCGGCCGCCTCCTGCCTCGCGTCGATCGCCGGCAACCCGGACGCCGCCAATGGGTTTGCCGCGGGGCGCGTACCATGGCACGGCACGTGCATGACACAACGACGAAGGATGATGCACGTTCGAGCGTCGCCACCCTCGCCGTCGTGTATCGGAACAGCAGGGCGAACGTGGCCATCGGCGCTCCGGAACATGCCGGGTTGCGTAAGCCACGGGCGACCAGCAAGTGCATTGCCACACGTAGCCCTGCGAAACATTCGCAGGGCGGGAGAGGCAAATGGAAAGGCTGACCACAATGCCGACGTCGACACGCCCGGGGCGGTCCTGGCGCGGCCTCGTGCTCGGCCTGCTGTGGCTCTGGCTGGGCGTGGCCCATGCCGCCACGCCGTTGAACGGCGCCTGGCGCGAGGTGCATGCCGGCGACACCCCGCAAACCGTGCTGGACGAGTACCACGCCGGCCTGCTGAAAAGTTTCGACCCGTCCCTGCTGCAACGCTTTCCACAGGGCCGCACCGGCAGCTGGGTGGTGATCACGGCTCAACCACCCTGGGACAACAGCACGCGGGTGCTGACCATCTACCCGCCCACGCTGGGCGCGGTCACCACCTTCGACGGCGGCCGGCCACAGACGCTGGCGCTGGACGATTTCGGCGACTCGCTCCACGGCCACGGCCGGCTGGCCTGGCAGCTGCCGGCTGGCATGGCCGCGTCGGTGCCGATCCTGCTGAGGTTCGAGCCGGCGCAGACGCTCAGCGCGCCGGTGCGCTTCCACCTGGAACCCTGGAACGAGTACGCGCGGAACGACGCGCAATGGCTGGTGCTGGCCAGCGCCTGCTTCGCGGTGATGCTGGCGATGGTGCTGATGGCATTGTGCTTCGCGCTGATGCTGCGCGACGTCACCTACGCGTGGTACGCCGGCTACGTGCTCTGCTACGCGCTGATCCAGGGCATCCAGACCGGCTTCGTGTTCCATCCGATGGAGTGGCAGTGGCTGTCGGGCATGGCCTTGCTGGCCGGTTCGGCCGCCGTGGCGCTGTCGGTCGCGTTCGCCTCGCTGTTCATGATGCGGTTCTGCGAGTTGAAGCGTTACGCCCCGTTGTTGCGGGTGCCGATCATGGCGCTGGCGGTCGGCATGATCCAGCTGGTGCTGATGCGTTGCAGCCGGATCCCGTTGCTGGTCGAAGTGGCCCAGCTCCTGCTCAACCCGCTGCTGATGATCGGTGCCCTGCTGCTGCTGGCAGCCGCCCTCGTCGCCGCGGCGCGCGGTTCGCGCCAGGCGTGGTTTTTCCTGGCCGGCTGGACGCCGCTGCTGCTGCTCACCGCACTGACCAGCGCCCAGGTCGGCGGCGCGCTGCCGCAACTGGACTGGCTCAACGACGCCAGCCTGGTCGGCGGCGCGTTCGAGGCGGTGGTGCTGTCGATCGGCCTGGCTGACCGTGCGCTCCGGCTGCGCCATGACCGCGACATCGTGCGGGTGCTGGCCGACCATGACGCGCTCACCAACGTGTTCAACCGCCGCGCCTGGAGCGAGCGCGCCAGTGCCCTGCTGTCGAGCGGGCCGCCGCGACCGGTCGCGCTGCTGTTCCTCGACCTCGATCATTTCAAGCTGCTGAACGATCGCCAGGGCCACAACGCCGGCGACCGCGCGCTGGTCGCCGTGGCCAAGGCACTGGCCACCGAGCTGCGCCCCACCGACCTGCTCGGCCGCTACGGCGGCGAGGAGTTCGTTGCCTTGCTCGACGGCACCCCGGCGCAGCTGGCCATGCAGGTGGCGACCCGCCTGTGCCGGCGCGTGCACCGGCTGGAGATACCCATCAGCGAGGAATCGCTGCTGCTCAGCATCAGCATTGGCATTGCCATGCGCCGGGAAGGCGACGACGTGGAATCGCTGGTGGATCGCGCCGACCAGGCGATGTACGACGCCAAGCTCGGCGGCCGCAACCGGGTCTGCCTGCACGCCGACAGCCTGACCCCGCGCACCGGCCCGCACCTGCACGTGGTGGAGAAGCACAAGCGCTGAGACAAGGGCCGGCGCTGAAGCCGGCCGCGTTCAGCCTGCCGCCAGCCCGCGTGCCGCGGCCACCACATCGGCCTCGCCCGGCAGCACCAGCAGTGCCGCTCCGGCCAGCGGGGTGAAGGTGTCGGCGCCGACCACACGGTGCAGCGGCGTGGCGCCGCAGCCGCCTTCAACGATCGCGGTGATCACGCCCTCGCCCACGCCCGCGCTCTTGCGGCCTTCGTCCAGTACGAGAATGCGTTTGGCCGTCCGTGCCTGCGCTGCGATGAAGGCGTCGTTGAGCGGTGCCAGCCAGCGCAGGTCGATCACGCGCACCTGCCAGCCCAGTTCCTTTTCGATCGTGCGCGCTGCACGCAGCGCCATCGGCACGCCGTTGCCGAAGGTGAACACCACCAGGTCGTTGGCTGCCTCGTGGTAGATACGGCCCTCGCCCAGCGTCATCGCCTGGTCCGGCGCCGGGTAGTCGAACTGCCACTGGCCGTCGCCGGCCTCGTACAGGTCCTTGGTCATGTACAGCGCGATCGGTTCGAGGAAGGCGCACACGCGACCATCGACTTTCGCCAGCGCCATCAGCGTGCGCAGCATCATCGCCGCGTCGTCGCCGCGGCTGGGGCAGCCGACCACCAGGCCGGGAATGTCGCGCAGCGCGGTGATCGAGTTGTCGTTGTGGAAGTGGCCGCCGAAGCCTTTCTGGTAACCCAGCGAAGCCACCCGCATCACCATCGGATTGCGGTACTGGCCGTTGGAGAAAAACTGCAGCGATGCCGCCTCGCCGCGGATCTGGTCGCAGGCGTTGTGGAAGTACGCCAGGTACTGGATCTCCGGGATCGGCAGCATGCCCATGTTGGCGTAGCCCTGGGCCAGGCCCAGGATCATCGTCTCGTCCAGCAGCGTGTTGAACACGCGGCTGCCCTTGAAGGTCTTGTTGAGACCCTTGGTGACAGTGTACACGCCGCCCTTCTGCGCCACGTCCTCGCCGAACAGCAGCGCCTCGGGATACTTCGCCAGCAAGTCGTGCAGGGCCTGGCCGATCTGGATCGCCAGGTGCCGCGGCGGCAGTTTCTCCGGCAGCTTCGCCTCGCCGCCGAACACGGCCAGACGCTTCTCCGCGTAGTCGGCGCGCGTGGCCTCGGCTTTCACCGCGGCCGGCGTGTATGGCGCCAGCGGTTTCATCACGTCGTCCAGCGAGGTCAACCGATGGCGCGAATCCGCATCCTCGGCAGCGGCGAAGCAGCGCTTGCGGGTGGCCTCGTACAGAGCCAGCAATTCGTCTTTCGAGTACAGGCCGGACTCCAGCGCAATCTCGGCCGAGCGCAGCAACGGATCGGAGCATTCGACCGCAAAGAGTTCCTCGATGCTGCGCCACTCGATCTCGAAATCGGTGCCGGCATGGCCCATCACGCGGGTGGTCTTGAGGTGCAGGAAGGTCGGCCGGCGCGTGCTGCGGCAATGCTCCACCGCGCGCTGCACCTGGGCATAGCCTTCGGCGAGATCCAGACCGTCGGCGAAAAAGTAGTCGAGGTTGGCGCGATGCTGGTAGTTGTTGGCGACCCAGCCGGTCGGCGTCTTCACCGAGATGCCGATGCCGTTGTCCTCGCACACGAACAGCACCGGTGCGGGCAGCTTCTGGTACGCCGTCCACGCCGCGGTGTTGAACGCGGTCTGCGCGGTGGCGTGGTTGCTGGAGGCGTCGCCGAACGAGCAGATCGTGATGCTGTCGTCGGGAATCGGCAGTTGATGGCCGATGCGCCGTGCCTGCTCGATCGCCACCGCGGTGCCCAGCGCCTTGGGCAGGTGCGAGGCGATCGTCGAGGTTTGCGGCAGCACCCACAGCGGCTTGCTGCCCCACACCTTGTGGCGGCCGCCGGAGGCCGGGTCGTCCTTGCTGGCGGCGAAGGACAGCGCCGAATCCATCACCGGGTCCATGCCCGGGATCTTGCGGAAACGTTCGGCCATGAAACCGCCGGAGCGGTAGTGCAGGAAGGCCGGATCGGTGTGGCGGGTCAGTCGCGCCACCATCGCGTTGCCCTCGTGGCCGCTGGAGCCGATCGTGTAGAACACCTTGTTCTGCACGCGCAGCACGCGTGCCATCAGGTCGAGGTGGCGCGAGATCAGTTGCGATTCCAGCAGCTCGCGGAAACCGCGCGCGTCCAGCGCGCTGTCCGGCAGCACCGCCTCGCCGTCGCGCGGCGCGGCGCGCACGTCGCCCTGCCACAGCTGCACGAACTCGATGAAGTTCTGGTCGACGATCTCGGCACGGTTGAAGCCCTTGTGGCGGGCGCTGAGGGAGAACGGAATGGACATGGCGGTCTTCGGCAAGGTGGCAGGGGTCAATGTTGCATCGGGGTGTGGCCGGGCTGGGCACGCACGCGGGCCAGCCAGTCACGGATGTTCGGGAAGGCAGACAGCTCGAAGCCGCCGTCGCCGGCGCAATGGGTGTACGCGTACAGCGCGATGTCGGCGATGCCGTAGCACTCGCCCACGAACCAGTCGTGCCCGGCCAGGTGTTGCTCCATCACCGCCAGCACCTGCGCGCCCTTCTGCAGCAGCGCCGGAATCTCGGCCTGGCGCGGATGGTCGGGCGGCAGCCAGCCGCGGATGAAGCGCGCCACCGCGATGCACGGCTCGTGGCTGTACTGCTCGAAGAACAGCCACTGCAGCGTCTGCGCGCGCAGCCAGGCATCCTCGGGCCCGGATCCATTCGGCCAAAAGGCGCTGCCTTCGGCGAGATAGCACAGGATCGCGTCGGACTCGGCCAGCCGGCGGCCGTCCTCCAGTTCCAGCAGCGGCACCTTGCCGTTCGGGTTCTTCGCCAAGTAGGCCGGCGTGCGCGTCTCGCCACCGGCACTGTCCACGTCGACCCAGCGGTAGTCACGGCCCAGCTGTTCCAGCAGCAATTGCAGCTTGTAGCAGTTGCCGGAAGCGCGCATGCCGTAGATGGTGATCATGGCCTTTCCCCACCCAGCTGTTTCAGCAGCGCGGCGCGCTGCAGATCCTTGGGACGCCCGAAGCTTTCGCAAAGCCGGATCTGGTCTTCGACCGACGGCACCGGCACGGCCAGGCCATTCACACCGGCCAGCACGAGTTTCCCCGGCAGCACCGGCTGCCAACGATCGTCGGCATGAAGCTCAAGCCCACCCATCACCTCGACCGGCGCGCCGGGGAAGCGGAAGCGGGCGAAGTGCGAACGGAACCGGTCGGCGTCCGGCGGCGTGAATGCGGGCTCGCGCTGCGGTGCCCAATGCGCCATCAACGCCTCGGCGTCGGCGCGCGAGGTCAGCACGTCCACATCCGCGGCGCTGGTCTGAGCGCCGAGCAGCAGCGCCGCGGTGCTCCCGATCAGGCACCACGGATCGACGCAATGCACGTGCAGCTCGGGCACGATCTCGGCCAGGGTGGCGTATAGCGCGGGCGAGAGGTGGCTCATGCGCGACGCCGGCGCCACTGTTCGCGCGTCTGCACCCAGATCTCGGTGGGGGAATCCTCGTACGGCGCGGGCAGCTTGCCCGGGCCGCGGCAGGTCGAACCCAGCCGCTGCGCCAGCACCTGTGAGGCGTGGTTGTCCGGATGGATCGAATGGATCATCTCGCTCCAGCCCAGCTGATCGAACGTCCAGTCGATCGCGGCGACACAGCCTTCCAGCGCATAACCCTTGCCCCACGCGTCGCGCGCCAGGCCCCAGCCCACCTCGGTGCCTGGCCAGTCGACCGGATGCCAGGGGCCGAGCCGACCGACCCACTGGCCGCTGCTTTTCTCGATCACCGAGAACATCGCGAAACCCTGGATCGACCACGCCCCGGCCAGCGACAGGAAACCGCGCCACGCGGTGGCGCGCGCCTGCTGCCCGCCGATGAAGCGGGCAGCCTCGGCGTCGGCCATGTTGGCCGCGTAGGCGTCGAAGTCCTCGATGCGCGGCGGACGCAGGATCAGTCGATCGGTTTCGATGCGAAGATCCGAGACGTTCAATGCCTGGCTACTCAAGTCGCTGCTCCCGCCGATGGCATGGGCTCTCTGAGCGTCACTCCCGCCAAGGCGGGAATGATGCCTCTCAGAACGCGTTGATGCCGGTCAGCTCGCGGCCCACCACCAGCTCGTGCACGGTCTCGGTGCCCTCGTAGGTGATCACCGATTCCAGATTCAACGCATGGCGGATCGCGCCGTGCTCGGTGGTGATGCCGGCGCCGCCGAGGATGTCGCGGCACTGGCGCGCGATGTCGATCGCCATGCGGCAGTTGTTCCACTTGGCCAGCGAGACCTGGGTCGGCTGCATCTTGCCGGCGTCCTTCAGCCGGCCGAGCTGCAGCGACAGCAACTGGGCGGTGGTGATGCGCCGGGCCATGTCGGCCAGCTTCAGCTGGATCGCCTGGTTCGAAGCCAGCGGGCGGCCGAACAGGATGCGTTCGGCGGTGTAGTCGAGCACTTCCTTCAGGCAGGCCTGCGCCGCGCCGATCGGGCCCCAGGTAATGCCGTAGCGCGCCTGGGTCAGGCAGCCCAGCGGACCCTTGAGGCCCTTCACGTTCGGCAACCGTGCACTGTCCGGCACGCGCACGTTGTCGAAGAACAGCGCGCTGGTGACCGAGGCGCGCAGGCTCATCTTCTTGTGCACTTCCTGTGCGGTGAAGCCCTTGGTGTCGGTGGGCACGATGAAGCCCTGGATGCCGTCCGCGGTCTGCGCCCACACGATCGCGATGTGCGCCAGGTTGCCGTTGGTGATCCACATCTTGGCGCCGTTGATGACCCAGTCGCCGCCGTCCTTCTTCGCGTTCGTCTTCATGTTGGCCGGATCGGAGCCGCCGTGCGGCTCGGTCAGGCCGAAGCAGCCGATCACCTCGCCCGCCGCCATCTGCGGCAGGTAGTGCAGCCTCTGCTCCTCGCTGCCGTAGGCGTAGATCGGGTACATGCACAGCGAGCTCTGCACCGAGGCGAAGCTGCGCAGGCCCGAGTCGCCGCGCTCCAGCTCCTGGCAGATCAGGCCGTAGCTCACGCCGTTCATGCCGGCGCAGCCGTACTTCTCGGGAATGGTGGCGCCGAGCAGGCCGAGGCTGGCGATCTCGGGCACCAGTTCCTTCGGGAAACGGCCCTGGTCGAAGCAGTCGCCGATGATCGGCAGCACGCGCTCGTCGACGAAGCGTCCGACGGTGTCCTGCACCATGCGCTCCTCGTCGGTGAGCAGCGAGCGGACGTCGTACAGATCGAGCGGATTCAGACTGACAGCCATGGAAGCTCCGGAGAGGGCGCGTAAAAGCCGGTATTGTAGCGCGTGCCAAGTAGCCGCACAGGCCGCCGTCTACCCGACGGACGCGTACGGCCCGCGTTGGGCCTCGCCCTGCCCGGCCCCATCTTCCGGTCTCCTCCCCCGCTTCACGTTTTCCCACGGAAACCCCATGTTCAAAGGTGTCCTGCTCGGCTTCATGGCCTTCGCCGCGTTCGCCATCAGCGATGCGTTCGTGAAATCGCTGCGCGGCTCGCTGCCGGCGTACGAGGCGGTTTTCTTCGGTGCCGCGCTGGGCCTTACCGCACTGCCGTTCATCAAGGGTGCCGACGCCCGCTGGCGCGACGTGGTGCTGGCGCAGCGCCAGGGCTTGTGGCTGGTGCGTGCCGCCGCCAGCGCGGTCGGCAGCATCGCGGCAGTGGTCGCCTTCACCGCGCTGCCGATGGCGGAGGCGTTCGTGCTGATCTTCCTGCTACCGATCTTCGTCACCATCCTGTCGGTGCTGGTGCTGAAGGAGCACGTCGGCTGGCGCCGCTGGTCAGCCGTGGTGGCGGGCTTCATCGGCGTGCTGGTGGTGCTGCGACCCGGTTTTCGCGCGCTCGGCATCGGCCACCTGGCAGCCACCGTATGCGGGCTTTCCGGCGCCGTCTCGATGATCGCGCTGCGCCTGTCCGGCGCGCACGAGAAGCGGGTGACGCTGTATGGCGCCGGCATGATCGGCTCGATGCTGGTCGCCGGATTGATGATGCTGGCCAATTTCCGCTGGCCGGATTTCGACCAGTGGCTGCTCCTGCTCGGCTACGGCCTGCTCGCCGCGCTCGGCTCCGTGCTGCTGATGCTGGCCACGCAGAAGGCGCCCGCCAACCACGTCGCGCCGACCCAGTACAGCCAGATGCTGTGGGCCGTGCTGTTCGGTTATGTGCTGTTCCACGACCCGCTGGACTGGCCGATGGCGATCGGCATCGCGATCATCCTCGGTGCAGGGTTGTTCACCTTCGTGCGCGAGGAACAGGTGACGCACTGGTGGAGGCGGATCCGGATGATCTGACCACCCGGCCCGCGCCGACTCAGCGGTTGCTGACCCCGTGCGGCACGTGCCCGGTCGCCACGTGCTTGCGCGCGGACTCCACGTTGGCCGGCGAATCGTCGAAGAAGATGTCCGCGCCAAACGCATCGAGGAACGGACCCTTGTCACGGCCGCCGAGGAACAGCGCCTCGTCGATGCGCACGCCCCACTTGCGCAAGGTGAGGATCACCCGCTTGTGCGCGGGGGCGGAACGGGCGGTGACCAGTGCGGTGCGGATCGGCGAGTCCTCCGCCGGGAACGCCGTTTGCAGATGATGCAGCGCGGTGAGGAAGCCGCGGAACGGGCCCACCGACAGCGGCTCGGCGGCATGCTCGGTCTCGTTGCGGTGGAAGGCCTCCAGCCCTTCCTCGCGCGAGACGCGCTCGCCCTCGTCGCCGAAGATCACGGCGTCGCCGTCGAAGGCGATGCGCAACTGCTCGCTCATGCGCGGTGGCGCAACGCTGGGCAGGATGGTGGCCGCGGCCACGCCGGCGGCCAGCGCGCGGCCGACGTCCTCGGCGTTGGCGGAGAGGAACAGGTCGGCCCGGAACGGCGCAATGTAATCGGAGGTGGGCGCGCCGCTGGTGAACGCGGCGCGGCTGATCTCCAGGCCGTAGTGCTGGATCGCATTGAAGATGCGCAGCCCGGTGTCGCCGGAATTGCGCGACAGCAGGATCACCTCCACCGGCGGCACGTCGCCGGCCAGCTTGTTCAGCCCGAGCAGCTTCTGCACCAGCGGAAACGCCACGCCAGGCTGCAGGATCTCGTCTTCGTGCTTGATCTGGAACGAGCGGTAGGCATCGAGGCCCTCGCGTTCGAACAGCGCGTGGCTGTCGCCGAGGTCGAACAGCGCGCGCGAGGAAATCGCGACCACCAGCCGGTTGTCGCCGACGGCAGCGGGATCATGGACATCGGGAGACGAAACAGACGTGTTCACGGGACAGGACGGAAGTTGTCGGCGAAAAGTCGCTACCGGTCAATCTAGCACGCAGCCAGATTCATTCCGCCGCGAACTGCTCGTCGAGGATGCGCTGCTCCAGGTTGTGCTCGGGATCGAACAGCAGCCGCACGCCCTGACCGCCGGACTGACGGATCGCCACCGTGCGCACGTCGCGTACCTCATGGAAATCGGCGGTGGCGCTGACCGGGCGCTTGCCCGGATCGAGCACGCGCAGGATCACCTCGGTGCGATGCGGCAGGATCGCGCCGCGCCAGCGGCGCGGGCGGAACGGGCTGATCGGGGTGAGCGCCAGCACATTCGCGTCCAGCGGCAGGATCGGCCCATGTGCGGACAGGTTGTAGGCGGTGGAGCCGGCAGGCGTAGCCACCATGATGCCGTCGCAGACCAGGTTCGGCAGCTTCACGGTGTCGTTCAGTTGCACCTCCAGGTGGGCGGCCTGGTTGCTCTGGCGCAACAGCGAGACCTCGTTGAAGGCCAGCGCGCTGTGCTGGTTACCGGCCACGTCGGTGACCTCCATCTGCAGCGGAAACAGTGTCGCCGCATGTGCGCGCGCGATCCGCTCCGGCAGTCCGTCGAGCTTGTGCTTGTTCATCAGGAAACCGACCCGGCCCAGCTTCATGCCGTACACCGGCAGTTCCAGCGCGTGGTACGCGTGCAGGGTGCGCAGCATGAAGCCGTCGCCACCCAGCGCCACGATCAGCTCGGCCTGCTCCGGCGGCACATCGCCGTAGCGTTCCACCAACCTGCGCCAGGCCTGCTGCGCGACGCTGACCTCACTGGCGACGAAGGCAAAGCGCATCGGAAACCCCGGTTGGCGGAAGACGCGCCAAGAGTACGACAGAGCGATGGCTGCGCCCTACTCCGATCTTCAGGCATGTATCCGCCCTCCCGGCACGCAGGAGGGCGGATGTAGAGTCACGCCGCGGAAACGCCTCGCCGCAGGCTCAGACCGGCACCTGCGCCAGCTGGGCCAGCCGCCGCACCGCAACCGAGGCGATCGGGTAGTCGGCGTTCTGGGTGAGGATCTCGGCCAGCATGCCGCGGGTGTACTGCAGCGTGGCGTCGTCACGCTGCAGCCAAGCCTGCACCGGCGAGACATCCTTGCTGCCGCCGCCGAGGCTCAGCACCTGCTGCGCCAGCGCCCGGTGCTGGTGGTTGAGCTCATCCAGCAGCGAACCGCGAGCCTGCGCATGCCAATGGCCTTCCACCGGCAGTGCCTCGATCTGGTCGCGCAGCCATTCCAGGTCCAGCGCCTCGCCCAGTTCGAAGAACACGCCGGCGACCTTCTCGATCGGCTGGCCGCTCAGCTGGCTCACCTCGACCATGTCCAGTGCGGCGCGCAGCTCCGGCATGCGGGCCATCCGCAGCGCCAGTTCCGCCGGCAGGCCCAGGCCTGCCCACTTCTCCTGGCTGGAGGAGAAATCGCCCTTGCCGGTCGGCGTCAATACCTCCGGCAACGCCTTGCGCAGGGTCGACACGCCAGCCTGGTAGCGTTCGACGTTGGCGGCGATGTCCAGCGAGCCACCCGGACGGTTCAGCAGCCAGCGGGTCAGGTGCCGCAGCAGCGACCAGATCTGCTTGATCGCGTCGATCTGGGTGTCCTCGGCAACCTTGGCGTCCAGCGCCTCGATCTGTGCCCACAGTTCGCGTGCTTCGAGGATCTCGCGTGCCGCGGTGTAGGCCTTGGCGATCGCCGCCGGGCCCTGTCCGGTGTCCTCCTGCATGCGCATCATGAAGGTGGCGCCCATGCGGTTGATCGTGGAGTTGGTCACCGCGGTGGCGATGATCTCGCGCTTCAACCGGTGGCGCTGCATGTGTGTGGCGTACTTCTCGTGCAGCGGCGTGGGGAAGTAGCGCACCAGTTCCTTCGACAGGTACGGGTCTTCCGGCACATCCGAATCCAGCAGTTGCTGGAACAGGCGGATCTTGTCGTAGGACAGCAGCACCGCCAGCTCCGGCCGGGTCAGGCCCAACCCGCGGCTCTTGCGCTCGGTCAGCTCGGCCTCGCTGGGCAGGTTCTCGACCTGGCGATCGAGTGTGCCCTCGGCCTCCAGCGTGCGGATGAAGTGCGCCATCGAGCCGATGCGGCCAACCGACTGCTGCTCCATCAGGGTGATCGCCTGGTTCTGCCGGTAGTTGTCCCACAGCACCAGCTGGCCCACCTCGTCGGTCATCGCGGCGAGCTGCGTGTTGCGCGCGTCGAAGCTCAGCTCGCCGCGCTGCACGGCGTCGTTGAGCAGGATCTTGATGTTCACCTCATGGTCGGAGGTGTCCACGCCGGCGGAGTTGTCGATGAAGTCGGTGTTCAGCAGCACGCCGTGCTGCGCCGCCTCGATGCGGCCCTTCTGGGTCATGCCCAGGTTGCCGCCCTCGCCGATGATCTTCGCGCGCACGTCGGCGCCGTTGATGCGCAGCGCGTTGTTGGCGCGGTCGCCCACGTCGGCATGCGTTTCGGCGGACGACTTGATGTAGGTGCCGATGCCGCCGTTGAAGATCAGGTCCACCGGCGCCTTCAGGATCGCGCTGAGCAGATCGGTCGGCGCCAAGTGCTCGACGTCGGGCTTCAGGCCCAGCACCGCGCGCACTTCCGGCGAGACCGGGATCGACTTGGCGCTGCGCGGGTACACGCCGCCACCGGCGGAGATCAGCGACTTGTCGTAGTCGTCCCAGCTCGAGCGCGGCACCTTGAACATGCGCTGGCGCTCGACGAAGGTGCGCGCCGCATCCGGGTTCGGGTCGAGGAACACGTGGCGATGGTCGAACGCGGCCACCAGCCGGATGTGTTCGGACAGCAGCATGCCGTTGCCGAACACGTCGCCGGACATGTCGCCGATACCGACGCAGGTGAAGTCCTGGCTCTGGCTGTCGCGATTGAGCGAGCGGAAGTGGCGCTTGACCGACTCCCACGCACCCTTGGCAGTGATGCCCATGCCCTTGTGGTCGTAGCCGTGCGAACCGCCGGAAGCGAACGCGTCGCCGAGCCAGTAGTTGTGCTCGATCGAGATCGCATTGGCGATGTCGGAGAAGGTGGCGGTGCCCTTGTCGGCGGCCACCACCAGGTAGGGGTCGTCCGCGTCGTGGCGCACCACGTCGTGCGGGTGCACCACCTTGCCGTCGGCCAGGTTGTCGGTGATGTCGAGCAGGCCGTTGATGAACAGGCGGTAGCAGGCGATGCCCTCGGCCAGCTGCGCATCGCGGTCACCGCCGACCGGCGCCTTCTTGACGAAGAAGCCGCCCTTGGAACCGACCGGCACGATCACCGTGTTCTTGACCATCTGCGCCTTGACCAGGCCCAGCACCTCGGTGCGGAAATCCTCGCGCCGGTCGGACCAGCGCAGGCCGCCGCGCGCCACCGCGCCAAAGCGCAGGTGGATGCCCTCGACGCGCGGGGCGCATACCCAGATCTCGCGGTACGGCACCGGCTTGGGCAGGTCGGGCAGCATGTGCGAGTCGAGCTTGTAGCTGATGTAGTCGCGGTACGCGCCGTTCCACTGCTGGAAGAAGCTGGTGCGCAGGGTGGCGCGGATCAGCTTCACGAAGCCGCGCAGGATGCGGTCCTCGTCGAGGCTGGCCACGTTCTCCAGCAGGATGCCGATCGCGTGCTCCACGGCCTGGATCTGTTCGTCGCGCGGCTTCGCCAGCGCCGCGCCCAGGTCGGCGATCAGGCCAGGCTGCGCAGCCTGCACGTTGGCCGGGATCAGCGCCAGCATCTCGGCAGCCAGGGTCGCGCCGGCGGCCTTCAGCTCGTCGGCGGAAAGCACCTCGCGGCGCGGGTCGAACTTGGCCAGGAACAGTTCCACCAGCAGGCCGGCAATCGCCGGATAGCGGCCCAGGGTTTCTTCCATGTACGACTGCGAGAAGGTGGCACCGGTCTGCAGCAGGTACTTGCAGTAGCCGCGCAGCATCGCCACCTGGCGCCAGCTCAGCTTGGCGCCCAGCACCAGCCGGTTGAAGCCGTCGTTCTCGGCGTTGCCGCGCCAGATCTGCTCGAACGCATCCTCGAACAGCGCGCCGACCTGCTCCACGCTGAAGGTGAGCTGGCCGACCGGCTGCACCTCGAAATCCTGGATCGACAGCGGCGCCTCGCCGGGAATGTCGTAGACATGCTCGGTGAGCACGCGCAGGCCGAGGTTCTCCAGTTGCGGCAGCACCTCGGACAGCGCGATGTCGCCGCCCGAACGGTAGACCTTGAAGCGCAGCGTCTCCGGCTCCTTCGGCGGGTGGTAGAACGACATCCGCAACGCGTTGTCACCGGCCAGCTGCGACAGCTGGTGGACGTCCTCGGCGGCCACCGCCGGGCTCACGTCCTCGACGTAGCCGGCCGGCAACGCTCGCGCGTAGCGGTTGGCCAGCACCACGCCTTCATGTTCGTCGCGCAGTTGTACCAGCGCGTCGCGCACCTCGTCGTGCCAGTTGCGCACGATGCCGGCGACACCGCGCTCCAGTTCGGCGAGGTCGTACACGGGCTGGTCGCCGATCTTCGGCCGCAGCACGATGGTCAGCCGCGCCAGCGCGGCCTCGCCCATCTGCACCGAGGAATCGCTCTGCTCGACGTGCAGCGCCGAACCCAGCAGCGCCTCGATGCGTTCGCGCACCGAGGTGTTGAAACGGTCGCGCGGCACGAACACCATGCAGGTGAAGAAGCGGCCGTAACGGTCGCGGCGAATGAACAGCCGCGTGCGCGCGCGCTGGCGCAACTCGAGGATGCCCATCGCGGTGGCGAACAGCTCGTCCCCGGTACTCTGCAGCAGCTCTTCGCGCGGCAGCGTTTCCAGCACGTTGCGCAGCGACTTGCCGGAATACGAGTCGCGCTTGAGGCCCGAGCGTGCCAGCACGGCCTCCACCTTTTGCCGCACCAGCGGCACTTCCTGCGGGCGGGCCATGTAGGCGTTGGAGGAGAACAGGCCCAGGAAACGCTGCTCGGCCACGGCGCGGCCGTCGGCGCCGAACTGCAGCACGCCGATGTAATCCATGTAGCCGGTGCGGTGCACCTGCGAGCGCGCGTTGGTCTTGGTCAGGATGATCGCGTCGGTGGCGCCGGATTGCGGCAGTTCACTGGCGGCGAGCGTGCGCAGCGAGCGCGGCGCCATCGAGCGCTCGCTCTTGCGCAGGATGCCCAGGCCGGATGCATCGACCGCACGCAGCACGCGGTCGCCATCCGCGTCGGCGACTTCATATTCGCGGTAGCCGAGGAAAGTGAAGTTGTCGGCCGCGATCCAGCGCATGAACTCGCTGGCTTCCTGCACCGAGGCCGCGTCCAGCGGCAGCTTGCGATGTGGCAGTTCGTTGGCGATCGCCAGCGCCTTGTCGCGCATCACCGACCAGTCGCCCACCGCCGCGCGCACATCGTCCAGTGCAGCGGCGACCTGCGCTTCCAGCTGCGCCTGCTCGGCCGCGTCGGCCACCCGGTCGATCTCGAAATGCATCAGCGATTCGGCGCTGCCGGCGTTGCCGCCGAGGCCCAGCAGCTTGCCGGAGGCGTCGCGCGCCACCATCAGCACCGGGTGGATCACCGCATGGATCTGCAGCTTCGTCGAGACGATCATGCTGACCGTGTCGACCAGGAACGGCATGTCGTCGGTGACGATCTGCAGCAGGCTGCGGCCGGCATGCACGTCCGCCGCACTGAGCACGCGCACGCTGGCATGACCGCTGCGGCGTTGTTGCATGAACTCGAGCAGGCTGCCGACCAGCGCCGCCCATTGCACCGGTGTGTGCAGATGCGCGTCGCCGCCCCCGATACGTGCAAAGAAAGCCTCGCAGAAAACCTGCGCCTCGTTCAGGCGCTCGGGCGAAAAACCGCCCTTTTTCAGCTCTGCAAGTACTACCGACGGAAGGGAAGAATCGTTCGCCGCAGGGGTCGCATTCATGGCATCTTCTGATTGGTGGAGACGATGATGGGTGAGGCAGGTAAAAAGCCTTGGAAGGATACGCCGCGAAGGAAGGCGAATCCAGCCGCGCAGCCCGCGCGGGACCATGCCCGCACGCATGGTTCCATGCCGGTCGCGACGGATTTTCGGCAAGGTGCAGCGCGCTGCATCGACGCACGACGCACCGCGGGAAACTCCGGATGCCGGCGATGTCCGACGCAGGTTCTGCACGCGCCAGATCGATGGCGGAGGGCGGCACGTGTCCAGATCGGCATGCCGCTTGTCAATGACTAGATTTGAGAAACCCATAAAATGTAAACTGATCGGTATAGTCTGACCCGCAACCCGCCTGGCATGGTGCTTCGCGGAGCGGTGACGTGGTCTCGGGCCGCGACCGTCGGCAACCGGGCCAGCCTTTGGCACAAGACACACGAAGCACGATGCAGTATCCCGATCGCGGCAACGCTGCAGTGCGCTTCGGCGTCATCCCTTCCCCGTTCAAGCAAGTCCTGGAGCTCCCATGAAGTCCTCATCACTGAGCACACCCTTGTTGTGCCTGAGCCTGCTGGCGCTGGCCGCCTGCGGCAAAGGCAAGGAGCAGGGGCCGCCACAGATGCCGCCGCCGGAAGTCGGCGTGATCCAGGTGCAGCCGCAAAACTCGCCGCTGACCAGGAACCTGGTCGGCCGGCTGTCGGCCTACCGCAGCGCCGACGTGCGCGCTCGCGTGGCCGGCGTGTTGCTCAAGCGCGCCTACGACGAAGGCACCAACGTCAAGCAGGGCCAGTTGCTGTTTCAGATCGACCCGGCCCCGCTGAAGGCCACGCTGAACGCGGCCCAGGCCTCGCTGGCCCAGGCCCAGGCCACATACACCAACAACAAGATCACCGCCGCGCGCGTGCGCGAGCTGGCGCCCAAGGGCTACGTGTCCAAGTCGGACCTGGACAACGCCCTGGCCGCCGAGCGCAGCGCCGCCGCCGCGGTGCAGGCTGCGCAGGCGAACGTGCAGAGCGCGCGCATCAACCTCGGCTACGCCAGCGTCAGCGCACCGATCGCTGGCCGCGCCGGCCAGCAGCAGGTCACCGAGGGCGCGCTGGTCGGCAATGGCGAGGCCACCCTGCTCACCACGGTCGACCAGATCGACCCGATGTACGTGAACTTCACCATGAGCGTGGATTCACTGGAACAGATGCGCCGCGCGCAGAGCAGCGGCAACGTCACCCTGGCCGAACAGGACAAGGCCAGCGTGCAGATCACCCTGCCCGACGGCAGCGCCTACGGCGAGCCGGGCGTGCTGGACTTCTCCGACATCGCGGTCAATCCGGCCACCGGCTCGGTCAATCTGCGTGCGGTGGTGCCGAACCCGAAACACGGCCTGCTGCCGGGCATGTACGTGACGCTGAAAGCCAACCTCGGCCAGCAGCACAAGGTGTTCGTCGTTCCGCAGCAGGCGGTGCAACGCGACACCGGCGGCACCTACGTGATGACGATCGGCAAGGACGGCAACGTCAAGCGCAAGAACGTCACCACCACCGATATGCGCGACGGCAACTGGATCGTCAGCGACGGCCTCGCCGCCGGCGACCAGCTCATCGTGTCCGGGTTGCAGAAGGTGAAGGACGGCGCGCCGGCCAAGCCCAGCCCGTGGAAGCCCGCACCCGCCAACGGGACCTCCGCCACCAACGCGCCGGGCACCGCCCCGAGCGGCAAGTAACGGAGCGAAGACCATGCCGAGCTTCTTCATCGACCGCCCGATCTTCGCGTGGGTGGTGGCCATCCTGATCGCGCTGGGCGGCGTGCTGTCCATCCTCAACCTGGGCGTGGAATCCTACCCGTCGGTCGCGCCGCCGTCGGTCGTGGTCAACGCCGTCTACCCGGGCGCCAGCGCGGACACCACCGAGAAGAACGTCACCCAGGTGATCGAGCAGCAGCTGACCGGCATCGATCACCTGCTGTACTTCAGCTCCTCGTCCAGCTCCAGTGGCCGCGTCAGCATCACGCTGACCTTCGAGAACGGCACCAACCCGGACATCGCCCAGGTGCAGGTGCAGAACAAGGTTTCGCTCGCCACTCCGCGTCTGCCGTCCGAGGTGACCAAGCAGGGCGTGGTGGTGGCCAAGGCCAACTCCGGCTTCCTCGAGGTGGTCGCACTGCGCTCGGACAACCCCGAGATCGACCGCAATCACCTCAACGACATCGTGGCGTCGCAGGTGCTCGACCAGATCTCGCGCGTGCCCGGCGTCGGCAGCACCCAGCAGTTCGGCGGCGAGTACGCCATGCGCATCTGGCTGGACCCGGACAAACTGCAAGGCTACGGCCTGTCGGCCAGCCAGGCGCTGGCCGCGGTCACCGCGCAGAACGTGCAGTTCGCGGCCGGCTCGCTGGGTTCCGACCCGGCAGCGAACGGCCAGGGCATCAGCGTCACCGTGGCCACCGAGGGCCGCTTCACCACGCCCGAGCAGTTCGAGAACATCATTCTGCGCGCCAACAACGACGGCACCACGGTCAAGCTCGGCGACGTGGCCCGGGTCAGCTTCGGCGCCGGCGTGTACGGTTTCAACACCACCTACGACGGTGCCCCGGTGGCGGCGTTCGCGATCCAGCTGCTGCCCGGCGCCAACGCGCTGGACGTGGCCACCGCGGTGCACGGCAAGATGGACGAGCTGGCCGGCAGCTTCCCGCAGGGCGTGAGCTGGTTCACTCCGTACGACTCCACCACCTTCGTCAAGGTGTCGGTCAACGAGGTGGTGCACACGCTGATCGAGGCGATCGGCCTCGTGTTCCTGGTGATGCTGATCTTCCTGCAGAACATCCGCGCCACCATCATTCCCACCCTGGTGATCCCGGTGGCCCTGCTCGGCACCTTCATCGGCATGCTGCTGCTCGGCTTCACCATCAACCAGCTGACCCTGTTCGGCATGGTGCTGGCGATCGGCATCGTGGTCGACGACGCGATCGTGGTGATCGAGAACGTCGAACGCATCATGACCGAGGAAGGCCTGTCGCCGAAGGAGGCCACCAAGAAGGCGATGGGCCAGATCACCGGCGCCGTGGTCGGCATCACCGTGGTGCTGATTGCGGTATTCGTGCCCTCGGCATTCCAGCCAGGCGCCGCCGGCGTGATCTACAAGCAGTTCGCACTGACCATCGCAATGTCGGTGGCGTTCTCCGCCTTCCTCGCGCTGTCGTTCACGCCGGCGCTGTGCGCCAGCTTCCTGACGCCGGTCCACGAGGAGAAGAAGAACTTCGTGTTCCGCTGGTTCAACACCGCGTTCGGGAAGATCACCCACACCTATACCGGCCATATCGGCAGCGCCGTGCACCACGCGCCGCGCTGGATGATGGTGTTCGTGCTGATCAGTGTGCTGACCGGCTTCCTGTACACCCGCCTGCCCGGCAGCTTCCTGCCCGAAGAGGACCAGGGTTTCGCGCTGGCGATCGTGCAGCTGCCGCCCGGCGCCAGCCTGCAGCGCACCAACGCGGCGATGGGACAGATGCTCACCGTGTTGAAGCAGGACCCCGCCGTCGATGGCGTGATCCAGGTCGCTGGCTTCAGCTTCCTCGGCCAGGGTGAAAACGTGGGCATGGCTTTCATCCGGCTCAAGCCGTGGGGCAAACGCGGCTGGGCGCCGGACCAGAAGGCCGCGCAGGAACAGCACGAGAAACTGGTCAGGGAGGGCAAGGCCCGGCCCTTCGACCCCGGCGTCACGGCCGCGGAATTCATCCAGCGCGCGAACGGGGCCGTGCAGTCGGTGCGCGATGCGCAGATCTTCATCGTCAACGTGCCGACGGTGCAGGGTCTGGGCCAGTTCGGCGGCTTCGACATGTACCTGCAGGACCGCGGCGGCGCCGGGCGTGACGCGCTCACCGCCGCCCGCAACACCCTGCTTGGCGCGGCCAGCCAGAATCCGCTGCTGGTCGGCGTGCGACCGAACGGTCTGGAGGACGCGCCGCAACTGCGCCTGGACGTGGACCGCACCCAGGCACTGTCGATGGGGCTGTCGGTGGGCGACATCTACAACGCGATCAGCCTCATGCTGGCACCGGTGTACGTCAACGACTTCTCCTACGGCGGTCGCGTCAAGCGCGTGATCATGCAGGCCGACTCGGCCTACCGGATGGGCCCGGATGCGCTGCAGCACATCTTCACGCCAAGCACGCGGACCCATACCGACGGCACCCCGCAGATGATCCCGCTGTCCAACGTGGTGCAGGCGAAATGGCAGATATCGTCACCCTCGCTGACCCGCTACAACGGCTACTCGGCGGTCGAGATCGTCGGCTCGCCGGCGCCGGGGCATGCCTCGGGCGAGGCGATGAACGCGATGCAGAAAATCGTGAGCGACGACCTGCCCCGCGGCTTCGGCTATGACTGGACCGGCCAGTCGTACCAGGAAATCCTCTCCGGCAACGCAGCGATCCTGCTGATGGTGCTGTCGATACTGATCGTGTTCCTGTGCCTGACGGCGCTGTACGAGAGCTGGTCGATCCCGGTATCGGTGCTGCTGGTGGTGCCGCTGGGCATCCTGGGCGCGGTGGTGTTCACCCTGCTGCGCGGCCTCCCCGACGACATCTACTTCAAGATCGGCGTGATCACGGTGATGGGCCTGGCCGCGAAGAACGCGATCCTGATCGTGGAGTTCGCGGTGATCGAGCAGCGCCAGGGGCGCACCTTGCGCGAAGCCGTGGTGGATGCAGCCAGGCTGCGACTGCGGCCGATCCTGATGACCTCGATCGCATTCATCGGCGGCGTGTTCCCGCTGTTCATCTCCAGCGGCGCCGGCGCCAACGCGCGCCATGCGATCGGCACCGGCGTGATCGGCGGCATGCTGTTCGCCACCTTCTTAGGCGTGCTGCTGATTCCGGTGTTCTACGTGGTCGTGCGCCGCCTGCTTGGCGACAAGCTGGATGGCAACGCGCCGGCCAAGCCCGTACTGGATGGACCGCACACGTTCGATTCGGACCCACGCCGCGGGCACTGAGGGCCGGCAACAGGGAGTCGGGAACAGGAATAGCCCGCCCCTGCAAGCTCCAGAAAAAAACGCCCCGGCATCAGCCGGGGCGTTTTGTTTCCATCGGAAGCCGCGGGACTTCCATCAGCCAGATTGCGCCGCGGCGCGGCGCTCTTCCGATTCCCGGCTCTATCGCAATCCCGTTTCGGCGCGCGCGATCACCATCCGCTGGATCTCGCTGGTGCCCTCGTAGATCTCGGTGATCTTGGCGTCGCGGAAGTAGCGCTCCAGCGGCATTTCCTTGGAATAGCCCATGCCGCCGTGGATCTGCACCGCCTGGTGGCTGATCCACATCGCCGCTTCGGACGCGGTGAGCTTGGCCACCGCCGCCTCGGTGCCGAAGCGGCCGCCGTGCTTCTCGGTCTCGCCCTTGGTCCACGCGGCGCGCAAGGTAAGCAGGGTCGCTGCATCGAGCTTGCACTTCATGTCGGCGATCTTCGACTGCGTCATCTGGAACGTGCCGATCGGCTGGCCGAAGGCCTTGCGGTCGCGCGACCACTGCAGCGTGGCCTCATACGCAGCGCGGGCGATGCCGACGGCCTGCGAAGCGATACCGATGCGGCCGGCGTCGAGTACGCCCATCGCGATCGAGAAACCCTTGCCCTCTTCACCGAGCAGGTTTTCCTTCGGCAGCACGTAGTCGGTGAACTCGATCTCGCAAGTGGCCGACGCGCGGATGCCGAGCTTCGGCTCGGTCTTGCCGGCGTGGAAGCCCGGCAACTGGGTATCGACGATGAAGGCCGACACGCCCTTGGCGCCGATGCCTGGCGTGCTGATGGCGAACAGCACGATGTAGCGCGCCACCGGGCCGGAGGTGATCCAGCTCTTCTTGCCGTTGATCACCCAGTCGCCGTTCGCGCTCTTCGTGGCGCGGGTGTGCATGGCCGAAGCGTCGGAGCCGGACTGCGGCTCGGTCAGCGCATAGGCGCCGATCGCCTCGCCGGTGGCGATCGCGCGCACGAATTTCTGCTTCTGCTCCTCGTTGCCGTGCTTGAGGATGCCGTTGCAGAACAGCGAATTGTTCACCGACATCACGGTCGCGGTGGCAGCGTCGGCCGCGGCGATCTCGATCATCGCCAGCACGTAGGCGATCGGGTCCATGCCCGCGCCGCCGTAGGCTTCCGGCACCTCGATGCCCATCAGGCCGAGCTGGCCCATCTCGCGGATGTTCTCCAGCGGGAACTCGCCTTTCGCATCCAGCTCGGCCGCCACCGGCACGATGCGCTTTTGCGCAAAATCGCGGGCGATCGACTGGATCGACAACTGGTCTTCGGTAAAACGGAAATCCACGGGTGGCTCCTGCAGGCAAACAAGCCTCCAATTTTAGCGGGAAATGGCACGCCGGCTTGCCGCTGCCGGCTTGACGCATGGCAAAGCCCGGCCTAGCCTATACATCTTTGTATCGCGATACAGGGATAACCAATGGATCTGGCCACCGCTTCCAGCGTGCTGCGCCTGCTGGCCGACCCCACCCGCGTGCGCCTGCTGGCCCTGCTCGAACACGAGGAACTCACCGTGGCCGAACTGGCCGCAGTGCTGCACCTGGCGCAGCCGCGCGTGTCCACCCACCTGGCCAAGCTGAAGGAAGCCGGCCTGGTGCGCGACCGCCGCGCCGGCGTGTCGGCCTATTACCGCGCCAACAACGAAGGCGACGCGGCCCAGCACGACCTGCTCGCTTCGCTGCGCGCCAGCATCGACGACGCGCTGCTGCGCGAGGACTCGGTGCGGCTGCCCGGCGTGCTGGCGAACCGCGCGCGCGAGGAAGGCTGGGCCGACACCGTGGCCGGCGACATGGAGCGCCATTACTCGCCGGGCCGCACCTGGGAAACGCTGGCACGCTCGCTGCTGCAGCTGCTGGAGACCGGTGACGTGCTCGACATTGCCTCCGGCGACGGCATCACCGCCGAGCTGCTGGCGCCGCACGCGCACTCGATCGTCTGCGTGGATTCCAGCGAGCGCGTGGTCGAAGCCGCCGCGAAGCGGCTGAAGGCATTTGCCAACGTACGCGTGGTCCGGGGCGACATGCATGCGCTGGAACTGGGCGAACAGCGCTTCGACCTGGTGCTGATGCTGCACGCGCTGACCTACGCCGAGCACCCCGCCCAGGCGGTGGCCGAGGCCGCACGCCTGCTGCGCCCCGGCGGCCGCCTGCTCGCCGTGACGCTGGGCCAGCACGACCACCGCGCCGCGGTCGAACCGTTCGACCACCGCAACCTCGGCTTCAGCGGCGAACAGCTCGACGGCTACGCGCGCGCCGCCGGCCTCGCCGTGCTGAGCTGCAACCGGCTCAGCCGCGAGCGCAAGGCGCCGCATTTCGAAGTGATCAGCCTGCTGGCGCGCAAGAGCGCCTGAGCACCGCTGCACCGTTCAACCAAAGGAAGTTCGATGAATACCCTGCCCTGGCTCCATCCCGACCGCGTCGCTCTGCTGGAGCAGGCGTTGCGCCAGCGCATCCTGATCCTCGATGGCGGCATGGGCACCATGCTGCAGGCGCATGAGCTGGACGAAGGTGGCTTCCGCGGCGAGCGCTTTGAGCACGGCCACGACGGCCACTCGCACGAGCATGCCGGGGTCTGCGACCTGAAGGGCAACAACGACCTGCTCACCCTGACCCGTCCGGAAATCATCCGCGGCGTACACGACGCCTACCTGGAAGCCGGCGCCGACCTGGTCGAAACCAACACCTTCAACTCCACCCGCATCAGCCAGTCCGACTACAAGCTGCAGCACCTGGCCCACGAGCTGAATCTGGAAGGGGCGAAGCTGGCCCGCGCCGCCTGCGACGCGATGACCGCGAAAACGCCGCAGCAGCCGCGCTTCGTGATCGGCGTGCTCGGCCCGACCAGCCGCACCGCCTCGCTGTCGCCCGACGTCAACGACCCAGGCTTCCGCAACGTCACCTTCGAGGAGCTGGCGACGAACTACACCGAGGCTGCCAGTGGCCTGATCGACGGCGGCGCCGACGTGATCATGGTCGAGACGATCTTCGACACGCTGAACGCCAAGGCCGCGCTGTTCGCGCTGTCCGAGCTGTTCCACCAGCGCGGCGCACAGGTGCCAGTGATGATCTCCGGCACCATCACCGACCGCTCCGGCCGCACCCTGTCCGGGCAGACCGCCGAGGCGTTCTACTACTCGGTACGCCACGCCCGCCCGTTGTCGGTCGGTTTCAACTGCGCGCTCGGCGCCGAAGACCTGCGCCCGCACGTGCAGACGCTGGCCAGCCTGGCCGAAAGCTGCGTCAGCACGCACCCGAACGCCGGCCTGCCGAACGCGTTCGGCGAATACGACGAGACGCCTGAGCACATGGCCGGCGTGATCGCCGGCTTCGCCCACGACGGCCTGCTCAACCTGGTCGGCGGCTGCTGCGGCACCACGCCGGCGCATATCAGGGCGATTGCCGAGGCGGTGCGCGGCATCGCCCCTCGTGCACTACCTTCGGCCGACCAGGCGGAGGCCGCATGACCGTGACGCGCCATACCCGCCTGTCCGGCCTGGAGCCGCTGGTCATCACTCCCGACCTGTTGTTCATCAACATCGGCGAACGCACCAACGTCACCGGCTCGGCCAAGTTCAAGAAGCTGATCAAGGAAGACCGCTACGACGAAGCGGTGGACGTGGCCCGCCAGCAGGTCGAGAGCGGTGCGCAGATCCTCGACGTGAACATGGACGAGGGCCTGCTCGACTCCGAAGCGGCGATGGTGAAGTTCCTCAACCTGATCGCCGCCGAGCCGGACATCGCCAAGATCCCGGTGATGGTGGACTCCTCCAAGTGGAGCGTGATCGAGGCCGGCCTGAAGTGCCTGCAGGGCAAGGGCGTGGTCAATTCGATCTCGCTGAAGGAAGGCGAAGAACCGTTCCTGGAGCAGGCGCGGAAAATCCTGCGCTACGGCGCCGCCACCGTGGTAATGGCGTTCGACGAGGACGGCCAGGCCGACTCCATCGCGCGTCGCCTGGAAATCTGCGAGCGTTCGTACAGGCTGCTCACCGAGGAAGTGGGTTTCCCGCCCGAAGACATCATCTTCGACTCCAACATCTTCCCGATCGCCACCGGCATCGAGGAGCACGCCGACAACGCGGTGAACTTCATCGAGGCGGCGAAGCTGCTGAAGCAGCGCTTCCCGCATTCGCACCTCTCCGGCGGCGTTTCCAACGTGTCGTTCTCGTTCCGCGGCAACGACACTGTGCGCGAGGCAATCCACAGCGTGTTCCTCTACCACGCCATCCAGGCCGGCATGGACATGGGCATCGTCAACGCCGGCCAGCTGGCGATCTACGACGAACTCGAACCCGAGCTGCGCGAGCGCGTGGAAGACGTGGTGCTGAACCGTCGCGCCGACGCCACCGAGCGGCTGATGGAGATCGCCGAAAAGCACAAGAAAGGCGCGCGCGAACAGGACAACGGCAACGCGCTGGCCTGGCGCGAACTGCCGGTGCGCAAGCGGCTGGAACACGCGCTGGTGCACGGCATCGACCAGTTCGTGGTGGAAGACACCGAGGAAGTGCGCCAGACCGTCACGCGCACGCTGGACGTGATCGAAGGCCCGCTGATGGACGGCATGAACGTGGTCGGCGACCTGTTCGGCGCCGGCAAGATGTTCCTGCCGCAGGTGGTGAAATCCGCCCGCGTGATGAAGAAGGCGGTGGCCTGGCTGCTGCCCTTCATGGAGGAAGAGAAAAAGCTCAGCGGCAACACCAGCAAGAGCAATGGCAAGATCGTGATGGCCACGGTCAAGGGCGACGTGCACGACATCGGCAAGAACATCGTGGGCGTAGTGCTCGCCTGCAACAACTTCGAGGTGATCGACCTCGGCGTGATGGTGCCGGCGCAGAAGATCCTCGACACCGCGATCGAGGAGAAGGCCGACATGATCGGCGTCTCCGGCCTGATCACCCCTTCGCTGGAGGAGATGGCCAACGTCGCCCGCGAAATGAAGCGGCGCAACTTCAGCATCCCGCTGCTGATCGGCGGTGCCACCACCTCGCGCGCGCACACCGCGATCAAGATCGAGCCGAACTACGAAACCGCCTGCGTCTGGGTGAAGGACGCCTCGCGCGCGGTCGGCGTGGCGCAGTCGCTGGTCAGCAAGGAGCTGGTCGACGGATTCCTGGCCAAGGTGCGCAGCGAATACGCCGAAGTGCGCGAGCGCCACAAGCACCGCGGCCCCGGCAAGAAACTGGTGACGCTGGCGCACGCACGCGGCAACCGCTTCAGCTGCGACTGGGCCAGCTATGACCCGCCGCAACCGGCGCAGCCCGGCCTCACCGTGTTCGACGACTACCCGCTGGCCGAGCTGCGCGAAGTCATCGACTGGACGCCGTTCTTCCAGGCCTGGGAACTGGCCGGCCACTACCCCGCCATCCTCACCGACGACGTGGTCGGCGCGCAGGCCAGCGAGCTGTTCGCCGACGCGCAGGCGATGCTGGACAAGATCGTGGGCGAGAAGTGGCTGAAGGCCCGCGCGGTGATCGGCTTCTGGCCGGCTGCCAACCTCATGGACGACGTGGAGATCTACACCGACGACAGCCGCACCCAGCGGCTGGCCACGCTGCACCACCTGCGCCAGCAGGCCGACAAGCCGGTGGAACGGCCCAACCTGTGCCTGGCCGATTTCATCGCGCCGAAGTCGTTCGACAAGCCCGACTGGATCGGCGGCTTCGCCGTCACCGCAGGGCTCGGCATCGAGCCGCACCTCGAGCGCTTCCACGCCGAGCACGACGACTACTCCTCGATCATCCTCAAAGCCCTGGCCGACCGCTTCGCCGAAGCCTTCGCCGAACGCATGCACCAGCGCGTGCGCAAGGAGTTCTGGGGTTTCGTGCCCGACGAAGCCCTGGACAACGAGGCGCTGATCGCCGAGAAATACCAGGGCATCCGCCCCGCGCCCGGCTACCCCGCCTGCCCCGACCACACCGAGAAAGCCACGCTGTTCAAACTGCTCGACGCCACCCACAACGCCGGCATCGAACTCACCGAAGGCTTCTCGATGTACCCGGCGGCGGCCGTCTCCGGCTGGTACTTCTCGCACCCCGGCAGCCAGTATTTCGTGGTCGGCCGGCTGAGCCTGGAACAGGTGCAGGACTACGCCAAGCGCAAGGGCTGGAGCCAGGTTGAAGCCGAACGCTGGCTGGCCGCCAACCTCGACTACGACCCGGATTGACCGGTCACTCCCGCAGGGTAGGCAGTGCCCGCCCTGCACCAACTCACGCAGTAGCGTCACCGGTCATGCTGTTCTTGCGGTGGCGCAAATGCACGACCAGGTTGTAGACCGAGACGAACACCGGGAAGAAGTTGGAGATGATGCCCACCGAGTCGTTCTTGCCGACCACGAAATACGCCAGCAGCAAGGCACTGCCGAACACCGACAGCCACCAGAACGCCAGCGGCATCACCACCCGCTTGTACTTGCGCGTGTAGTAGAGCTGCACGAACCAGCGGCTGGTGAACAGCAAGGTTCCGGTAAAACCGACCATCTTCCACGGCGTCAGCTCGAACTGCTGCAGGGCGTGCAGAATGCTGGCCAGATGAACGCTGATGAATTCCATGGTGATGCGCTTTCGACTTGAGGTGGAGGCAAGTCTAGCAACCCGCATCCCCGTCCCGGCACGTTTGATCCACGCAAGGCATTGACCCGTTCCGCGACTCCCCCTAAAATTGCGCGTTCTCGGCGGGCGATTAGCTCAGCGGTAGAGCACTGCCTTCACACGGCAGGTGTCGCAAGTTCGATCCTTGCATCGCCCACCAATAGATTCAACGATTTAGGCCACCTCAACGGGTGGCCTTTTTCGTGCAAATGAAAAAATACGTGGAAAAGATTTTCCGGGCGGTGGACGAGGCGAACGGCGCGTGCCTAGCATGCCGCTTCCTCGGATCGCTCGACGGGTGGACAGGCCATGAGAGCCGGCGACCTTGATGCCTATCGCAACGACGACATGATTGTGTGTGTGTGTTGGCTTGGCACACTCGACACAGCATCGCGCCCCGAGTGCAGGATCAGGGATGGGCTGATTTACTCCAAGGCCCCGAGCCATGCGCCGATCAATCATGAAGTTCCGTGGCTTGGCGGGCCAGGACACATCCATGCGCGCTGTCGGTGCATGGGGCTGCCCGTCATGCGCACGTGGCGAGAGCTGGGCATAGACCTTCCCGAAATGCTACCGGGGACACGTGCAAGCATGACCGGGCCCGTATCCGCAGCGCTCACCTACGGGGAATGGATCGCTGCGCAAGCGGACGAGATTCAACGCAAAGCGCTGGGCGACGAGCGCGCGACGTTGATGCGTGTTGGCGGCCTTGCCTTCTACCAGCTCTATGACGCGAGCGGTACATACCTGTCGATTGATCGGCTGCGCACTCTGTTTCCCGTGGCCTTCGCAATCTGCGGCATGCGCTAAGCTCGCCTGTTTGATCGTATCGACTTGCACCAGGCAAGGGATGCCATCAGTAGCCAGTGACATCCACGACGAATCCCGTCGCTGCAATCGAATACGGCGGCGGCACCGTCACCCCATAGTGGACCGCGGCAAATTCGCTGGCCACTGCCGTGATGACATTGCTGGCCACCTTGAAGCATCCCCGCATTGAATACAGGTACCAGTCCTGCTCTCCGGGCACGGGTGATTGATTCACGATTTTGGCATAGGCCATCGGGTTGTTTTGCATGACCGCATAGGTTTTCCCTGCCGCCAGCGTTATCGAATTGGACGGCAAGCTGGGGCCGGCGCTGGCAGTGATGGAACCGACGATGCGCACGTATCGGTGCGACGACGAAAACACCATGTCGCCGGCGGCGTTGAAAACCTGTAGCCCGGCATTGTCGCCAGCTATCGGTTGCGGGAGATCGAAGATGTAGTAATCGACCGAAGTGCCCACCCCGCCAAGCGCGACGATGTCCACCAGGCAGGCGCCGCTCGCATATGAGCGCACTGCCGCCCAGGCGCCTGACGATGATTTGACGGCGACGCATGGGTAGCCGCTCAAGCCGCTTAGGCTGACAGTGACGGTGGAGAACTGGTCTACAACCGTCGTGGTTACAGCCGTGCCCTTGAGCCGGAATGACATGTTCCGGTACGTGCCATCAATGACCAGCGCGTTGCCGTCGTTGTAGACCTCAAATCCCGCTTGCATCAGTAGACCCCCACAACAAGCGTGCAAGGCACCTGCCCGGTTCCGTACACGGTATTCGGCCCATACGAAAGCAGGTTGTTCGCGTCCACGCTGATAGCAGGCGTGTATGCCGATCCCACCGCAGTGGTGCCACTGGTAACTACGGAGTACCACCACGGCGTTCCGGGCGGGAGTTGAACCGTTCCAGATGCCCCGACGGCGACGGCGATCACGTCAACGAATCGGGTCAACCGATCGCCAATATCCAGGACAAGATTGCCGCTGGCATCCCACACCTGCAGACCCTGACCCATTACACCTTCCCCCACGGAAACGGCTCCACGATGACGCGCCGGTTGCTGTCCAGCCCGTACATCGCCAGCGCGACGGCCAGGATCAAGTCGTCGTGCGCGCCCTCGCGCGCGCCGAAGGTGGCATTGCCCACGGCGCTGTAGCTCACGCGGAAGTCCAGCAGCTCGCGCCGGAACGTCTTGGCCAGCGGCAGCGTGTCGGGCATGGCCAGGCAGCCGGTATGCATCGCCGCCTGCACCCGGCTCACCAGGTTGATCTTCGGCACGCTGTGGCCGCCGCGACCGTCCGGGCCTTCCTGCCCGTTGAACGTGATGGTCACCGGCCGCAGGTTCGGCACGCGCTCCTGCTTGAAAATGTCCATGACCGCCCGCCCGACGCCGGTGTAGTCGACCCACACCAGCGGGTCGTGCTCGGCGATCTGGGCGCGCGCCAGGATGCGCTTCAAGCGGTGCGCCTGCAGGATGTAGCTCTCGCCCAGCGGCGCCTGCTCCAGCAAGCGCAGCCGGTACTTCGGCCGGATGCTGCGCATGGCGAAGCGCAACGCCTCGACCTTGGGCGGGTGTGTGTCCGCCGGGATCTCGGGCGCGACCTTTTCGATAACGGCGATGGACGTCGGGTCGTGCGACTGACCCAGGTCAACGCCGACCGCGACGGTCGAGCCGTAGTGGAAGCGGGGATCTTGCGCCGGCAGCGGCGCGGCGGTGGCGTTCATGCCCAGTCCTCAATGGTGTTGTCGACCATGGCGTCGATCAGCTCACCGGAGAAAAACGCTTCCTCGGTGTCCGTGAACTCGCAAAGGAACTCGGCGCGGTATTGCCATTCCGACATGCTCTCTCGCTCCTCGGCCAGGTAGTCCTCGCTGATGTGCGGCACATCGCGCGCGGTGATCTTCGTGCGCTCCCAGCCTTTGCCGAGCTCGTAGGCCTCGTAAAACCAGCCGCGCCGCCCCCATGGTGTGCTCAGTGCGATCATCTGCCCGTCCGGTGACGCGGCCAGCATGGGACGCAGCGCCGCATAGACCGAATCGGCCACACGTGCGGCCTCGTCGATGTAGACGGCGCGCGGCGCGGAGAAACCGCGGATGTTCGCGTCGTTGTCGCCGGGCAGCGCGACCAGCTGCGAGCCGTTCTCCAGCTCCATCTCTGTCTCGTTGTCCTTCACGATGCGCGGCCCGTCGGCCAGGTTGCGGTAGACCGCGCTGGCCTTCTTGAACAGCAGCCGCGACTGGCGCAGCGTCGGCGCGATGATCAGGTAGAGACCGGGCCGGTAGATCAGCCCGTGCGCGGCCTTCGCGCCGATCGTGGTCGATTTTCCGGCTTGCCGGCTGCACAGGATCAGGTGCCGGCGCGCCTCGGAACACATGACCTCTACTTGCCACGGAGCCGGCTCGATCGGCTGGCCGTTCGCATCGCGCGCGCCCTCGCGGAACACTTGCACCGGGTCGGCGGCGCGAAGGAAGTCGGCGGCGGCGCTACTCATGGGGCAGCGCCTCCAGAATCAGCGCTTCGCGCGATGGCGGCAGCACCGGCGGCGTGATCGAACTCTCCGCCGCGGAGATCGCACGCGCACCGGCGGCGATGGCCTCGGCGCCCAGCGGGCGCAGCTCGCGCACCAGCGCCGTGCGGATGCGGTGCCACTCCGGCGACTGCACAAGGTTGATCTGCGTGTTGTGGTTGATCGTGATTGCCGCGCCCAGCTCGCCCAGCAGCTTGCCGATGCGCTCCGATGCCTTGCCGGCCGCCTCCAGCGCCGCACGCTCGCCGGCGAAGTCGCCCAGGGCAAAGGCACGGTCTGCGTTGCGGTACAGCCGGCCGCGCTGCCACACCAGGTGATCCAGCAGGCTCTTGGATTCGACTTCGCGTATCTGCGCCAGCTCCTCATCGGAGCGATGGCCACGCGTGCGCAGGCGCGCGATCAGGTCGGCGTCCATGTGGTTCTGCTTGTGGCGCTGCAGCGCGTCCGGCGCCAGGCCGAAGCGCAGGCCCAGCACGCGGACGGCGATGCCGTTAGCCAGCCCGATCTCGATCTGTGCGCGGTCGGGGTGCTCGCAGACTGTGCAGGGGCGTGCCATGGGTCAGGCCGCGGCCCGCTCGTAGGCTTCGGCCGCTTGGAAATCGACCATCTCGGCGGCGTGCTGCTCCAGCCGATCCATGCCCGTCTGCGCCTCGGCCAGTGCTTCGGACAGCCGCTGTGCTGCGCCCCATTCGTTCGGCATGGTGGCGCACCAGTACTGGTCGCGGAACCGCGACAGCACCGCAGGCGGCAGCATGGCGACCAGCTCCGGGCCGGACACGGCCGCATGCGCCACGCGGCGATCGCCGCCCTCGGCAAGCGCGGCCGTTACCGCGTCGATGCGGTCGCCGGTCTTCATGCCGCGCAGCGTGTTGCGGATCTCGGCGTACAGCGCAGCCTCGCCGGGGTCGCTGGGCGGGTTCAGCGCGCGCTGCAGCTGCGCCTGCTTCATGCGCAGGTTGCCGGCCGCGCTCTCGCGTGCCTCCTCATAGGCGGCGCGGTGCGCGGCCAGGATGTTGCGCGCGAACTTGGCCGACGCGACCACGCGGCCGGCTTCGGTCTTGGTGGCATCGGCCATCGTGCGGGTGTGCTTGCCGTGCATGTCGCCCCAGGCGGCGCGGGTGCGCTCTTGCACGCTGTGCAGCCGTGAAACCGCGTATTCGCCATCGACGCCGGCTGCGGAGATGCTCGGCCAGACGGCCTCCAGGTATTGCTGATCGGAACGCATGACGGCCATGGGTGATTCCTTGGGTGCGGTGTGGTTGCGCGGAATGCTGTAGTGGAACAAGTGTCGGCGCGGGGCATGCGCCGCACCAGACAGCAAAACGTGGCTTGTTGTGGCGATTGCGTGCGCGGTTTTACGTGCCGGTTTTCACGTTGGCACTGCCACGCCACGTAACGCAGCGCTTTCTGACTGTTTTGCCTGCCTAGCTAGGGCAGGCAATCACGTTGATCGCGCCGCCTGAATGACCAAAAAAGCTCGAGCACCAGAAATGGCTTAGTGGTGCGGGTTGCGGGGCATTTGGGGCACCGAAACAGGGGTGCCGATAACGCGTAAATGGCGTTCTTATGCGGTTTTTGGCCTCGCGCCACCCCCTAGCTCGGGCGGCCGAGCTGTCCCATGTCCCAAGCTGTCCCACGCGTTTTCGTCCCGCAGGACACACCGTTGTCCCAACCACCCCGGGGTGTATACCCGGGTGGGACGGGACAGGCTCAAGCGGCCTCTTTAAGCCAGCGGGAAGCGGTGCTTCTAGAGATACCTGTTTCCTTCTCGATCTCGCGCAGTGACAAGCCTTTGCGCTTCAGTTCGATCACGTCTGATCGCCGCTTTGATTCGACCAGCGCCCCTGCAGAGTCGTGTAGCGCGAGGCTCGTCTCTTTGATGGTTGAGCCATCGGATTGGGACAGTTCAATATCGACTGAGACACGACGAAGGCACAGTGGCGATGGCTCGGGCCAGTCCTTTGCCTTGGTAACCCGCAACGTGAATTCGGGATCACCCGGCTTGATGACCATTTCACTATCGAGCGCCGCCCTATAGGCGCTGCTGCCGCGTGCCCTGTCCTGGCTGTTTGGATCAAGTCCGGTGTGGTGGACGGTCAGGATGGTCGACTTCCAAGCCGCGCGCAGAACGTCCAACGAGCGAACAAACCGGCCCATATCCTCGGAGCTGTTTTCATTGGCGCCGCCCATTGCACGCGCAACGGTGTCGATGACGATCAGCTCAGGGTCGCAGCCGGATTCGAAAAAGATCTCGTCGGCGATGGCTTTTATCGACTCGATCACGTCGGAAGCCGCGTAGTCATCGCAAAGGAATGGCAACCCGTCCGCCAAGTACAACGGGGCGCCCTCGATCGGGATGCCGTTGTACTTTTCCCACGCGGCGATTCGCTTGCGCAGGCCGGTGCGACCTTCACCAGCAAGATAAAACACAGCACCCTGCTTGACGTTGCGCCCGAACCACGGCGAGCCCGTGGCGACGCGACAAGCCCAATCGATCGCCAGAAACGATTTACAAGCGCCCGATGGGGCAACGAGCCCCGCAGTGGTGTCCTTGACTAGCCACCCGTCGATAAGCCATTCGGTGGCCTTGAATTCGACCCGGTCGGCGCGCTTGAATTGCACAAGGCTGATTCCCTCGCTCATGCGCACCCCGCGTTATAATCTGCCCGCAGCTGCTCTGCTGTAGTTTCTGGATCCGCCGCGGCAGGCACCGCGGCGTTTCCGTTTCTGAGGTCGGTCATTGGCTGCCCCCTTTGCGGATGCGTGCTGCGGCTTCCCGCAGCGCGCCGGCGACCTCAGACGGCAGGGCCGCAGCGAATCGCTCCACGTCTGCGACTGGAACCACCGCCGTAAAGCTCGTCGCGTGGCCGTGGCCGCGGACGACCAGGACATCCTCCAGCGTGCCGTCCGCTTGGCGGGTCAGGCCGATCAACCAGCCACTCGCCGCCGCCACTGCATTGCCCAGCGCAGCGTCGTCGGCGCACTCCACGATCTCGACGTCGATCATGCTGCCACCTCCTGACAGCTCGCCCGCTGCGCTTCGATCCACGCTTGCAGCTGGGTCTTGCTGTAGAGCACGCGGCCGTTGATCGTGAAGTGCGGCGGCCCGATCTTCCTTGAGCGCCAGCGGCGCATGGTGTACTCGGATCGGCGCATCCAATCGGCGGCCTGCTTCGTGGTCAGGTTGTCGTCGGCGACGGATGCCCAGGGAGTGATGGCGGCGTTCATGCGGATTCCCCATCGCGCGCGGCCTGCAGCTCGGCAAACATCTCGGCGAACACCGATTGCATGGCGTCCGCCAAGGCGCCATAGGATCCGCCAGCGCAAAGGAATGCCATCGCTTTTTCTGCCACGCGGGAGGCGAATACTTCACGCTGCGCCTCACTCATGTCGCGCAACAGCGCGGCGGCCTCGGCTCGGCTCAACGGCCTGGGCGCGTTCATGCGGCCTCCCGCATGGCTTCGGCCACGACACGCTGCAGCTCGCTTTCCGCGACCACAACACGGCCGGCAATCTTGAACGTGCGAAGGCGGCCATCCTTGACCATCAGATAGAACGTGCGCCGGCTCACGCCCAGCCGACGCGCGGCGGCGTCGACTTGGTGCACCAGCGGGGAGATGTGGAATTCGCCATCGCGGATGATGACGGGGTGAATCTTGCCCTGTTCTGCGGGGGCGATTGGATCAGACGTAAATGCTTGCATGGACGTGCACCTCTGTATGGGTGACACGTATTGAATAAGCGAATCCCTAACGAAGGTGCGCAGTAAATCGGATTTACTGCGCAGGTTTGCTTCGCTTGGTGATTGCGCGATCGACTTGAGATGTGGTCAGTCCGTATTGCGCCGCATAGTGCTCCACGATGATCCGCTTGGCGTGATTCCGAAAACCCTTTCCCGGTGCCAGACGGTCAAGCCCAAGCTCTTTCAGCAGCAGCTTCGCGTTCGGCAGTATCGCGGCGCGTTCCCCGTCGGGGTCTTTCTCGATAGCCGCGCACGCTGCCACTACTTGTCCATCGAGATCGTTCGGGGCACCGGCTATACGCATGCGAAGCCTGCGCACGGCGAAGTCGGCCAGCTTGTTGGCGTGGATGGCGCGGCCGTCCAGAAGATCGCGGGCAATGACCGCGTAGACATAATCATCCACTGCAAAAGCGATACCCGAATTCAGGATGAAATTGTCTCGTCCTTCGTCCGTTCCATCCCAACCACCGCGCGCCGGCTTGCCACGCCGGTCGTAGGAATTCCCTACAGCGTCCAGCTCAGCGGCCAGCAGGCGCAGCAGCTCGGCCAGCTCCGTCTTGCTCGCCACGCCGACGCGGAGCCGTACACGCGCCGCGGCCTGCTGGCGCTGACCGGTGGCGAGCAAGTGCGCAACCTCGGCCCGGTTTATCTCTGCAGCTTCGTCTTCCGTCAGGTCAAGGTGCACACGCCTCCTCGACGCTTCGGGCGCCACTTGGGCGCCCGTTCCATCCTTGCGATTGCGTCCGGCCATTACCGCGCCACGCGACTCGGACGCAAGCCGAACGCGCGCAGTCCTTTCCGCGAAACAGCATGCGCATCGGCCCATGGCTGCGTCGCCCGCATCAGCCGGCGGAACAGCGCATCCGGATCAGCGGCCTTTTTCCGCTTCGTCGTTTGCTTCGTCATGCTGCAGCCCTCCCATTTATTGCCCGCACGTCCGCATCGCTGGTACGACGCATGGAGTCGGGCTCCATTTCCAGCCCGTTCCGGTACGCACGCAGCCACGATTGCAGCACGGCCAGGTCGCTATCGGGGAGCGTTGCCGCATCGGCCAGGATGTTGCCCAGGCGGTTGCCTTCGGTGCCTGCGGGGCGGTCATCCGGCAGTACATCCGCGCGGATATTCTCGATTGCCTTGCCGAGCAAGTCCGCCACGATGGTAATGGTGTCCTGTTTCGGCTGGATCTCGCTGGTTCCAACGCACGTGAGGATGTCGGCCAGGGCGGCGGCCTTCATCAGTTCGGTCTCAACATCCCAATCGTTCGTTACACTTTCAGTCGCCATGGTGCACCTCGTTGTCAGGTGTTGCTGTGGAAGTCGCCGGCCCGGCGGGTGCATCCGCTGGCGCCGGCGGCGGTTAAATCAGGGCCACGCGGGCGAGGCGGTCGACAGCCGTATCCTTCGCCAAGTGACCATAGTGCTTGTCGATCATGGCCAGGCTCGTGCCCACCATGCGCGCCACTTCTAGCGGCGATAGCCCGCCGGTGATGGCTTCGGTAATGAAGCTGTGGCGCAGCGTGTAGAGGCACACGCCAGGCGGCAGCTCGGCGGACTCCGCGGCCTTCTGCACATGCTCGTTCCATACGTGCTTGTCCCACGCCGCGCCGGCGTTGTCGAACAGCCACGCCTCGGGAAGCTTGCCCTTGCGCATCGCCTTGAACAGCGTGGCCGCCGCCGGCGTCAGGCGAACGCTACGCTTGCCCGTCTTGCCGTCGAACACCATCGTGCCGGTCCGCGGATCGAACTGGCGGCAGCGTGCTCGGCCCAGCTCACCAGGCCGCGCGCCGGTCAGCATGGCGGCCTCGATCAAGTGACGAATGTCCCCTTCGGCAGCCGCCAGCAGCGCGCGGCGCTGGCCCAAGTCCAGAAACAGTTCGCGTCGATCGCTCGCATTGTTCAGCGGCTTGACCAAGCGCCACTCGATTTCACGCTCCGGCGTCACGTTGCGATTGCGTACCGCGAGATTGAGCGCGGCCTTCAATGCGGTCAGCGTGCGATTCACGCTGGCGCGCCCGAGCACCTTGCCGGAATCGTCCGGCTCGGATAGCGCGTCGCGCCATTCGGTGATGCGCTTCGTCGTGATCCGATCCAGCAGGGTCTTACCCACCTCGCTGTCGTAGACCGTGCGCGCGAATCGCTGCTCGGCGTCGATCGCCGTGGCCTCGCCTTTCTCGCTGCGCCGGTCTTGCACGTACTCGCGGCACGCATCGGCCACGGTGACAACCTCAGTGCTACGCACGCCGGCGCGCATGCGCTTGAGCCACGCACGCGCAGCCTTCGTCGCCTCCATGTACGCGTCTGGGTTGTCCTCGTTCACCGCGCCCAGCGGGTGATAGTTCTGCTTGCCGTCCTCGTCACGCCAGCGCGCGATCCAGTTGCCGCCGTGCGCCATGCTGCGGTAGCCGACGAAAAGGCCGCGATCCACAGGCGCGCCCCAATAGGGATCGTTGCGCTGTGGCAGCTTCGCGCGCCCGCTCTTGGACTGGATCCACGCACGCACCTGCGCCAGGGTCGGGGCGCCCTTCTTCGCGCCTTCCGGTGCCGCTGCATCCTTCCTCTTGCGCATGCTTTCGTCCCAACGTGAAAACGACGTGGAAAAACTATAGCACACTTCTACGCACGATGATGCACAACACAGCCAGTCAAATCAGCCACTTAAAAACAGTAATGCTTAATCTTGCACATGCAAAACTGCCTTCACACGGCAGTTGTAGCAAGTTCGATCCTTGCATCGCCCACCACCGATTCCAATGAACAAGGCCGCCTTCCCGGGTGGCCTTGTTCGTTGTGGGCCAGCATGAAAAGCGCAGCGTGCGTGTAGCAACGGGCACTTCACACGACAGGTGTCGCAAATTCGATCCTTGCATCGCCCACCACCGAAGCCATCGAACAAGGGCCCGGCACTGCCGGGCCCTTGTTCGTTTCGGCCAGGTACGCATGGCCTCAGGAATGCAGGCTGCCGAGCACGTGCTCGACCAGCAGCGCGAGGAAAGCTTCGCGCTCATGCCGGTAGCCAGGGTCGGACGGGCCGGCCAGGGCCGCCCTGTGCATGGCCTCGTGACTGGCATTCAGCACTGCCAGGTCCATATCGTGCAGGTATTCGCCCGGGCCGCAGCTTACCTGCGCATGCCGGGCCCAGAACGCCGGCTCGGCCGGCAAGGCAATGAGCTGTTCCTCCCAGCGCAACTCGCCGGCGAGTGCGCCCAGCCCGGTTCGCGGCCATGCGGAATCTTGCCCGCATCGGTACCACGCCAGCCAGGCGGGCAATGCATCGGCGGGCATCGGTCGCGCCAGTGCATAGCCTTGGCCGAAATCCGCGCCTAGGATCGTTGCAGCCTCGATCAGGTCGAGCGATTCCAGCCCCTCGACGACCACTTCGAGCCGCAGGTCGTGCCCGATCCGGATCAGCTGACGGATGAAACGCAAGGTACCCAACGGATCCTGCCGGGCCTGGCTGACGATCGCCTGGTCGATCTTGATCCGGTCGAACGGCCACTGGCGCAGGCGGATCAGCGAGCTGTAGCCCGCGCCGAGGTCGTCTTCGACCAGGCGCACGCCCAGGGTCTTGAGCGACTGCATGCCCGAGCCTTGCGGCACGGCAGCATGCTCGGTGCCGATCGGCGACTCGAGTATCTCGAACAACAGCGCCTGCGCCGCACAGCCGCTGCTGGCGATGACCGCCGCCGCCACTTCGGCGTAGCGCGGGTCCTCCAACGCGGCTGCGGGCGCATTCACCGAGATGTCCAGCGCATGGCCCGCCTGCAACAGCAATTCGCGACAGGCGACGGCCTGGGCCAGCCCTTGACGGAACAGCACGAGCAAATCGTCCGCGCCCAGCGCGGGAAGAAACCTGGCCGGCGCCAGCAGGTCGCCGTCATCGTCGCGCAACCGCGCCAGCGCCTCGACCTCGGTAACCCGGCCATCGGCAAGTCTGACCAGCGGCTGGTAGTGCATCTGCAGGGCATCGGTCGCGACCGTCGCGCGCCAGCGCTCGCGCACGAAGAACGGCAGCAGCTCGGTGCCCTGGCGCGGCGGCGCCAGGCGCGCCAGGGCGAGGTCAAGCACGGTCTTGATCTGCTCGAGAAATGCCCGCTGGTCTTCGCTGTGAAAGCCGCCGGCGTACGGGCTGTAGACGGTCAGCACCACCGCCGGCTGCAGCGGCGAGGCGCACAGCGGAATAGCCACGTTGGAAACCACCCCGAGACTTAGCGCGATGTCGCGCCAATTCGTCATCGACGGCTCGCTGCCGTAGTGGGCGCAACGCTGGATCCTCGCCGTGCGCCAGGCGCGCCCACTGGGGCCCTGCCCCTCCGACTGATCTGCACCGACCCGGATCGGCACCGCTTTGCCGCTGACCAGCGCATGCAGGTATTCGGCAAAGGCCGTTCCCGCCACCGCCTCGTAGGTCAGCTGGCCCGACGCGTCCGGCCGCCCCGCCGAACAGGCGATGATTTCCTCGTGCGATATCAGGATGTCGGCCACGCCCTGGATCAGTTCCAGGTAGCCTTCGGCCGACCACGCCAGAGCGTTGACCCTGGCCAGCAAGGCCACCCGGCGACGCTGCAGTTCGCGCATGCTTTCCAGCTGCCACTGCCGTTCCATGCCCAGTCGCTGCAGCAGGATCGCCAGCGCACGGCGATCGGTCTGGCCGACGCCGGCCAGCGTGGTCGCCAGAATGTCGCGCAACTGCTCGATCGCTTCCAGCAGCCAGACTTCCTCGAGTCCGCAGGCCGCATGGAACAGGCCGGTTCGGGTTGCCCGGGCGTGGTGGCCGGCCATGTCGAGATCCGCCCGCAGCAGGACCTGCAGATGCTGCAGCTGATGCTCCTCGAACACCTTCACATCCGCGGCCGGAAGCAGGTCCAGCAACCGGGCAATGCCGTCATGCGAACGCAGTCCCGCGCGAAAGCTTTCCACGATGCCGGGCAACCGCGGTTCCCACGCCTTGCTGCAGGCGCCCAGCAGCATGGCGGCTTGTTCACCGTAAGGCGAGGCGGCGGCATCGAGTTCGTCGGCCTGGTCCACCACGCCATCGGGCGACACCAGTGACCACCAGTGCGAGCGGTGCCGCTTGCGCGACTTCACCTGGTACATCGCCTGGTCGGCGCGGCGCAGCAGTTGCTCGCCGGTGGCCTGGGTATCGCTGGCATACAGGGCGATGCCCAGGCTGGCGCCCACGGACATGACCGCGCCTTCGATCGTCATCGGAAACTGCAGAACTTCGCCGATGCGCTCCAGCAGCCCGTCGATGTCCTCGGCCGATTCGAGATCCTCGAACACGAGCACGAATTCGTCGCCGCCGAGCCGCGCCACGTAGTCGCTGGCACGAAGCATCTGGCGGAAACGCTCCGCCATCTCGACCAACAGGCGATCACCCACGGCATGGCCATGGCGATCGTTGATCGGCTTCAGGTCGTCCAGGTCGAGCAGCCCCACCGCCACCAGTCGCCCGCGCCGCCGGGCATGGGCCAGCACGGTCTCCAGGTGCCGGTCCAGCGCACGGCGGTTGGGCAGGCCGGTGAGATCGTCGTGCAGGGCCAGGTAGGTCTGCCGCTCCTGTTCCTGCAGCAGGGCATGCCGTTGCGCATGCTGCCGCAACGCCAGCCCGGTCGCGTCGGCAATTTCATCCAGCAGGCGGCACATCTCGTCGTCGAAGGCGTCCGGCTCGACGGTCAGCACGACGAATACGCCGGCCGGCGTCCGCGCCGCACCGATCGCGTCGGCCGGGGACGCGAACAGCGGCCAGCAGCCCACCGCACCGGCATGTTCGAGCAGCTCCCGGCGGAATGCCGTGTCGTCCTGCGGCGCTTCGGATGCATAGCGCCGGATGAACGGCGTACCCCGCATGAAGGCCAGCGTCGGCGCCGGCGCAAGCGGGCCGTCGTCGTGCCGCGGCGGTGGCGGCAGGCCGCGCACGACGTCCGCAATCGGGCCGACCAGAGCCATCCGCCGCAGCATCGGGTCGGCGCCGTCGACGGCGAACACGTCGACAGCGGCCGCGCCGGCGATCTCGGCCAGCGCCCGGGCCAGCGTGCCATAGACCGACTCCGGGTCGGGCTGTTCGAGCAAGGCGCGCTGGATCGTGCGCTGCGCATCGCGATAGCGGCTCATCCGCACGCTGCGCTCCAGCAGCAGCTGGTGGTCCCAGAACCGGCTCAGCTCGTCGACCAGCCGCTGTGCCCAGTCGAGCAACTCCCCGCTCAGGCTGGGACCGTCGTCGCGGGAGTAGGCGGCCAGCGCCAGCTGGCCATCGTCGCGCGTCCTCGACGCGGCCACGATGCACGATCCGAAACCGTGCCGCCGCGCGGCGTCGCGCCATGGCGCGAACTCCGGCGCATCGACCGGGGTGGACCGCGCCCGTTCCTGGCGCAACACCATGCCCACCGGCCCGCCCCCGCCGGGGGCGGATTCGTCCGCGCTGAGATGCAGTGCGGACGCGTAAGTCGCAGCGGGTCCCGCCGCCGCCAGGACCTCGACGCCGTCGTGCGCCGGTTCGCGCCGGCCGATCCATACCAGCGGAAGATCCATGGTCGAGGCCAGGATGCCCGCGATCGTGACCATGATCCGGCGGCGGTCGCGATCCGGCGTCGCATGCAGCAGCGCAAGGGTCTCCGCCACGCTCCGGTAGAAGCGTTCGCGCAGTTCGCCACGTGCCTGCTCCTGGCTGTTCATCCGCTTGCGAATCCCCCCGAACGAACCGACGGTGTATCGACCGTGGTCCTACTTCATCACGAGAGCCCGCATTAATCCATCATGCGTCGTGCTGCCGTGCACGACGGCGCCGTTCACCCGGGCGGCGCATCCTCCGCGCACGTCCGGGCGCGCTTGCGCATCAGCTCGCGCTCGCGACGGTTCATCGCCAGCCCGGCGGCCCGCTCGAACTCCCGGCGCGCCTCGTCGACACGGCCCAGCCGGGCCAGCAGGTCGCCGCGCACCGCAGGAAACAGGTGGTAGCGCCGCAAGCCCGGCTCCCCGGCCAGCGCGTCGACCAGCTCCAAGCCCGCTGCCGCACCATCCGCCATGCCCACGGCCACCGCGCGATTGAGTTCGACGACCGGTGACGGCATCACCCGGGCCAATGTCGCGTACAGCGCGGCGATGCCCGGCCAGTCGGTCGCCGCACCGGTCGGCGCGCGCGCGTGGCAGGCGGCGATCGCGGCCTGCAGCGCATACGGGCCGAACGCGCCGCCCAGCTTCCCGGCCCGCTCCAGCGCGGCCAGGCCGCGGCGGATCAGCAGCCGGTCCCACAAGGCCCGATCCTGTTCCAGCAGCAGGATCGGCTCACCGTGCGCGTCCACCCGTGCGCGCGAACGCGAGGCCTGCAGCTCCATCAGCGCCACCAGGCCATGCACTTCGGGCTCGCGCGGCATCAGCCCGGCCAGCACCCGACCCAGGCGCAAGGCGTCCTCGCACAGCGCCGGGCGCATCCAGTCGTCGCCGGCGGTAGCCGAGTAGCCCTCGTTGAAGATCAGGTAGATCACCCCGAGCACCGAGGAAAGGCGCGTGGCAATTTCCTCGCCGCGGGGCACCTCGTAGGCCACCGCTGCCTTGGCCAGGCTGCGCTTGGCGCGCACGATGCGCTGCGCGATGGTCGGCTCGGGCACCAGGAAGGCGCGCGCGATCTCCTCCGTGGTCAGGCCGCCGAGCAGGCGCAGGGTCAGCGCCACGCGCGCCTCCATCGACAGCAGCGGGTGGCAGGCGGTGAAGATCAGCCGCAGCAGGTCGTCGCCGAACGGGTCGTCCAGCGCCGCCTCGTCGGCGGCCCTTGCCTGTTCCTGCTCGTGTTCCAGCTCGTGCATCAGCTGCTCGTGCTTGCGTTCGAGCAGCTTGCTGCGACGCAGCCGGTCGATCGCACGATGCTTCGCGGTGGTCATCAGCCACGCGCCGGGGTTGTCCGGCACGCCGCTCTGCGGCCACTGCTCCAGCGCCACCACCAGCGCATCCTGCGCCAGCTCCTCGGCCAGGCCGACGTCGCGCAGCATGCGCGCGAGGCCGGCGATCAACCGGGCCGATTCGATCCGCCAGACAGCGTCGATGGTGCGATAGGTGTCGGTCGTGCTCATGGCGACCGATCACAGCATCCCCACCCCACCGGCGCAAGGCCGGAAGTCACGCCTGCGCTCGGCTCCCGACACGCATCACGCAAGACGTGGCCGCAGATCCTGCGCCGAACCGGCCCGCAGTGCGGTTCACGATTTCGCCGCGAGCTGCGCGCGCAGCCGTTCCTCCTGCTCGCGCAATTCGGGGGTGAGTTCGGCGCCGAAATCCTCGGCCTCGAACACCTGGCGGATCTCGATCTCGGCATCGTCGTCGAACGGTGCGCGCTTGAGCCATTCGACCGCTTCGGCCATCGACTGCACCTGCCACAACCAGAAGCCGGCGATCAATTCCTTCGTCTCGGCAAACGGCCCGTCGGTCACCGTGCGCGTGCGGCCGGAGAACTTCACCCGCACGCCCTTCGAACTGGGCTGCAAACCCTCGCCCTCCAGCATGACGCCGGCCTTCACCAGTTCCTCGTTGTAGCGGCCCATCGCGGCCAGCAGTGGCTCGCCGGGCATCACGCCGGCTTCCGAGTCCGGGCTCGCCTTCACTATCACCATGCAGCGCATCGTCGTGTCTCCTTCGGATGGATGGGAGCCAGGCAGGCCAACCCCGGCACCATCCGGACGACGAACGACAGCCCGGCAAATCGACACGGCCCGGCGTGCTCCCTCCCCTGCGAAGCAGGGGGAGGAGCAAAGCCACTGCACTCCCTCGCCGCAACGCGCGCCGCCAAACGAAACCACAATCGCAAACGATGAGTCGCGGCTCGGTATGCTGTGCAGGTTGCGTCGATCGGGACAGGAAGGCATGAGGGACAACCCAGGCGGACTGATCGTCCACCGCGGCAGCCGCACCGAGCGGCTGGCCGACGCGCTGGCGCTGCAGCTGGAAGCGCAGCGGCCGGCCAATCCGCTGGCCGCGCAGACCGTGGTGGTGGCGCACCCGGGGCTGCGGCGCTGGCTGCTCGGCCACCTGGCGCAGCGCAGCGGGCCGCACGGCGGCCATGGCATCGCCGCCAACATCGAGATGATCCTGCCGTGGCAATGGTTCGAGCGCGCGGCGCGCCGGGCGCTGGGTGACGAGGCGCTGATCGGCGGCGCCTACCGGCACGAGCTGCTGCGCTGGCGCCTGCTGATGGCGCTGCCCACGCTGAAGGCGCCGGAAGTGGCGGCCTACCTGGCCGGCGACGATGCGGCACGGCGCGGCTTCCAGCTCGCCGAGCACCTGGCCGGTCTGTACACCCAGTACCTGATCTACCGGCCGGACTGGGTGCTCGACTGGGAACAGCACCCCGCGCGGCACGCCGGCGACTGGCAGGCCGTGCTGTGGCAGCGGCTGCGTGCCGCCATCCCGCGGCCGCACCGCGCGCAGCGCAGCGCTGCCCTGCTGGAAGCACTGCGCGCCGGCGACGCCGTGGCCGGCGACCCGCCGCTGCACGTGTTCGGCGTCAGCCACCTGCCGCCGGACGTGCTGGCAGCGCTGCAGGCCACCGCGCTGCACGCGCCGGTGCACCTGTACTTCCCCGACCCCTGCCGCGAGCACTGGGTCTACCTGCGCAAGCAACGTTTCCTGCTCACCCATGCGGACGATCCGGAGGCGCTGTACTACGAGGTCGGCCACCCGCTGCTGGTGGCGCTCGGCCGCATCGCGCAGGATTTCTGCCTGACCCTGGACGAGTGCGACGCGCTCGACGAGCGCGACCCGCTCGACGAGGCCGAGCCGCTCGACGACGCCACCGCGCTGCTCGCCCGGCTGCAGTCGAGCATCCGCTGCCTGCAGCCGGAACGGGTCGGTGCGCCGATCCGTGCGCAACAAGCGGACGGGGTTGCGCTGGACGACATCCTGCCCGCGCTGCGCCACGACGCCAGCCTGCGCGTGCACGTCTGCCACACCCGCCTGCGCGAACTAGAGGTGCTGAAGAACACCCTGCTGCGCTGCCTCGCCGACGACCCGACCCTGCAGCACCGCGACATCGTGGTGATGGCGCCGGACATCGGCGCCTACGCTCCCTACCTCGCCGCGGTGTTCGGCGAGCCAGCGCAGTACCGGCGCGACCCGCTGCACCTGCCCTGGCACCTGGCCGATGTCGGGCTGGCGCATGCGCACCCGCTGATGAGCGCGTTCGCGCAGCTGCTGGACCTGGCCGAGAGCCGCTTCACGGTCAGCGAGGTGCTGGACTTCCTCGATGTGCCGGCGGTGGCGCGGCGCTTCGCGCTCGACGCCAGCGCGCGCGACTCACTGGAACGCTGGCTGCGCCGCGCCCGCGTGGCCTGGGGGCTGGACGCCGCGATGAAGGCCGAGGCCGGTGCGGCGGCGGTCGATACGAACTCGTGGCAGTTCGGCCTCGACCGCATGTACGCCGGGCTGATCGCGGGCCAGGACGGCGACGATGGCCTGCTCGACGGCATCCTGCCGCTGGAAGGCGTCGCCGGCAACGCGGTGGAGGCGCTGGGCCAGCTCGACCGCCTGCTCGGCGAACTGCGCCAGCTGCGCCACGCGTTCGCCGGCGCGCGCCCGCTGGCCGCATGGAGCGAGTGGCTGCTGGAGCGGCTCGACACGCTGTTCCTCGCCGACCCGCGCGACGCCGCCGAACAGAACGCGCTCGACGCCCTGCGCCGGCTCGTCGCCGGCCTCGCCGGCCAGGCCGCCGAGGCCGGCATCGATACGCCGCTGCCGTGGAGCGTGGTGCGCGAGGCGCTGCGCGGCGCGCTCGAGGCGGTGCCGGAACGCCAGGCCTTCCTGCTCGGCGGGGTGACCTTCTGCGGGCTGGTGCCGCAACGCTCGATCCCGTTCCGCGTGGTCTGCCTGCTTGGCATGAACGAGGGCGAGTTCCCGCGCCCCGGCCACGACGCCGGCCTCAACCAGATCCTCGCCCAGCCGCGCCGCGGCGACCGCGATACGCGCAGCGAGGACCGCTACCTGTTCCTGGAAGCGCTGATGTCCGCACGCGACGTACTGCACGTCAGCTACGTCGGCGAAGGCGTGCGCGACGGCAAGCCGCGCAACCCCGCCGCGCCGCTGGCCGAGCTGCTGCAGTTCCTCGACGAACAACACGGCCTCGCCGGTGACGCAACAGCCGAGCGGCCGTGGCGCGTGCGTCACCCGTTGCAGCCGTTCGACGCGCGCTACTACGAGCGCGACGCGCAAGGCCGGCCCCGCCACGATCCGCGGCTGTTCTCGTACGAGCCAGCGTTCCTCGCCGCCGCATCGATCAGCGCCGGCACGCCGCCCTTCCTCGACGCGCCGGCGACCACGCCGGAAACCGTGGCCGGCGAGATGACCCTCGGCACGCTCAGGCGCTTCTGGCGCGACCCCGCGAGGGACGCCCTGCTGCGCGGCCAGGGCATCAGCCTGCAGGCACTGGACGACCGCGGCTGGCCGGATCGCGAGCCGCTGGAAACACCGCTGGACAAAATCGAACGGGTCGATCATCGCCTGCTGTTCGACGCGCTCGCCGCCGGCCGCGCCGAACTGCCTGCCGAACCGCCGGCCTGGCTCGCCCGCTCCGGCATGCTGGCCGGCGGCGCGATCGGCGAGCGGGCCTGGACGCAACTGCGCGACGCACTGCGCCCCCTGCTGGCGCAGGCGCATCCGCTGTTCGCTGGCGGCGGCGCGCAGGCGCACGCACAAGCCATCGACCTCGACCTCGGTGACGGCCTGCACCTGACCGGCACGATCGACCGCGTATTCCGTGGCGCCGACGGCAAGCTGCTGTGGTTTGACGCCCGCCCGGGGCGCGCCGCCAACCTGAAGGACCTGCTGGACTTCTACCTCGACTGGGCCTGCCTGCAACTGGCCCATGCCGGCGACGGCGCACCCTTGCAGGCGACGCTGCTGGAGCAGGTCCGGCGCACACATGGCGGCAGCAGCGTACTGGTCGCCCAGACGGCGGGCATGCTCGACACCATCCGCGCGCAGGAGGGTGAGCAACTGCGCCACGGCCTGCGCCGCCTGGTCGAGGCGTATCGGGCCGCCGCACAGTGGCCGCTGCTGTTCTTCCCGCGCACCGCGCAGGCCTGGGCCGGCAACGAGCCGAAGGACCGCCTCGCCAAAGCGGCCGCAGCATGGGAAGGCGACAGCTTCAACCCCGGCGAACGCGACTACGCGCCCGGCTACGCGGCCCTGCTCAGCCGCGGCCTGGAGCTGTTCGACGAGGCCAGCCCCGCCCATCGCGCCTTCGTCGCCGCCACCGAACTGGTCTGCGGCGTGCTCGATCCGCAGCGCACGACCTTGATGAAACTCACGCAGGACACCCAGCCATGACCGCCGCCCTGCCCCCGCTCGACTGGCGCGCCATGCCGCTGCACGGGCGCGTGCTGATCGAGGCCAGCGCCGGCACCGGCAAGACCTGGAACATCGGCGTGATCTACCTGCGCCTGCTGCTCGAACGCGGACTGCGGGTGGAGCAGATCCTGGTGACCACCTTCACCGACGCCGCCGCGCAGGAACTGCGCGAGCGCCTGCGCCGCCGCCTGGTCGAAGCCGAGCGCCTGCTTGAAGCCGTGGCGCGCGACGCGGCCAGCGCCGATCCACTGGAAAGCTGGCTGGCCGCGCTGTGCCCCGACGCGGACAGCACCCGCCTCGCACTGTGCCGGATCCAGCTCGCCCGCAGCGACCTCGACCGCGCGCCGGTGTCGACCATCCACGCGCTGTGCCAGCGCATCCAGCGCGACTACCCGCTGCAGAGCGGCGCCGCGTTCGCCGACGACCAGCTGTTCGACGAGCAGCAGCTGATGCGCGAATGCGTGGAGGACTTCTGGCGCCGCCGCTACCTCGCTGGCGCGGTCGACCCACGTGAAGCCGAGCTGCTGCTGAAGGATGGCCCGGAAGGCCTGCTGCGCGACCTCGGCGGGCTGGCCAACAGCGTCGACGCACGGATCGAGGCTGGCGGCCTGGCCGAAGTCGATCACGCACTCGCTACGCTGCGCAGCGACGACAGCATCGCCGAGCTGCAGCGGCTGGCGGACGACGCCACGCTGTACAAGCGGGCCAACGCGGCATTGTGCAGCCGGCTGGGCGAGATCGCTCAGGCGCTGCGCGACGGCGACGAAGCGCAACTGGCCAAATCGATCAGCGAGGTGTTCGAGCCGGAAAAACTGCTGGCCCAGGCCGCTGCCAGCCGCGCCGGCGAACTCGCCGCGCATCCGCTGATCCGTGCCCTGCAGGCGTTACGCCCGCTGCTCGGGATGCGCGACATCCTCGTGCGCGGCGCCGTGCTCGCCGACGCCGCGCAAACCTGCCGCGAGGAAATGCCGCGCCGCGCACGTCAGCGCCACGTGCTGACCTTCTCCATGCTGATCGACGCGGTGTACCAGCGACTGTGCGGCGAGGCGGCCGACGCAGTGCTGGCCGACCGCCTGTTCGACGCCTTCCCGGTGGCCCTGATCGACGAGTTCCAGGACACCGATCAGCGCCAGTTCGCGATCTTCGAGCGGATCTACCGCGAGCGCGGCACGCTGGTGATGATCGGCGACCCCAAGCAGGCCATCTACAGTTTCCGCGGCGGCGACATCGCCGCCTACCTGCGCGCCAGCGAGCAAGCCGGCCAGCGCTTCTCGCTGGGCACCAACCATCGCTCCAGCCGCGCCCTGGTCGAGGCGCTGAACGCCTGGTACGGCCACACCGAAGGCGGCTTCGGCCAGCTGCCGATCCGCTACCAGCCGGTCGCACCGACCGGCAAGGCGGACGAGCAGCCGTACACCGTCGACGGCCAGCCGGTGACGCAGCCACTGGTGTTCCACCCGTTCCGCGGCGATGCGACTGACCGCAACGGCAACCCGCTGAAGGCACTCGGCGACCTCGAGGCGCTGGCGCTGGAGGACTGCGCCAACCGCATTGCGGAGCTGCTCAACGACCCGCGACAACAGATCGGCGGGCAGCGCGTCACGCCCGGCGACATCGCCGTGCTGCTGTCCACCAACAAGCAGGTCGTGGCGCTGCGCCAGCGACTGGTGGCGCGCGGCGTGCCCTGCGTGGGCAGCGGCCGCGGCAACATCTTCGCCGGCGAGGTCGCGCGCGAACTGGAACTGGTGCTGTTCGCCGTGCTGCACGCCGACGACGACCAGGCCGTGCGCGGCGCGCTGGCCACCACCTTGCTCGGCGCCACGCTGGCACAGTTCCACGCGTGGCAGGCGCAGCCCGCCGCGTTCGAGCGCGAGCTGGAACGCTTCGAGGCGTGGCGTGCGTTGGTGCGCAACCGCGGCGTGCTGGCACTGATCAGCGAACTGCTGGCCGCGCGCGCCATCGCCTTGCTGGCGCAGCCCGAAGGCGAGCGCGTGCTCACCGACCTGCGCCACCTCGGCGAGCTGCTCGCCGCAGAAGAAGGCCAACGACAGGGGCTGGACGGCCTGTACGCGTGGCTGCAGGAGATGCGTCGCGAAGGTAGCGACGGCGACGCCGAGGCGGCCGACGAGCGCCAGCTGCGCATCGAAAGCGACGCCCGCCGCGTGCAGCTGCTGACCATCCACGCCAGCAAGGGGCTGGAGTTCCCCATCGTGTTCCTGCCGCTGGCATGGCGCATCCGCAGCCAGGACGGCAGCTATGCGCCGAAGCTGCTGCGCTACCACGACGACGCCGGCCAGCGCTGTGTGGACCTGGGCTCGGCGCATTTCGTCGAACACCGCGATCGCCATTTCCGCGAGGAGCTGGAGGAGCGCCTGCGCCTGCTCTACGTGGCGCTGACCCGCGCCGTGCACGCCGTGCACGTGTACTGGGTCGACCGCGGCCTGCAGCCCGACGACGATGCGCCGGCGTGGAAGTGGGCCGCGATCGACCTGCTGCTCGGGCAGGCCCAGCGGACGCTGGAGCTGCCCGTGGGCGAAACCTCGCTCGATGCCATGGCAGCGGCGCTCGGCGGCACGTGCCTGGCCGCACCATTCGCCGGCACCTTCACCCGCTACCGCCCGCCGACCGAAACTCCGGCGCCGCGCGCTACGCAGGCGCCACTGCCGCTGCTGCGGCCGTTCCAGTGGCTGCACAGCTTCAGCGGGTTGACCCGCCACGCTGCCGCGGCACTGGTCGACGACAGCGGCGGCGCCGACGAAGCCGGTGCGGAAGAACCGGCGATCGAGGCGGACGAGGCGGCCGAAGACAGCCGCCTGCTCGTACTGTACCCGCTGCGCGGCCCGCGCTTCGGCGACGCCGTGCACCAGGTGTTCGAGCTGGCGCAGCCCGGCCCGCTCTGGCCCGGGCAGCGCCCGCTGCTGCACCGCCAGCTCGGCGCGCAGGCGGTCACCGCGCCGCACCTCGCCCACGAGGAAGCGCTCGAACGCGTGGGCCGGATGATCGACCGCGCACGCCAGGCCGACCTGGGCGACGGCCTGCGCCTGGTCGACCTCGCGCCGGAGCAGCGCATCGCCGAGTTCGAGTTCCAGTTCCCGGTGCGTCAGGTGCCGCTGGCGACACTGCGCCGGATCTGCGCGGCCCACGGCCACGCCGAGGTGATCCCGGCCAGCCTGGACGCCACCACGCTGAACGGCATGCTGACCGGCTTCGCCGACCTGATCTTTGCCCGCGACGGCCGCTTCCACGTGCTCGACTACAAAACCAACTGGCTCGGCGCGCGGCTGGGCGACTATCAGGGCGACTCGCTCGCGGCCGCGATGGCCGGGCACCACTACCCGCTGCAGGCGCTGCTGTACACCGTGGCACTGCATCGCTACCTGCGCCAGCGCATGGACGGCTATACGGCCGAACGCCAGCTCGGCGAAAGCTGGTACCTGTTCGTGCGCGCGCTGGGGCTGGCGCCGGGGCTGGGCGTATGGCGCCGGTGCTGGCCGGCGGCGCTGATCGAAGCGCTCGACGATGCCTTCGCCGGCGCGCAGGAGGCCGCGGCATGAACCTCCCGCTGACCCACGCCGTCGACGCCGACGAGCGCGCGATCGACCAGACCTTGGCGCAATGGGTACTCGGGCGCACCGGCTCCGCCCTGCTCGCCGCCGCCGTGCGCGCGGCCAGCCGCGCCGAAGGCCACGGCCATTCCTGCGCCGCGCTGGCCGACCCGGACACCGGCGCCGGCCTCGATGCCGACGCGCTGGATGCGCTGCGCCGGCACGACTGGGTCGGCGACGGCAGCTCGTTCACCCCGTTCGTGCTCGATGCGGAGGGGCGCTTCTACCTGTGGCGCAACTGGCAACACGAGGCGAAGCTCTCCGAGGCGATCCTGCAGCGCTGCGCGCAACGCACGCTGCCGCTCGCCGCCGGGATTCTCGCCGACGACCTGGAGGTGCTGTTTGCCGGCATGCCGCCCGGCCCCACCGACGGGCAACGCGCCGCCGTGGCCGCGGTGCCCGGCGCGCGCTTCTTCGTGCTCACCGGCGGCCCCGGCACCGGCAAGACCACCACCGTGGTACGCATGCTGCTGATGCTGCTGCGCCACGCGCAGGCCTGCGGCTTGCCGGCGCAGCCGTCGATCGCGCTGGCCGCACCCACCGGCAAGGCCGCCCAGCGGCTGGCGCAGGCCATCGCCAGGGGCAAGGCCGAACTGCAGGCCAGCCTGCCGGGCACCGGCTTTCGCGACCTCGTGCCGCATATCCCGCACGCCGAAGCGCGCACGCTGCACCGCCTGCTCGGCTACCGGCCGCTGGACGGCAGCTTCGGCCACGGCCCGCACAATCCGCTGGCCGAGGACATCGTGGTGGTGGACGAGGCGTCGATGGTGGACCTGGCGATGATGCGCCAGCTGCTGCAGGCGCTGCGCCCCGCGGCGGTGCTGATCCTGCTCGGCGATCCGGGCCAGCTGGCCTCGGTCGATGCCGGTTCGGTGCTGGCCGACATCGTCGCCGCCGCACCGCGCCAGCGGCTGCCGCCGCTGCTGCAGCAGGTACCAAATGTCGCCGCCGGCGATGCCCCGCTGGCCGGCCAGGTACTCACGCTGACCCATAGCTGGCGCGCCGGCAGCGGCTTGCAGCGCGGCGTCGAGGCGCTGCGCGACGCACCCGACCCAGCCTGGCTGGACACGCTGCTGGAGCAGCGCAGCGACGGTGACCTGCACCTGCGCCACTGCCCCAACCTGCACGCCCTGCGCGTCTGCGTGGACGGCTGGATCGAGCGCCACGCCGGGCTGCTGCAGTCGCTGCTGGCACCGGCCAGCGACGCCGCCGAAGCGCTGCAGCGACTGCGCCAGCTGCAGATCCTGTGCGCACTGCGCGACGGTCCGTTCGGCGCGCAGGGCATCAACGAGCTGATGCTGCCCCGGCTCGCCGTGCGCTTCGGCCTCGACACCGGCCGCGCCTGGTACCACGGCCGCCCCGTCATCGTCACCCGCAACGACTACGCCCGCGGCCTGTTCAACGGCGATGTCGGCATCGCACTGGAAGGAGCGGAAGGGCTGCGCGTGTGGTTCGAACTCAGCGACCGCGACGGCAATGCCGGCCTGCGCAGCTACTCGCCACGCGCGCTGCCCGCCCACGACAGTGCCTGGGCGATCACCATCCATCGCAGTCAGGGTTCCGAATACCGCGACGTGGCCGTGCTGCTGCCGCCGGACGCCGACAACCGCATCCTCACCCGCGAACTGGTCTACACCGCCATCTCGCGCGCGAAAGACCACGCCGAGATCTGGAGTACCGACGACGCGCTGCGCGCTGCGCTGGCGCGCCCGATCCGGCGGCTGGGCGGCTTGCGCGAGCGGTTGCTGCAGCCATGAAACAACGTCCACCGAATCACCGCCTGGCCCCGAAGGCCAGGCGGTGATTCAACGCAAGCGCGATGGCATCACCAGCAGCCAGCCGTGGAAGGGCCGCGCGTGCCGGTCTGGCTGATCGAGAGCGTGCCGCACTGGGTGTCGCGGGTCAGCTGGGCGTTGATCGGCGTGGCGGTGATGCTGTACGCCGCCGTCGTCGCCGATGCCACGCCGTACTGGTAGTTGGCACCGGTGCGCTGCGCGCTGGCGCAATCCAGCCCCGGCAAGGCCGCTCCCTTGTAGCTGAGGTTGGTGGTGTAGTACCGCTCCATGTAGTTGGCATGCTCCGACAGGCAACCCTCCGCCGCCGCGCGTTTGGTCCTGGTGATGTAGCTGGTGTACGCGGGCAAGGCGATCGCGGCCAGGATCGCGATGATCGCCACCACGATCATCAGTTCGATCAGGGTGAAGCCGGCACTCCGACGCCTGCGCAGGGCTGCCGTCGCGTCACTTCCAGCCAGTGAGAGTCGCTTCATCGCTCCATTCCTTTACTTGTTGATCAGTTCGCGCCACGACACCCGCTGGATGCTGCCGGTCGAACCCGAAGTGGTGATGCTGCTGTTCGAGCCGTTGTCGAAACTGACCAGCATGCTGCCGCCGACGAAGATCGGATTGTTGGGCAGCGAGCTGAAGCCGATGCCGGCTGCCGGGTAGCTCTTGTCGCCAACGGCAACCGTGTCCGACGCATTCACCAGGCCGTCGCCGTTGACGTCGAAGAAGTTGCCGGATGGATTGGTGCCGGTGAACGGGTTGATTGCCATGATCCAGCCGCTGCCGGACGGATTGCATATGTCGGTGGCCTGCGGAATCCGCGTGGTGCCGAGCAGCAGGTTGCCCTGGAACTGGTTGGAGGTCACCATCCGCTCGCCCTGGGCAACGTTGGCGCCGCCCGCCCCGGTCGGCGACAGCAGGTCCATGTACCAGCCCGACTTGCCGGTCATGTCGGACGAGGTCGGCATGGGCGTCACCGCTCGCGCCGGCAATACCGGCGGCGTTGCGCCGGGGTTGCCGGCGGTCTCCGCCACGACGGCGCGCTGCACGAGGTCGTTGGTGCGGGTCATGCTGGAGGTGATCGCGGGGCTGTTGGTGGCGTTGGTGGTCCGCACGATCAGGCCGTACCAGCTCTGGATGGCCGCATTGGTGAGGTCGCTTGTACTCAGATACTGGCCGGTGCCGAAGAACACCCAGGTGTTGCCGCTTGCCGGATCCCTGCCTACCAGCATGCCGCCGGTGATCGGCTGCAGGTTGCTGGAACTGTCCCTGGCCACGAACAGCAGGCTGCCGGTGCTGCCCGGCGTACTGGTGCTCGTGCTGCTTCCGGTGTTGAGCGTGAACGACCACACATTGCCGTGAAGGTCGCCGGCATAGGCCACCGTGCTGACGCCGGTACCCGCCGGATCCATCCACACACCCGGAGCTGCAAGACCGTTGTCGGTGGTGGTGTCGGTGGTCGCGTGCACGTTGAGCGCACCCGTGGCGAGATCGAACTGCAGCAGGGCCGACACGCCGGCCGTGCTGTTGTAGCCGTTGCCGATCAACACCGACCAGGTGCTGTCCGCCGTTTGTGCAACCACCGGCTTGCCGGACATCTGGCCGATGTAGTTGCTGTTGGTCTTGCCATCAGCAGCGGAACGCTCCCACAGGAACGCAATCTTGGTCGGGTCGGTGATGTCGAATGCATAGACCGCCCTGGCCAGGCCGCGGCCGGTGGTGCCCACCAGCACGGTCTTCCATGCACTGCCCAGGTAGACATCCGCCACGGTCAGTTCGCCGTCGTTGAAATACTGGTGCGGCGCGCTGCTCGTGGTGCCGTAGTCGGGGCTGGACAACTGGCTGAGGCCGACCAGCCCGCCGGCACTGCCGGCGGTGAGTACGGCGCCCGGGATGAAGGCGAACTTCTCCGTGCCGGTGGTGGCGTCGAAGCCGTGCAGCATGCCGTCGTTGGCGGCGACGTAGATCAGCCCGGCGCGCGAGGCGGCGGTGCTGGGCGTGAAATTGCCCTGGTTGTCGGTCGTGCCGCTGGCGAAAGCCAGGTACGTCGATGAACCCGTGAACGTCTGGTTGGCGAACAGGTTCGGGTCGGGCGCCCCTACGTAGACCGGCTGCGAATCGACGATGTCGCCCAGCGGCGTGTCGCGGTTGCGGTAGGTGCCACCGGCATTTTTCTGTTCCAGCGTGGCATCGCCGCGCAGGTAGTTGACCATGCTCGCCTGGGTGGCCGCGGTACTGCCCAGTGCACTGAGTTGCGCGGTGGACAACGCCGGCGGCACGCTGCCGGCACTGTTCTGGAATACCACGTACGGGGAGGTCTTTCCGGTTGCCGCGGGGTTGTAGGTCCAGATGTTCCGGTTGGCTGCCGCCGGCAGCGAGCCGGCTGCAGTCCAGGTCGGTGTGGCGGCGATCGCCCCGGTGTTGGGGTCCACCGCCAGTGCCTTCAGGTCGCCCTTCCACTTGGCGGTGTAGTAGTTGGCCTGGTACGCCACCGTGCCGGTTTTCAACTGGGTCGAGTTGGCCGCCAGGCTGGCGCCGGTACCGACACGTTCGGAGGCACGCTTCAGCGCATCCTTCAGGCCGCTGGCAAATGCCTCGGGGCTGGTGGCGGAATAGAAACCGCCGTGGCCGTCAACGGCAGCATGGGCCAGGTCGGCGATGTTGTTCTGGCTGTCGGAACTGGGCGTCGGCCAGCTGAAATTGGCAATCGGCGCACCGCCATTGGCCCACTTGAAAATCTGGTCCACCGTCGTACCCGTTGGCTTTATGCCGGTGGGCGCAAATCCCATGCCCAAGGTGAACGTGGTCATGTGCTGCCAGAAGGCCGGATCTTCCGTGCTGGTCGGCACCTCGTTGGGCGTGCTGCCGCGCAAGTCGGTCACCCAGTATTTCATTGCCACGTCGGCCAGCGTGTCCGAGGTGCTGTCCGAATACGGCGCAGCCGGCGTGTAGGTATAGGTCTGGTTATTGCTGCCGCTCAGCGTCGCCGCGGTGTTGTCCACATTGCCGATATTGCCGGGCGTACTGCCATTCCAGAAACCGTCGGTGGTCAGGATGCTGTACGACTGCCGGCAGGCGAGCTCGGTGTTGGTGCCGCTGACGTATCCGGACTCGCCAGCCAAGGTCAGCCAGGGTTGCTGGGTGCCGTAGTATTTTCCCACGGCGTCCAGTGCACCCCGCAGCGGCGTCCAGCTCGTGGGCTTCGTATCCGCCAGCCAGCTCCACAGCCTGCTTTTTTGCGTGCCGCTGGTGCCATCGCCAAATGGCTTTACCAGCGCGATACCCGTTTGGTACGTATCCCCATGCGCAGTAGTGGTGAAGGCATAGTAATCGTCCCCCAGGGAACTCTTGCCCGCATTGCTGCCGCCGATGGACCCAAAGCCCACGCGAAAACTCGACTCCACTGCGGAAAACGCGCTCATTACGCCGCTTTTGGCCATCAGCATGCGCGTGCGGTAATACGAGAACCAGTTGGCGACATTCTGCTGCGTGGCACTGCTGTCATCGCAGACAGCCTGGCTCGCCGAGGGCAACGACGCGCAGTCGCCGCTCTGTCCGACGTAGTGCGGCGTGTTGCTGCTGCCCGTGGTGTAGGTGAAAAAGTACTTGTAGATATAGGTGCCGGCGCTGGCAACCAGGAACCTCGTGTAGTAATTGAAGCTGCCCTTGAACTGGGTCACATCGATCGTGCTGGTATCGCGAAAGCCGTCCTTGTAGGCACCGGTGATACTCGGCGAGTCTGGATACGACGTGCCATCGGCCCTGGGCGGTGGGGCATAGACCACGGCCGGGTTGTAATACACGCCGTTGATGCCTGAATTGCGATAGCCGCCAAGGCTCGTATCGCTCAGATCATCCGGCATGTAGTCATTACCCATCGACCCCGAATCGTCCAGCATCAGCACGACGTTCGGCGGTAGCGGCTTCTGGATGATCAGTGGCGCCTGGTCGACGGGGACCGTGGCCAGCGCGGGTGAGCAGGCGACGCCCAGCATCCACACGGACAGGCCGGCCGACAGTACGCGGCCAAGGGAACGGCCGGACCTGCGATGCGGACGGGAGGTGATGTTCATGGCGATTCCGCTCCTGGATGGTGCGGCATGGGACGGCCCATGCGCTCTGTCTGTTTGCCGGTGCCTTGCCGATCAGCGCTGCTTGATCATCGCCTGCAGCATCACCACGGCACGGTCGCCGACCACGGCGGGGTCGCCGCTGCGCGCGGTGACGCGGTAGTACACCGCCGTGGTGGATGTCCCCTGCGCGCCGTAGTTCTGCGAGTTGGCGCTCTGGTTGAAACCGGTGCTGGAGGTGGTGTCGACCCAGTTGCCCATGTTCTCCACCACGTACTGCGGCTGGCCGGCAGCGACGCTGCCGACCGTGAACTGCCCCGCCGTGGTGCCGGTGGCCACCGTCTGGATCTTGCCGGTCGGGAAGCCGGGATCGGTGAACGGATTGGCCAGGCACACCACGCTGGCCACCTGGCAGTTGCGCGCGATCACGCCGGGGCTGGTGGGAATCAGGGCGGCGGCCGCACGCATGGCCGCCTCGGCGTTCTGGAAGGCGACCTGCCGGTCGTACAGGTTGCTCGCCATCTTCTGCTGCATGATGGTGCCGCGCATGGCGGCCAGCCCGACCAGGGTGATCACCACCAGCAGGATCAGCGCCACCACCAGTGCCACGCCACGCTGGTCGGCAGGGTGTGGCCGTGAAAAGCCGCCTCGGCAGCACCGCTGCGTCGTGGACATGGACGGGAACGCAAGAGCACGCTTCATGTCAGTTCACCCGGTTGCGCACGGTGGTGGTGGCGGTGAAGGTGCGCACCAGCGGTTTGGTGTCGGTACCGGCGCGCTGGTCGGCGCTCTGCAGCGTGAGGGTGACCTGCACGGCATCGACCACGGCCCAGTTGGCGATCGCACTGGCGGTCACGAACGAGGCACCGCCCTTCGCGTGATAGTTGATGACCATGCCGGTGACGTCCCGCACCATTTCCTGCGGCGTGCCGAGGAACAGGTTTTCCTTGGCGTCGGGTGCCGCCAGCGCGACCCGGTACAGGGAGCGCCCCTTGACCGGGTTGTTGCCGATGTACCAGTCGGCGGCGCCCAGCTTGGCGATCTGCGAGTTGTTGCCGAACTGGTAGAGGTTGCCGTTGGTGCTGCTGCAATCGCTGGGGTAGCCCAGGCCCTTCGAGCAGTTGCCCGGGTTGACCGTGTTGCCGGTGTTGTGCACGAAGGTGACGGTGCTGTTGTTGTAGTTGCTGATCTGCACCATTACCGCGTGGTCGGGATCGCACACGATGACGATGTCGCCGGACTGCAGGTCGCTGGTCTTGTCGTTGAGCTTGAAGTTCGCCGCCGGCTCCTTGTCTTCGGCCACGCTCAGGCCCGAGTCGATGGCGCCGAGAACCTGCACCGAATCGGTACCGGCAACCCGTTGACCCACGGCGGTGCCGAACACGCTTCCGCTTGCCGGATCGCCCTGGTTGCCGCTGTAGCCGTGCACGGCGTTGGCCCAGTTGGCCCACCAGTCGGTAGCGCTGTTGTTGAGCACGTTGGCCATGCGGTCGCCGTTGTTGCACGGGTTGAGCCCGGCATTGCGGATGTCGCGCGCCATCAGCTCGAACGCGATGCGCGAACTGCCCTGCACGTCGCCGAGCGCCTGGTTGGTGCGGTAGGTGCGCTGGTTGGCCAGGAACACGCTGATCACGCCACCCACGACGATCAGGCCCAGCAGCATCGCGACCATCAGCTCGATCAGGGTGAAGCCGGCCGGCGGCTTCACCAGGCGAGGCATGCGGCTGCCCCTGTCACGGTGGATCGTGGAATGGCCGCTCATAGCATCGCCCTGGTGACGACTTGCTGATTGCTAGTGCCACCCACGCCCGCGCGGCTGTCATCGAACGTGATGGTGATGGTGCAATCGGCACTGGCCGTGCCGACGGCCGTACAGGCGATGTTGCCGGTGGTGCTGGCGACCGCGCCCAGGCTTCTGTTGCCGAGCTGGCTGGTGCACCACTGGTAGATCTGCGCACTGGCCAGGCTCCCGCTCGTTCCCGCCGGGCACGCACTGGCCGTGACCGTGCTGTTGTAATCCCCGTTCCTGGCGCTGCCGATGTCTGCGCGCATGGCATCCAGGATCGAGTAGCTGGCAATCGTGGCCATGCTGCGCGCCATCGCGCTGTTGTTGGTGGAGAGCGACATGGCCTGCAGCGCGGCGATGCCGAGGAAGGCGACGGACAGCACCAGCACGGCCACCAGCACCTCGATCAGGCCGACGCCGGACTGGCTGTACCGATGGCCGGCCCGCCACGCAGCCGGGCATGCGCGCACCGCTGACATGGCCGGAACGGGATGGTTGGTCATGGGCAGGCTCCCGAGCTGGTGGTGGTCACCAGGATCGAGCCGGCCGTCATCGTGATCACGCGATGGTTGTCGCTGCTCATCTGGCTGGTGCAGATATCGGCCACCGTGCCGCTGAAGGGGCTCGTGGTGCCGGTGGCCTGCCCCAATCCCTGCCCACCGAAGCGGATCGCCTTCAGGTTGCCGGACAGCTGCACGGCCCCGGCGATGCCGGTCGTGCCGGCCAGCACCGGAGAGGGATTGGCGCCGGCCATGGCGTAGACCGCACCGACCTCGGTGCCACACTGCGCACCCAGTACATCGGCGGTATTGACGCTGGCCGAGTCGCTGCACAGCTGGGTGTTCGCATTGCGCCTGACCGCCTCCATCCGCGCGACGTTGAGCGCATTGACGATGTCATTGGCGGTGGTGGTGAGCTTGCTGGAAAGCGTGATGCTCTTGAAGCTCGGCACCGCGATCACGATCAGCACCACAGCCACGGCCATGGTGATCAGCAGCTCGACCAAGGTGAAGCCGCACTCGCGCCGCAGAACCGTCCCAGCCACCCACGAACGGCCGCCGACTTTTCCCGGCGCGCGCACCCGGATCAACGAGACGCCTCGCTGATGCGACAAGACTTGCATGGAATTCTCCCTGATGCCCCTGCCGGCAGGGTACCCATCCGCCACGCCCCGGCCAGCCCCCAGCCGACGGGCGGTAGAAATTGCCCGACGAGCGGCGGGGGACGGCAACAGAAAGGTGATCGGGGTCACGCGCCGGCAGCCACGTGCACGCGGCTGCGCCGCGGCGATTACCGGTTCGCTAGAGAGCCGCCTCGATCCGGTTCCTGCCGTTGTCCTTGGCGTGGTACAGCGCCGCGTCGGCGCGCCGCACCAGGGAGGCCGCTCCCGTCTCGGTGGGCCGCAGCTGGGCCACGCCGAGGCTGATCGAGAGCTGCAGTTCGACGCCGGCGACCACCGGCCGCGCGGCGGCCACGCAGGCACGCAGGCGCTCGGCCACCTGCAGGCCGCCTTCGAGATCGGTGTCCGGCAACACCACCAGGAACTCCTCGCCGCCCATCCGGCCGAGTCGGTCGTGCTGGCGCAGCGCATCCAGGCAGACATGCACGAGCTGTTCCAGCGCCTGGTCGCCGGCCGGGTGGCCATGGCTGTCGTTGACGTGCTTGAAGTGGTCGATATCGAGCATGATCACGGCCAGCTCGCTTTGGGTACGACGGGCCACATCGACGGCCGCGTGCAGCATGTCTTCGATATGGCGGCGATTGGAGATGCCGGTCAGCGGGTCGGTGAGTGCCAGCTGGTGCAGGCGGCGGCTCTGGCGCAACTGCCGCCATGCCAGCCAGAGCATCAGCAACAGCAGCACGCCGGCAAGCAGGATGGCCAGGCTTTGCCAGCGGCGGATGCGCTCCAGCGTGGCCAGTTGCTGTTCCCTGAGCACCTTGTCGGCAGCCAGCTTGCGGTTCTCCAGCTCGCGTCGTTCGGTATCGAACTGGTAGCTCATCAAGGTGGTCAGCTGGGTCTTGGCCATGCGTGCCAGTGCGGCATCGGCCTTCATCTTCAGCCTGAGGTCGGCCAGCGCAGCCGCCGGCTTGCCCAATGCCTCCTGGTTCCTGGAACGCTGGTCGTACAGCTCGGCCAGGTAACGCATGTTGCGGCTGCTCCTGACGTTCGCCTCGGCAAGATCGAACTCGCGCGCAGCCAGCTCATGCTGGCCCAGGCCCGCGTGCGCCACGGCCGACTGCAGGGCCAGCATGCCGGCGCTGGACTTGTCCGCGACGGCCTGAAACTCAGCCGCGGCGCCCTCCACCTGCTGCAGGGCCTCGGCGTAACGCTGCCGGGCATTGCTGCTCTCCGCCAAAGCCAGCAGGGCGGAGCCAACGCTTTGCCGCGAACCGGTCTCGCGGGCCAGCGCCAGCGCCTGCTGCAGGGGAGCGACGGCGCCCGCGGGATCACCCCGTTCGGTCGCCAGGAAGCCCAGCTGCATGTCGACCACCATCTGCTCCTGCCTGTCCTGCTTGCGCTGCGCCGACGCCATCGACTGCTGCAGGTAGTCGCCGGCCTTGTCGTACTCGCCCAGTCGTCGGTAGATGGTGGCAATGCTGATGAGGTTGGATTGCGCCGCCGTCGTATTGCCCACGGCTTCATACAGGCGTTGCGCCTCCAGGAAATCGAACAGCGCCATCGCCTGCTCGCCCAGCAGCGACTGGGCACTGCCGCGCCAGGTCAGTCCATCGGCGATCAGGCGGGGGTTTTCCAGGTGCCGGGCAATCTGGATGCCGGCTTCATACGCCGGCAGGGCATCACGTTCCGTGGTGACCTGGCTCTGGTAGAGGCCGTGGCACATCTGGAAGTTGGCTTCCGCCTCCAGGTCACCCGCCTGCCGGGCCTGCTCGACGCCGCGAGTCGCATAGGCGTAGCCGGCGTTGACGTCGTTGTCGAACGCCAGGAAGCAGTACATGTACTCGTACTGGCGCTGTCGGTGCGCGTCATCGGGCGGCAACAGGGTATGCAGGCGATCCAGGGCCTGCTCGACCGCCGCCCGGGTGTTGAGGGGGATATCGCCGTTATCCAGTTCCCGGATGAGCTGGTCGAACGCCGCCGTGTCGCGCACCGGAACTTGCGCTGCCGGCCCGGCATGCGCATACGGCATCACCACCAGCAGCAACGCGAACAAACCTGGCAAACCGCGGAATAGTCCGGACAACACGCCCCCCAAAGAAAGTCAATTCAGACTCTCCATGTCCGCTCGGCCCAAACCGTCATCTCGTTATCGGCCGTGCTACGGAAAACCTGAGCAGACACGATCACGCTTGCGCAGCCGCCCCCCGGCGGCCGTCGAACGCAAGGCCGGCACCATCCTCTCACGGCTGCGCGACGTCGCAAATGCCGTCATCGTCGCTTGCGCCGTCGCGGTGCGGCCCGTAGAATTCGCGGTTCTCCGCCGGAGTAGCTCAGTTGGTAGAGCACGTCATTCGTAATGATGGGGTCGTAGGTTCGATTCCTATCTCCGGCACCAGTTGACGCAGCAATAAAAAGCCCCGGAAAGCCATGCTTTCCGGGGCTTTTGTCGTGTCGATGATGCCGGTGGCGACTGTACATCGCCACCGGTTACCGCGTTCCGTTGCCCGGTGGACTACAGGCTGGCCGAGCCGTTGCCGCCGACCACGCGCAGCTCCTTCGGCAAGGCGAAGGTGATGTTCTCCGGCTCGCCGTCCAGCTCGCGCACGTCACCGGCACCCCACGACTGCAGGCGGGCGATCACGTCGCGCACCAGCTTTTCCGGCGCCGAGGCGCCGGCAGTGAGGCCGATGCGGCTCACGCCGTCGAGCCAGCTGCGCTCGATGTGTTCGGCGCCGTCGATCAGGAACGAGCGCACGCCCTGTTTCTGGGCCAGCTCGCGCAAGCGGTTGGAGTTGGAACTGTTGACCGAGCCGACCACCAGCATCAGGTCGACCGCGTCGGCTAGCCGGCGCACCGCGTCCTGGCGGTTCTGCGTGGCGTAGCAGATGTCGTCCTTGCGTGGCCCCTCGATGTCGGGGAACTTCGCGCGCAGCGCCGCGATGATCGCCTTGGTGTCGTCCACCGACAGCGTGGTCTGGGTGACGTAGGACAGCTCGTGCGGGAATTTCGGGGCAAGCTGCCCGACCGATTCCAGCGACTCGACCAGCAGGATTTCACCGGTGTTGCCCGGGTTCCACTGCCCCATCGTGCCTTCGACTTCCGGATGCCCGGCGTGGCCGACCAGCACCACGCTGCGACCGATGCGCCCGAGCCGCGCGACTTCCATGTGCACCTTGGTGACCAGCGGACAGGTAGCGTCGAACACCTTGAGATGCCGCTGCCCGGCCTCCTCGCGCACCGCCTGCGATACGCCGTGGGCGCTGAAGATCACGGTGGCGCCGTCGGGCACTTCGTGCAGTTCCTCGACGAACACCGCGCCATCGGCACGCAGCTTGTCGACCACGTAGCGGTTGTGCACCACCTCGTGCCGCACGTAGATCGGCGCGCCATAGGATTCCAGCGCGCGCTCGACGATGGCGATGGCGCGATCGACGCCGGCACAGAAACCGCGGGGATTGGCGAGCAGGATGTCCAAGCTGACCTCGATTCGGAGTCCTGTAGGAGCCCGCTGGCGGGCGATGCTTTCAATTCAGCAGCATCGCCCGCCAGCGGGCTTCTACATCAAGAACGCGATTATCGCACGCCGTCCCCGGGCTTGCCGGTGAACAGGCCGAACACGATCAGCATCACGGCGCCGACGGTAATGCCGCAGTCGGCAATGTTGAACACCGGATAATTCCACTGGCGGAAATACACGTGGATGAAATCGGTGACCTGGGCCGCGTGCAGGCGGTCGATCAGGTTGCCGATCGCGCCGCCCACGATCAGCGCGAGCGGCAGCGCGGTGCGCCAGTCGCGGCGCGGCGTGCGTCGCAACCAGCCCACCAGCACGGCGCTGATCACCACCGCCAGCAGCACGAAGAACCAGCGCTGCCAGCCCGTAGCGTTGGTGAGGAAGCTGAAGGCGGCGCCGGGATTGTAGATGAGCGTCCAGTTCAGAAAGCCGGGGATCACCGGGTGTGATATGCCGGCCGGCTGCAGAGTGGCGAGTGCCCACCACTTGCTAAGCTGGTCAAGCACGATGACGGCGGCGGAAAGCCAGAGCCAGGAGAGTGCGTTGGGTTTCGGTGACATGGGTTCGGGGACTCGGTCGTGGCAGGCTTTTGACTCCTCCTGCGACGCAGGGGGAGGTCGGAGGGGTCGCTTTTGACCTTGAGAGATCAGATCAAGAGCCTACCCCTCCCCAGCCCTCCCCTGCTTTGCAGGGGAGGGAGACAAGCGGGGCTTCGCAAATCAGAACCAGCGGCGATGCTCGCCGGGACCTTCGATGTTGCTGATGCAGCGGCTGCACAGTTCGGGATGATCGGCGTGGCTGCCCACGTCGTCGCGGCGGTGCCAGCAGCGCACGCACTTGGCGGCACTGCTGACGTCGGCACGGACCCAGGCTTCGGCACCATCCAGCTCCACCTTCACCGCATCCGCCGCGCGCGATGTCGACGGCGCCAGGGTGAAGTCGGAGGTGATGAAGAAGAAGCGCAGTTCGTCGGCGACTTCAGCGTAGCGCGACTGGATCGCGGCATCGGCGTGAACCATCAGCTTCGCTTCCAGCGCCGCGCCGATGCGCTCGGCCTTGCGCATGCCTTCAAGCACGCGCGCGGCGGTGTCGCGGATCGCCAGCAGGTCGGCCCACCAGCGCCGCTGTTCCGGCGCAGCCTGGGTGGCGGCGAGGCCGTCGTACCAGGTTTCGAACAGCACGCTGTCGCCACGCTCGCCCGGCATCGCCTGCCAGATTTCCTCGGCGGTGAAGCTGAGGATCGGCGCCAGCCAGCGCACCAGCGCCTCGGCGATGCGGTACATCGCACTCTGTGCGCTGCGCCGGCCGCGGCTGTCGGTCGGCATGGTGTAGAGCCGGTCCTTGGTGATGTCCAGGTACAGCGCGCCCAGTTCGTTGGTGCAGAAATTCTGGATGCGCGACACTACTTCTGGATAGTCGTAACGCTCGTATGCCGCGGTGACGACCTGCTGCACGTCATACGCCTGCTGCACCGCCCACTGGTCGAGCAGCACGCTGTCTTCCACTGGCAGCAGGTGTTTCGCCGGGTCGAAGCCATCGAGGTTGCCGAGCAGGAAGCGTGCGGTGTTGCGGATGCGGCGGTACGCATCGGAGACGCGCTTGAGGATCTCGTCGGAGACGGTCATCTCGTTGCGGTAGTCGGCCGAGGCCACCCACAGGCGCAGCACGTCCGCGCCCAGGGTATCCATCACCTTCTGCGGCGCCACCACGTTGCCCAGCGACTTGGACATCTTGCGACCGTTCGCGTCCACCGCGAAGCCATGGGTGAGCACTTCGTTGTACGGCGCACGGCCGTGGATCGCCGCCGAGGTCAGCAGCGACGACTGGAACCAGCCGCGATGCTGGTCGGAGCCTTCCAGGTACATCACCTTGTAGTGCGACGCCCTGCCCTGCTGCAGTTCCGGGCGCTGCCCGATCACCGCAAAATGGGTGACGCCGGAATCGAACCAGACGTCCAGCACGTCGGTGACTTTCTCGTAGTCGCCCGCGTCCGCGCCGAGCAGCTCGGCCGCGTCCAGCGTGAACCAGGCGTCGATGCCGCCCTGCTCCACCTTCTTCGCGACCTGCTCCAGCAACTCGACGGAATCCGGGTGCGGTTCCTGCGTGGCCTTGTGCACGAACAGCGCGATCGGCACGCCCCAGGTGCGCTGGCGCGAGATGCACCAGTCCGGCCGCCCGGCGACCATGCCGGCGATGCGTTCCTCGCCCCAGCCCGGCACCCAGCGCACGGCCTTGATCGAGGTCAGCGCCGTCTCGCGCAGCTGCGCCTGCTCCATCGAGATGAACCACTGCGGCGTGGTGCGGTAGATCACCGGCGTCTTGTGCCGCCAGCAGTTCGGGTAGCTGTGCTCGATCTTCGCGAACGCCAGCAGCACGCCGCGTCGACGCAGCAGCTCGACGATAGCGTCGTTCGCCTTCCAGATATGCAGGCCGGCCAGTTCGAGGCCGTCGGCCGCTGGCGTATCGGCGCGGTAAGTGCCATGCGATCCGATGTAGTTGAGCAGGCCGATGCCGTACTCGCGCGCCACCACGAAATCCTCGACGCCGTGGTCGGGCGAAGTGTGCACCGCGCCGGTACCGTCCTCGGCGCTGACGTGCTCGCCGAGGATCACCGGCACCTCGCGCGGGTAGAACGGGTGGTGCAGCTTCAGACCTTCCAGCGCCCTGCCTTCGACATGGCCCAGCACAGCCGCCTGCTCCAGCCCGTAACGCTGCGCCGCCTTGTCGACCAGCGCGCTGGCGACAACGAGCAGCACGCGCTTGCCGTCGCGCGACGGGCCTTCGATCAGCGCGTATTCCAGATCGGCGCCGAGCGATACCGCCTGGCTTTCCGGCAGGGTCCACGGCGTGGTGGTCCAGATCGGGATGGCGACGATGGCGTCGCCGGAGTCCACACCGAACTTCGCCGCCAGCGCTTTCGGCTCGACCGCGTCATACGCCACGTCGACCGCCGGCGAGACCTTGTCGCCGTACTCGATCTCCGCCTCGGCCAGCGCCGAGGCGCAATCGAAGCACCAGTACACCGGCTTGGCGCCGCGCACCACGTGGCCGTTGGAAACGATGCGGGCCAGCGCGCGCAGCATGTCGGCCTCGAAGCGGAAATCCATCGAGCGATACGGATGGTCCCAGTCGCCGAGCACGCCGAGCCGCTTGAAGTCGGTGCGCTGGGTGTCGACCTGCTCGGCCGCGTACTCGCGACATTTTTGCCGGAACGCGGCGGCATCGAGCTTCTCGCCCGGCTTGCCGAACTTCTTCTCCACCGCGATCTCGATCGGCAGGCCGTGGCAGTCCCAGCCCGGCACGTACGGTGCGCGCTGGCCGGCCAGCAGCTTGGACTTGACCACCATGTCCTTGAGGATCTTGTTGACCGCGTGGCCGATGTGGATCGGGCCATTCGCGTACGGCGGGCCGTCGTGCAGCACGAACACGCTGTCGCGATGCGCGGTCTTCTGCTGGATCTGCGCATAGCGGCCGACCCGCTCCCACTCCGCCAGCCAGCCCGGTTCGCGCTTCGGCAAGTCGCCGCGCATGGGAAACGCCGTCTGCGGCAGGTTGATCGTGCTTTTGTAATCGTGGGTCATTGCGTGGATGCCGTCACTGAGGTGTTGCCGCCCGCCAGATGGCAGGCAAAGAAGGGAAAGTTAGTCGATTTCGACCCGTGCCGTAATGCCCACGTCCGCAACACAGGCCCTCACGCCTCGGCCAGCCGCGGGTTCATGCCCAGCAGCTCGCGCGACCGGCGCGCGTCCAGCGCCATCTGCGCCTTGAGCGGTTCCAGGCCGTCGAACTTCTGCTCGTCGCGCAGCTTGGCGACGAACTGCACCGCCATGCGCTGGCCGTACAGGTCGCCCTCGAAGTCGAACAGGTGCACTTCCAGCAGCGGCTGGCTGACCTCGTTCACGGTGGGGCGCACGCCGAGGCTGGCCACGCCCGGCCAGCTGCATTCGCCCTCGCCCAGGCCCACGCGCACCGCGAAGATGCCCTGGATCGGGCTGACCCGCTGCGACAGGTGGATGTTGGCGGTGGGATAGCCCAGCGTGCGGCCGAGCTGGTTGCCATACTCCACCTTGCCCTCGATCACGAACGGCCGGCCCAGCAGTGGCTCGGCCCCGGCGAACTCGCCGGCGGCGAGCAAGGCGCGCACCCGGCTGGCCGAAACGCGGGTGCCGTCGAGCTGGATCGCCGGCATGGTGCAGGCGCTGAAGCCGAGCTGCGCACCCATCCGCTCCAGCAGCGCCACGTCGCCGCCACGCTGGTGGCCGAAGCGGAAATCGCCGCCCACCCAGACCTCGCGCACGGCGAGCCGTTCGACCAGCACGCGTTGCACGAACGCCTCGGCCGACATCGCGGTCAGCGCCCGGTTGAAGCGCAATAGCAAGGTGTGCTCCATGCCGGCGGCAGCGAAACCGCGCAGCTTCTCGCGCACACTGGACAGCCGCGGCACCGGTTCCGGCGAGAAGAACGCGCGCGGCAGCGGCTCGAAGCTCACCACCGCCGGGCTGCAGCCGAGCGCCTGCGCGCGCTCGCACACCTGGGTCAATAGCGCCTGGTGGCCGCGGTGCAGGCCGTCGAACGCGCCGATCGCGATCACGCTGCCGCGCGGCGCCAGGCAGAGGCCTGCGACATCCCGGGAAAGTCTCATCATCGCGTGAGTATAACGGTCAGGCGGGTTGCGATAAGGCCTCACGCACCACGCAGGTCGCGCAGGCGGAAGCCGCCGGCAAACAGCACGGCCACATAACTGGCCCCACCCACCAGCACCAGCACGGCCAGATGCCACAAGCGGGTCAGCACCGGCACCCCGTGGGTCCAGTTCGGCCACAGCCAGCGACCGAGCAACAGCACCGCCACCATCACTGCGCAGGCCGCGGCCAGCCGCAGCAGGTGCCGCGACCAGCCCGGCTGGCGCTGGTACACGCCGGCCTTCTTCAGCCAGTGCCACAGCAGCCACAGGTTCACGTAGGCCGCCACCGCGCTGGCCATGCCCAGTGCCATGTGCAGGCCGGGCAAGCGGGCCAGGCCATCCAGCCATGCCAGCTGCTTCAGCTCAGCCGGCGCCCACAACTCGAACAGCAGCGCCAGGAAGACCACGTTCAGCAGCATGTTGGTCAGCAGCGAGGCCACCGCCGCGCGTACCGGGGTGCGCGTGTCCTGGCGCGCGTAGAAAGCCGGCAGCAGCACCTTCACCAGCGCGAACGCGGGCAGGCCGAAACTCAGCGCGGTAATCGACAGCGTCGCCATGTGGGTGTCGTGCGCGCTCCAGTGGCCGTGCTGGAACAGCGTGGCCACCAGCGGCCCGGCCAGCAGCATCAGCGCAAACATCGCCGGCACCGCGATCAGCAGGGTGACGCGCAGGCCCCAGTCCAGTGCACGCGAGAAGCCGGCCCTGTCGGTGCTGACATGATGGCGCGACAGCGACGGCAGGATCACCGTGCCCAGCGCCACGCCGAACACGCCCAGCGGCAGTTCCAGGAACCGGTCCGCCTGCGACAGCCAGCTCTGCGAGCCGACCACCAGCAGCGAGGCGATCACCGTATCGAACAGCAGGTTGATCTGCGCCACGGAGGAGCCGAACAGGGTCGGCACCATCAGCCGCATGATCCGGCGCACCTCGGGATGGCTCCAGCCCCAGCGCGGCAAGGTCAGCAGGTCCAGCCCGCGCAGCGCCGGCAACTGGAACAGCAACTGCAGGATGCCGGCCGCAAGGATCGCCCAGCCCATCGCCAGGATCGGCGTCTGCAGCCGCTTCGACAGCCACAGCGCGCCGGCGATCATGCACAGGTTGAGGATCACCGGGGTCAGCGCCGGCAGCCCGAAGCGATGGAAACTGTTCAGCGCACCGCCGGACAAGGCGGTCAGCGAGACGAACAGCAGGAACGGGAAGGTCAGCCGCAGCAGCTCGACGGTCAGCTCGAACTTGCGCGGCTCGTCGATCGCGCCGGGCGAGAACAGCACGGTCACCTGCGGCGCGAAGATGATGCCCAGCGCGGTGATCAGCAGCAGTACACCACCCAGCGTGCCCGATACCCGCGCCATCAGCTCCTTCAGCTGCGCATGCGTGCCCTTTTCCTTCACTTCCGTGAAAACCGGCACGAAGGCGGTGGAGAACGAGCCCTCGGCAAACAGCCGGCGCATGAAGTTGGGAATGCGGAACGCCACCCAGAACGCGTCGGTGGCGCCATTGGCGCCGAACGCGGCGTTGATCGACATGTCGCGCACCAGGCCGAGCACCCGCGAAATCATCGTCATGCTGCTGAACGAGAGCAGCCCGCGGAGCATGCTGGGTGACTTCATGTGGCGGTTCGTTACCTTCGGCGTCGATCACGCGGGGCGCGTAGTTTGACAGCCCGCGCGGGCAGGATGACAGCGCGGATATGGCAGAATACCGGCACGACCACGGCCGCGCGCCGGCGCCAGCTCCCGGCACGGCCGCCTAAATGATTGACGCAACGGCGAATCGACCGCATAATTGGCGTCTTTTTCCACCCTCAACCCTGCATTCCGGAGTTCTACCTTGGCCAACATCAAGTCCGCGAAGAAGCGCGCGCGCCAGTCCGAACAGCGCCGTCTGCGCAACATCAGCGCCCGCTCCATGGTCCGTACCGCCCTGAAGAAGGTCGTCAAGGCCATCGAGGCCAAGGACAAGGCCGGCGCCGTCGCCGCGTTCACCGCCGCGCAGCCGGTTATGGATCGCTACGCCGCCCGCGGCCTGATCCACAAGAACAAGGCCGCCCGCCACAAGAGCCGCCTCAACGCGAAGATCCGCGAACTGGCGTAAGCCGGGGCGCGACCCGCGTGATACGCAAAAAGCCGGCGCAAGCCGGCTTTTTTCATGTTCCGCTTTTGCTCCCTCCCCCTGCTTGCAGGGGAGGAGCTGAAGCTGGCCCTCACCGGCGCGGGCGGAACTCCAGCGGCATCGGCTCGCCGGATCGAGCCGCGGCCGGTGGCTTGGGGCCGCAGGCGCCGCAGGTGCTGCAACCGTCGCTGCAGTCGCCGGTGGCTTCCCTCGGTTGCAGGCGCCGGCCGAAAGCCCGCACCAGCGCGCCGCGGCCGGGCCGGCTGAAGTGGATGGACGCGGCGGCCAGCCAGCGGTTGGTCGTTTTCCGCGCCAGCTTGCGCAACACAATCCATACGCTGGCCAGCACGATCAGCCCGACCACCACGTACTGCAGCAGCAGGCCGGTGCTCACGTCAGTGCCCTCGTCACCTGGTAGACCACGAACGACGCGGTATAGGCCATCACGAACATGTAGCCGAACGAGATCGCCACGTTGCGCCAGGAATCGGTCTCGCGCTTGATGATCGCCAGGGTGGACATGCACTGCGGCGCATACGCGAACCACACCAGCAGCGACAACGCGCTGGCCAGCGGGATCTGCCCGGCCAGCGCGTGGCCCAGCCCGCCGGGTGCCTCGCCGCCGACCAGGTAGACGGTGGCCAGCGCCGCCACTGCTGTCTCCCGCGCGGCGAACGCGGGGATCAGCGCCAGGCTGATCTGCCAGTTGAAACCGATCGGCGCAAAGATGTACTGCAGGCCGCGTCCGATGTAGCCGGCAAAGCTGTAGTTGATGGCCGGCTCCGTCGCACCGGCGGGCGGCGACGGGAACGTGGACAGGAACCACATCAGCACGGTCAGCCCGAGGATCACGCCAGTCAGCCGCTTCAGGAAAATCGCGCCGCGCTCGTACAGCCCGATCGCCACGTCGCGCAGCTTGGGCATGCGGTACGACGGCAGTTCCATCAGCAGGGCGTGCTCGCTCTTGTCGCGGCGCAGGTGCTTCATCACCCAGCCCACCAGCATCGCGCCGAGGATGCCGGCCAGGTACAGCGCGAACAGCACCACGCCCTGCAGGTTGAACACGCCGAACACGTAGCGGACGGGAATGAACGCACCGATCAGCAGCGCATACACCGGCAACCGCGCCGAGCAGGTCATCAGCGGGGCGATCAGGATGGTGGCCAGGCGATCGCGTGGATCCTGGATGCTGCGCGTACCCATGATGCCGGGGATCGCGCAGGCGAAGCTCGACAGCAGCGGGATGAACGAGCGCCCGGTCAGCCCCACCGACAGCATCAGGCGGTCGAGCAGGAACGCCGCGCGCGGCAGGTAGCCGGACTCCTCCAGCGTGAGGATGAACAGGAACAGCACCAGGATCACCGGCAGAAAACCCAGCACCGTGCCGATGCCACCGAACAGGCCGTTGACCACCAGGCTCTGCAGCGGCCCGGCCGGCATCAGCGCGGCGACCTGCTCGCCCATCCAGCCGAAGCCGCCGCCGATCAGGTCGCTCATCGGCTTGCCGGCGGCATACACCGCCTGGAACACCAGGAACATCACCACCGCCAGGATCGCCAGCCCGAACACCGGATGCAGCGTCCAGCGATCCAGCGCATCGTCGAGCGCCGCGGTGGTGCGCGGCATCGTCACCGTCGCTGCCAGCAGCTCGCGCACCTGCGCGTGCAGGTCGGCGCGGCTGGCCGCGTCGTCCGGCTGCACCGGCGCCGCCGGCGGCACCTCGCCGTCGACCCGCTCGATCAGTGCCCGTGCGCCACCGCGCCGCACCGCCACCGTCTCCACCACCGGCAGGCCCAGCCGGCGCGAAAGCTCCGGCACGTCGATGACGACGCCGCGCGAGCGCGCGGTGTCCATCATGTTCAGCGCCAGCACCACCGGCCGGCCCAGCCGCTTCACTTCCAGCACGAAGCGCAGGTGCAGGCGCAGGTTGGTGGCGTCGGCAACGCACACGATCAGGTCCGGCGGCGCCTCGCCCGGGTAATTGCCGGCGCAGACGTCGCGGGTGATCTGCTCGTCCGGGCTGTTGGCGTCGAAGCTGTAGGCGCCGGGCAGGTCGAGGATCTGCAGCACCCGGCCGGACGGCGCGGTGAAGCGGCCCTCCTTGCGCTCCACCGTGACGCCGGCGTAGTTCGCCACCTTCTGGCGGCCGCCGGTGAGCAGGTTGAACAGCGCCGTCTTGCCGCAGTTCGGATTGCCGACCAGGGCGATGCGCAGAGTCGACGCGCTCATGCGGCCACCTCGCTGCGCACGCTGACCCGGGCCGCCTCGGCACGACGCAGCGCGAAGCGGGTGAAGCCGATCTGGATCAGTAGCGGGTCGCCGCCCATCGGCCCCACCGCCACCACCCGCACCGGCTCGCCGTCGACGAAGCCGAGGTCACGCAGGCGTTGCGCGATCGGATCGGCCGCATGCGCATCGTCGACGCGGTCGACCACGGCGAGGGCACCCTTGGGCAGATCGGACAGACGCACAGGCTTGATTCTCAAATAAGAATAGTTCGCATTGTAGCCCTACGCCCGCCCCGCTGCACCACGCCCGATTGCCGCAGCCCGTTGCGTTTATCATCGCGTTATTTGCCACAGGGACGACCGATGACTGACTCCATCCTCAGCGAACGCCGCGGCGCCGTCGCCTGGCTCACCCTGAACCGGCCGCAGGTGCACAACGCCTTCGACGACGGCCTGATCGCCGCACTGACCGAGGCGCTGGCAGCCGCCGACGCCGATCCGGCGGTGCGCTGCGTCGTGCTCAGCGGCAGCGGCAGCACGTTTTCCGCCGGCGCCGACCTGAACTGGATGCGCGGCATGGCCGGCGCCAGCGAGCAGGAAAACCGCGAGGATTCGCTGCGCCTGGCGCGGCTGATGCGCAGTCTGCAGTTCCTGTCCAAGCCCACCATCGCGCGCGTCAACGGCGCCGCCTACGGCGGCGGCGTGGGCCTGGTCGCCTGCTGCGACATCGCCATCGGCGTGGACGGCGCCAAGTTCGCACTGTCGGAAGTGAAGCTGGGCCTGGTGCCGGCGGTGATCTCGCCGTACGTGATCGCCGCGATCGGCCTGCGCGAGGCGCGCCGGCTGTTCGTCACCGGCGAGGTATTCGACGCTGCCGAGGCGCGACGGATCGGCCTGCTGCACGCCGTGGTGTCGGGCAGCGAACTGGGCGAGGCGATCGAGCGGCAGCTGCATTTCCTCGCCAAGGCCGGCCCGCTGGCCCAGCGCGAGGCGAAGCAACTGGCCTTGCGCATCGGCGGCGTGGACGTGGCTGCGGCCGAGCGCATCGACGACGCCAACGCCGAATTGATCGCCCGTCTGCGCGTCTCGCCGGAAGGCCAGCACGGCCTGGGCGCGTTTCTCGACAAGCGCGCGCCGGCGTGGGTCGGCCAGGCCACCTGAGCGCTGCCATGCTGCGCCGCGCATCGGCTGCGACGGTGCAATCTGCTAACTTCAACGACTTTGTTTCGTCCCAAACGGTTCCAGGGATTCGCATGTTCGAACGCGTACTGATCGCCAACCGCGGCGAGATCGCCTGCCGCGTGATCCGCACCTGCCGCCGCCTCGGCATCCACACCATCGCGGTGTACTCGGAAGCCGACCGCGACGCGCAGCATGTGCGGCTGGCCGACGAGGCGTGGCCGATCGGCGGCCCGCTGCCGGCCGAGTCCTACCTGCGCATCGACACGATTCTCGATGCCGCGAAGAAAAGCGGCGCCCAGGCCATCCACCCCGGCTACGGCTTCCTGTCCGAGAATACCGCCTTCTCGCGCGCCTGCCAGGATGCCGGCATCGTGTTCATCGGCCCGGACCCGCAGAGCATCGAGGCGATGGGTTCCAAGGCCGCTGCCAAGCACCTGATGGCGAAGCACGCCGTGCCGCTGGTGCCCGGCTACGACGGCAACGAGCAGGACAACGCGTACCTTGCCGACCAGGCGCACGCCATCGGCTACCCGCTGATCATCAAGCCCTCGGCCGGCGGCGGCGGCAAGGGCATGCAGATCGTGCGCTCGGACGCGGAGTTCCCCGAGGCGCTGGAAACCGCGCAGCGCGTGGCCAAGGCCGCGTTCGGCGACGCCAGCATGCTGCTGGAGCGCTACATCGAGCAGCCGCGACACATCGAGTTCCAGGTGTTCGGCGACCGCCACGGCCACGTGATCCACCTCAACGAACGCGAGTGCTCGGCCCAGCGCCGTTACCAGAAAGTGCTGGAGGAAACTCCCTCGCCGTTCCTCGACGATGCGCGCCGCCAGGCGATGGGCGCGGCCGCCGTGGCCGCCGCGAAAGCCGTGGATTACGTCGGCGCCGGCACGGTGGAGTTCATCGTGGCGCAGGACGGCACATTCTTCTTCATGGAAATGAACACGCGCCTGCAGGTCGAGCACCCGGTCACCGAACTGACCCTGGGCCTGGACCTGGTCGAATGGCAGCTGCGCGTGGCCGCCGGCCAGCCGCTGCCACTCGCGCAGGACCAGGTGCACGCACATGGCCACGCGATCGAGGTGCGGCTGTACGCGGAGGACCCCGACCAGAACTTCCTGCCCGGCTCCGGCAAGTTGCAGACGCTGCGCCTGCCCACGCCATCGGCCCACGTGCGCCTCGACGGCGGCGTGGTCGAGGGCGACAGCGTGACGATCTTCTACGACCCGATGATCGCCAAGCTGATCGTGTTCGACCACGATCGCCCGCAGGCCCTGCAGCGACTGCGCGAGGCGCTGGCGGAGTGCGAGATTATCGGGCCGAAGTCGAACATCGGCTTCCTCGAACGGCTGGTGCGGCACCCGGCGGTGGTCGAGGGGCGCATCGACACCGGTTATCTGGATCGCCACCTGGATGAGTTCCTGGTCGGCGACGTCACACCTTTCGACGGAACGCTGTTTGCCGCCGCCACCGCCGCACTGCTGCATGACGAATCGCACGTGGCCGACAACGCGGCCGACCCGCATTCGCCCTGGGCCAGCGCTGATGCCTGGCGCGTCGGCCACGCCGGCAAGCGCATCGTGGCGTTGGGCTGGCGCGAACAGCGCTTCGAGATCGAGGCGCGCGGGCACGCCGGCCATTATCAATTGCGCTACGGCGAAACGAACTGCGAGGTGCAAGGTGCGCGCCTGCAGGACGACAGCCTCGGCGCGCGATTCAACGGCGAAGCGCGCCGCGTACCGCTAAGCTGCGACGACGCCCACGTGCTGCTGCACGACGCCCACGGCCAGCGCTACAGCTTCAGCCGCGCCGCCGCGTTCGCGTGGGAAGCAAAAGATGCCGCCGGCGGCAACCAGGTGATCGCGCCGATGCCCGGCCGCATCGTGCTGGTGAAAGCCAAAGCTGGCGACGTGGTCGAACAGGGCCAGGAGCTGCTGGTGATGGAAGCGATGAAGATGGAGCTGGCCTTGAAGGCACCGCGCGCCGGCACCATCGAGAGCGTGAATGCCACACAAGGCGAATTCGTCGAAGCCGACGTCGTGCTGGTGCGTTTCGCCGCAGCTTCGTAGGGCGGGCACTGCCCGCCGCGTCTGGCCGTGACACATCGTCGAAGAGCCGGCGGGCAATGCCCACCCTACGCCACTTGATCTTTCATGCGGCATAAAGGCAACAGCATCGCCCGCAAGCGGGCTCCTACACGCCTCTACCGGAGTCGCCCATGAACCCGTCCAACCATGTCCGCATCGTCGAAGTCGGCGCCCGCGATGGCCTTCAGAACGAGAAGACCCTGTTGCCGGCCGAGGTGAAGATCACGCTGATCGACCGGCTCTCCGCCACCGGTTTGCAGACCATCGAGGCGACCAGCTTCGTCAGCCCGAAATGGGTGCCGCAGCTAGCCGATGCCGCCGAGGTGTTCACCCGCATCCGCAAGGTGCCGGGCGTGAGCTATCCGGTGCTGGTGCCGAACCTGCAGGGTTACGCGCGTGCGCGCGAAGTCGGCGCCACCGAGATCGCCGTGTTCACCGCTGCTTCGGAAGCGTTCAACCGCAAGAACATCAACGCCTCGATCGACGAGTCGATCGAGCGCTTCATTCCAGTGATGGAACAGGCCCGGGCCGACGGTGTGCAGGTGCGCGGCTATGTCTCCACCGTGCTCGGCTGCCCGTACCAGGGTGAGGTGCCGCTCAGCGACGTGGTGCGCGTGGCGCGGCGCCTGCACGAACTGGGCTGCCATGAAATCTCGCTGGGCGACACCATCGGCGTGGGCACCCCGGCCAAGGCACGCGCGATGCTGCACGCGGTAGCGCAGGAGGTACCGATGGCCACGTTGGCCGTGCACTTCCACGACACCTACGGCCAGGCGCTGGCGAACATCCTGGCCTGCCTGGAGGAAGGCGTGCGCGTGGTCGACAGCGCCGTCTCCGGCACCGGCGGCTGCCCGTACGCGAAGGGCGCCACCGGCAACGTGGCCAGCGAGGACGTGGTCTACATGCTGCACGGCATGGGCATGCAGACCGGCATCGACCTCGACCTGCTCATCGCCACCGGCGCCTGGCTCGCCGCGCAGCTGCACAAGGAAACCGCCAGCCGGGTCACCCGCGCGCGCACCGCCGTCAGCTGAGTCGCCGCGGTCCTTGCGCGACTCGTTATGATCGAAACCTCGATCGACGAGGGGAATGAAACGATGCGCGCAAGCCCGATGATCCGGCAAACAACGGCGCTGCTGCTGCTCCTGCTGTACGCCGTGCTCGCGTCCGCGGCCGACACCACGTCCAAGGGCGACTGGCTGTTGTTGCCCGAACGCGTATGGACGGCCGAAGGCGACACCTCGCATGCCGGCTGGGCGGTGCTGGTGCACGACGGCACGATCGCCGCGGTCGGCCCGGTAGCATCGATCCAGGCACCGGCCAGCGCCCAGCGCATCGAACTGCCCGGCGCCACGCTCACCCCCGGCTTGATCGACCTGCACTCGCACCTGTTCCTGCACCCGTACAACGAGACGCTGTGGAACGACCAGGTGCTGACCGAGCCGCAGGACTACCGCACGCTGGAAGCCGCCAAACACGCGCGCGACACCCTGCTCGCCGGCTTCACCACGCTGCGCGATCTCGGCACCGAGGGCGCCGGCTACGCCGATGTGTCGATCAAGCGCGCGATCGAGGAAGGGCTGATTCCCGGCCCGCGCCTGTTCGTCGCCACCCGCGCCATCGTGGCCACCGCCAGCTATGGGCCGGGACCGCGCGGCTTCCGTCCCGACCTGGACCTGCCGCAGGGCGCGCAGCCGGTGACCGGCGTGGATGCCGCCGTGGCGGCCGTGCGCGAGCAGGCCGCGCGCGGCGCGGACTGGATCAAGCTGTACGCCGACTACCGCGTGGGCGACCACGGCCAGACCATGCCAACGCTGTCCCCGGCCGAGATCAGGGCCATTGTGGAGGCGGCCCACCAGATCGGCCGTCCGGTCGCCGCACATGCGGCCAGCGAGGCCGGCGTGCGCAACGCGGTGGAGGCGGGCGTGGACACCATCGAGCACGGCTACGGCGCCAGCGAGGCCACCTTCCGCCTGATGAAACAAAAGGGCATCGCCTACGAGCCCACGCTCACCGCGGTGGAAGCCACCTCCGAGTATTTCCAGCACTACGTACCCGGGCAGTCGGCGCCCACGCCAGCCATGCAGGAAGCCGCCCGCGCGTTCCGCACCGCGCTGAAGCTGGGCGTGACGATCGGCAACGGCAGCGATGTCGGCGTATTCGCGCACGGCGAGAACTGGCGCGAGCCGGCCGCGATGGTCGCCGACGGCATGACGCCGGTGCAGGCGCTGCACGCCGCCACCGACGTGGCGGCGAAGATCCTGCGCCAGTCGCAGCACTTCGGCCGCATCGTGCCGGGGCTGGCCGCCGACCTCGCTGCGTTCAGCGGTGATCCCGCCACGCACATCGACGCCCTGCAGCACCCGGTGTTCGTGATGAAGGACGGCAGCGTCTACCGCCGCCCCGAACCGCAGCCGTAACCACGGCGCGCATCAGTCGAACGCGATGCGCAGGAACGGCGACGGCTCGCGCTCCACGAACTCGCGTCGCACATGCGCGAGCAGGTCGCGCTGGCTGCCGAACGGCAGCAACTCGCACGCCTCGTCGAGCGTCGCCCAGCGGAACGCGGAGTGCTCGCCGTTCAATCGCACTGCAACGTCGTCGGCCACACGTGCCACGAAGGCGGGCACCAGCTCGATGCCGTCGTCCTGCGCGGCATAGAACTGCTCGCAGAAACTGGTCGCATGCAGCGTCGCAGGCAGCAGGCCGGTTTCCTCGCGCAACTCGCGCAGTGCAGTCTGCCAGCCGCTTTCGCTGGCCTCGACATGGCCGGCGACGTAGCTCCACACGCCGTGCAGGTAGGCACCGGTGCGGTGCATCAGCAGCATCCGTGTGTCGTCGGCCGTACCACGCAGCACCAGCACGGACACCATCCGGCAACGCACCGGCAAGCCCGGGGCGGAGCTCATGCCGACGCCAGCAGCTGGCGACTGGCCGCGGCGCTCGGCCGCGCCGCCACCCGTTCGAACCACGGGCCGATGTTCGGCAAGTGGCGGTCGAACGGCTGATTCACGCCCACGCCGAAATCCAGCCACACGTAGAGCCAGATGTCGGCGGCGCTGAAGCGCTCGCCGCACAGGTACGGCCCGGGGCCGAACAGGCCGTCCAGCCAGGCAAGGCGATCCTGCGCCACCCACTTCAGGCCCTCCGCCGCCTCCGGCAGCACCGGAATGCGCGGCTCGAAACGCGCCAGCCCCTCGGCGTAATGGAAGGCGTTGTGGATGAACTCGGTGACGTTGAGTTCCACCCGCCGCCACCACTGCCGGGTCTGCGCGCGCTGCTCGGGCGTCGCGCCGATCAGCGCAGGCTGCGGATGCAGCTCCTCCAGGTACTCGGCGATCGCCACCGCCTCGGCCAGCGTCGAGCCGTCGTCCAGCCGCAGCGCCGGTGTCTGTCCGGCCGGGTTGATCGCAAGATAAGCGGGCTCGCGGTTCTCACCGCGCATCACGTCCACCGTCACGGCTGGCAGGCGCAGGCCTTTCTCCAGCACGAACATGCGCAGGCAACGCGGCGCAGGGCTTATGGCATCGTAGATCAGCACGGCACGACTCCCGGGCGGCGCCCGCTCGGTGCACACTACACCCTCCCCTTTCCCCACACCCCGCTTCCATGGCCCACGACTACCTGATCCGCCCGATCGAGCCTTCCGACAACGCGGCCATGGCCGCGATCATCCGCACGGTGATGCCCGAGTTCGGCGCCGACGGCCCCGGCTTCGCGATCCACGACGCCGAGGTGGACACGATGTGCGAGTCCTACGCACAGCCACGCAGCAGCTATTTCGTGGTCGAGCGCGACGGGGTGGTGATCGGCGGCGGCGGCGTAGCGCCGCTGCAGAATGCCGAGGCGGACGTATGCGAACTGCGCAAGATGTATTTCCTGCCCGCCGCGCGCGGCATCGGCGCAGGAGCGGCGATGATGCGGCGCTGCCTCGACGCGGCGCGCGCGCACGGCTTCAACCGCTGCTACCTGGAAACACTGACCGGCATGGACGCGGCCCAGGCGTTGTACAAGCGCAGTGGTTTCACGCCGTTGTGCGCACCGATGGGCGGCACCGGACACTTCAGCTGCGACCGCTTCTTCATCCGCGAACTGTGACTGCCATGGCCGCCATCCGCATCGCCCGCGACGAAGACGCCGCTGCCATCCACGCGATCTACGTGCCATCGATCCTCGACGGCGTAGCCACCTTCGAGACCGAACTGCCCGGCGTGGACGCCATGCGCGAACGCATGCGCGCGCGCCTCAAGCATTACCCGTGGCTGGTGTGGGAAGAGGCCGGCGAGGTGCTGGCCTACGCCTATGCCGGGCGCTTCCGCGAGCGCGCCGCCTACGACTGGATCGCCGAGACCTCGATCTACGTGCACGCCGACGCGCAGCGCCGCGGCATCGCGCGCCGGCTGTACGGCGTGCTGCTCGACGTGATGCGGCGGCAGGGCATCACCCAGGCGGTCGGCGTGATCACCCTGCCCGGCACGGCCAGCGTGGCGATGCACGAGGCGATGGGCTTCACCCCGGCGGGGGTATGGCGCCAGTGCGGCTACAAGCTGGGGCAGTGGTGGGACGTGGGCGTGTGGCAGAAGGAGCTGCAGGTCGCTGCGAATCCACCCGCAGCCGTCACCCCGTTTCCCCGACTACCACCTGCGCAACTGCAAGCGCTGCTGGAAAGCCGGCGCTGATTCCCGGGCACCGCTCGGCGCAGGGCGGGCATGGGCCGCCGCCGTCCCTCACGACGCCGAAGAGCCAGAGCCGGTGGGTGGTGTCCGCCCTGCGCAAAGTTCCATGAAAAACGGCGCGCCAGCGATGCGGGCGCGCCGTCATGCCTGCGAGCCGGCTTAGTGGCCGAGCAGCAGGTCGACGATCACGCCGGTGGCGATCGCCACCAGCAGGTAGTCGCCGTTGTCGCTGCGCACCCAACGATAGCCGCGCGGCGGTTCGCGCAGGTCGGCATCGCGCCAGTCGTACACCACGTAGCGGGTGCTGCGGTATTCCACCGGCAGGTAGCCGCCGCGCCGGTACCAGCCCTCGTGGCGGCCGCGATCGTGCCAGTTCTTGTAATGGCCGTAGGCATGGCCGCGTCCATGACCGTTACCCGGTCCCTGGTCGTCGTCATTGTCGTAGCGCACGTAGCGGCCACCATCCTGGTCATAGCCGCGGCCGCGATCGCCATCGTCCTGCTCGTTCTGATCATTGCCATTGCCATGACCTCGGCCGTGACCATGGCCTTGTGCAAGCACGGAGCCGCTGGCCAGCATCAGCATGGCGCCACACGCGACAGACAGGGCAAGCAGCTTTTTCATGTGTCGATCTCCACTCGAAGAGTCAGGGGCCCGCCGGCAGGTTAGCAGCAACCCCCCGGCATCCGTGTGCGACCCGGCACAAAGTTCGTCCCCGCCGACCCAACCCGGGATGAACCACCCTTCCCGGCGAGTTTCGCGTTCAGCCTGCAGCAATCGCGGCCGCTCGGCTACCATTGGCGGCTTTCGGCATCCATTTCGGGGGAACTCCCATGCAGCTCGATCAGGTCAAGGCGATCATCACCGGCGGCGCCTCCGGTCTCGGCCACGCAGTGGCGCAGCATCTGGTGGCGAACGGCGGCAAGGTCGCGCTGTTCGACGTCAACGAGGACAAGGGCCAGGCCGCCGCAAAGGAACTGGGCACTGCCGCGCGCTTCTTCCGCACCGACGTCACCTCCGAGGACGGCGTGGCCACCAACGTGGCCGCCGCGCACCACGCGATGGGCGGCCTCAACGTGGTGATGAACTGCGCCGGCATCCTCGGTGCCGGCCGCGTGCTGGGCAAGGAAGGCGCGATGCCGCTGGCCACGTTCTCCGGCACGGTGATGGTGAACCTGGTCGGCAGCTTCAACGTGGCCAAGGCCGGCGCGGCGCTGATGCAGGGCAACGAAGCCGGCGAGGACGGCGAGCGCGGCGTGATCGTCAATACCGCCTCGGTCGCCGCCTACGAAGGCCAGATCGGCCAGGCCGCCTACTCTGCCTCCAAGGGCGGCGTGGTCGGCATGACCCTGCCGATGGCTCGCGAGCTGGCGCGCTTCGGCATCCGCGTGGCGACCATCGCGCCGGGCATCTTCTGGACCCCGATGGTGGACGGCATGCCCGAGTCCGTGCAGCAGTCGTTGTCCGCCTCGATCCCGTTTCCCTCGCGCCTGGGCAAGCCGGAAGAGTTCGCGGCCACTGTGGCCTTCATCCTCGGCAACCGCTACATCAACGGCGAGACGATCCGCCTCGACGGCGCGGTGCGGCTGGCCGCCAAATAGCCTGGCATGGGGAATAGAGCAGCGGGAATCGCCAAGACAAGATCGCGCTCCCGCCTCGACACCCTCCGCCACGACGAACCGCTTTTACGATTCCCTATTCCCTATTCCCTATTCCCTATTCCCTACTCCCGGCCCCAATCCCATGAAAGCTTCCGACGTCAAGAAAGGCAACGTGGTCGAGCACGACGGCACCGTCTATCAGGTGCGCGACATCGAGCGCAGCTCGCCGAGCGCGCGCGGCGGCAACGTCACCTTCCGCTTCACCCTGTACACGATCCCCGGCGGGCGCAAGTTCGATCTCAGCCTGCGCGCTGATGACGAACTGCGCGAGATGGACCTGGTGCGCCGCGCTGCCAACTTCTCCTACATGGACGACGGCGCGTTCGTGTTCATGGATGCCGAGGATTACACCCAGTACCCGCTATCGCCGGAACTGGTCGGCGACAACGCCGGCTACATCGTCGAGGGCATCGAGGGCTACTACGTGCAGCTGATCGACGATGCGCCGGTCGGCCTGCAGGTGCCGACCAGCGTGGTGCTGACCGTGGTCGACACCGCACCGGAAATGAAGGGCTCCAGCGCCACCAAGCGCACCAAGCCGGCCAAGCTCGTGACCGGCATCGAGATCCAGGTACCCGAGTACATCAGCAACGACGAGAAAGTGTGGGTGAACACGCTCACCGGCGAGTTCGCCGGCAGGGCCTGAGGGCACTCCAAACCGCAGGGCGGGCACTGCCCGCCGCTCTTGCCAGGCACCTGCCGGCGGACGGTATCCGCCCTGCGCCGGCGGCCATGGGGAACGAGTGAGGTCGGCGACGCGCGGTTTTTGCCATACTCGTTCTCCCTCACATCCACATCGCCCATGTCCTCCAGCACCTATTCGCTGCGTGCCCATGCGCTCGAAAGCCTGACTGCGATCAAGCGGCCGGACGTGCCGTGGCGGGTGGTGTTGCGCAATACCGCGGCGGTGGTGCTGCCGCTGGCCGCGGGCATGGCAACCGGCCATCCGCAGATCGGCCTGGGCGTGGCCGCCGGCGCGCTGGACACGATGTTCTCCGACCAGCCCGGGCCGTACCGCCAGCGCCTGCGGCAACTGTTGCTGGCGTCGCTGGCCGCCGGCCTCGCCGCGCTGGTGGGTTTCCTGATCGGCGGCCAGTTGCTGCCGATCCTGCTCGCCACCGCGGCCTGCGGTTTCTTCGGCGGCCTGCTGGTGGTGTTCGGCACGGACACCGCGCGAGTCGGCATGACCAGCATGATCCTGCTGGTGATCACCGCCTCCACACCGACCTCGCTCGAGCAGGCGTTCGGCGGCGCCGCGCTGATCTTCGCCGGCGGCCTGCTGCTGATGGCGTTCTCGCTGGCGGCGTGGCCGCTGCAGCGCTACTGGCCGGAGCGCATGGCGCTGGCCAACGTGTACGCCGGGCTGGCGGAACTGGCCCGGCAGCCGTCTCGCGACGAAGCCGATGTGCCCGCGCTGACCGAGGCAATGACCACGCTGCAGCAGACCCTGCTCGGCCGCCACCGCGCGCACGGCCGCGCGATGGAGGCGTTCGGCGTGCTGCTGGAGCTGGCCGAGCGGATCCGGCTGGAGCTCACCGCGATGAGCGCACTGCACGCCGACCCGAGCATCCATGCGCTGTTCCGCGACGACGCGGCCCGTGTGCTGGCAGCCATCGCCGAGGCGCTGGAACGCGGCGACTCACCGGAGCAGGCCCAGCACACGCTGCAGGCCCTGCGCGCCAGCGAGCGCGCCCTGCTCGACGGCGGCGAGCGGGCGCCCGGCCTGGCCGCGCACATCCATGCGCTGGCCGGCCAGCTGGCCGCCGCCGTGCGCAACGCCGACTGGGCCGGCAGCCGCGGCGAACTGCGTGCCAGCGCGGAGGAAACCCGCCTTCCCAAGAGCCTGCGCAGCAGTTCCACCTGGCCCACCTTGCGCGCCAGCCTTACCCCTCGCTCGGTGGCGTTCCGCCACGCCGTGCGCATGGCGGTCTGCCTTACCGTCGCGCTGTGGATCTCGCGCCTGCTGCAGCTGCCGCACGGCTACTGGCTGCCGATGACCGCGGCGATCGTGCTGCGCCCGGACTTCGCCGCCACCTTCAACTTCGGCCTGCTGCGCGTGCTCGGCACCGTGCTGGGGCTGGTGCTCACCACCGTGCTGCTGCACGTCACGCCGGACGAACCGTGGGCGCACCTGGCACTGATGGCGGTGCTGTGCATGGCGTTCCGCTACCTGGCCGGCGCGCACTACGGCATCGCGGTGGCGGCACTGACCGGCACCGTGGTGATCCTGCTCTCGTTCGAAGGGGTCAACCCCGGCCTGGCGGTAACCGACCGCGTGCTCAACACCGCGCTCGGCTGCGGCATGGCCCTGGTCGCCTACGTGGCGTGGCCGACCTGGGAGCGCGGCCGCGCACGCGCCGCACTGGCAGTGATGCTGGATGCGTACGCCAGCTACCTGCACGCGCTGGCGCAGCCCGGGCAGACCGCCATGCACAACGACATGCGCAGCGCGGCGCGCACCGCACGCACCAATGCGCAGGCCTCGATCGACCGCATGCGCACCGAACCGGCCACGCCGCCGGAACTGCTGGCGCTGGCCCGCGCGCTGTTCGCCAACGGCAACCGCCTCGCCCGTACCGCGATGACGCTGGAAGCCACCCTCGACGATCTCGCCACGCTGGCCGAACCGGCAGGCATCACCCGCTTCGTCGAGCAGGCGGCCAGCACCGTGCGGGCAGTCGCCGCCGCCTTGCGCGAACGGCGTCCGGCCGCCCCGCTGCCCGACCTGCGCGCGATGCAGCGCCAGCTGGTCGGTGCGATGCAAGCAGGCAGCGACCCCGCCGCCGAGTTGCTGGCGCGGATCAGCGACCGCCTGGTCGACAACATCAACACGCTGGCCCACGTGACGAACCGCACCCGGCAGGACGCACCCGCCACGGCGTAGCCTGCGCATGTGCGGGCGCAACGCGACGCCATGGCACGGAGGTTTTACACTGCGCGGATGCTGAAGATCGACACGCACGCGCACATCCTGCCCCGCGACTGGCCGAACCTCGCAGCCAAGTACGGCGACGACCGCTTCCCGGTGATGACGCATACTGACGGGCGCCACCGCATCTACAAGGACAGCCGCTTCTTCCGCGAAGTGTGGGATTCGGCGTTCGACCCGCAGACGCGCATCGACGACTACGCCCGCTTCGGCGTCGACGTGCAGGTGATCTCCACCGTGCCGGTGCTGTTCTCGTACTGGGCGCCGGGCCACCAGGCGCTGGAACTGCACCGCCACCTCAACGAGCACATGGCCGGCATCTGCCGCGACTTCCCGCGCCACTACGCCGGCATCGGCACGGTGCCGCTGCAGGCGCCGCAGCTGGCCGTGCGCGAGCTGGAACGCTGCATCGACGAGCTGGGCCTGCAGGGCGTGCAGATCGGCTCGCATTGCGGCGACTGGAACCTCGACGCGCCGGAGTTGTTCCCGTTCTTCGAAGCCGCCGCCGATCTGGGCGCCGCCGTGCTGGTGCACCCGTGGGACATGATGGGCATGGCCAGCATGCCGAAATACTGGATGCCGTGGCTGGTCGGCATGCCCGCCGAACAGTCGCGTGCCGCCTGCTGCCTGGTCTTCGGCGGCGTCATGGAGCGGCTGCCGAAGCTGCGCGTGATGCTGGCCCACGGCGGCGGCAGCTTCCCCTCGACGATCGGCCGTATCGAGCACGGCTTCCGCATGCGCCCGGACCTGGTCGCCACCGACAACCCACGCAACCCGCGCGAGTACCTCCAGCGTTTCTACTTCGACTCCTGCGTGCACGACGACCAGGCGCTGCGTTATCTGCTGGATGTGACGGGCGCCCGCCAGGTGATGCTCGGCACCGACTATCCTTTCCCGCTGGGGGAGCAGGCACCCGGCAGCGGCATCGAGGCGCTGGGCCTGGACGAAGCCGACCGCGCCCGGCTGTTCCATGGCACGGCGCTGGAGTGGCTGGGCCTGCCCCGCCACCGCTTCGCTCCCGATCCCATCCCGAAGGAACCCGCATGAGCCTCCTGCGCAGCACCACCCTCGTGATCGCCTTCGCCGCCGCCCTGCTGGCCGGCGGCGCGCACGCCGCCGACGTCAGCATGGCCGACGGCAGCGTCAAGTTCAGCACGCCGGACAACTGGCTCGACATCATGGAAACCCAGGGCGATCCCGAGGCCCGGGTGTTCCAGGTGCCCGACCCCTCGCCCACCGGCAGGAACAGCCTCGCCCGCGTCACCATCACGGTGAAGCAGGTGGCCGACCTCAACGGCTTCAACCAGTACCGCAGCGACGCCACCGCGAAAGCCATGGCGCTGCCCGGCTACAAGGCCTCCGCGGTACCGCCGGGCCCGAACAGCAACGTCTACACCGCGCAGGAAAATGCCGCCGCCTTCAGCTACACCGAGCACTACTGGTTCAAGAACGGCCGCGCGATCCAGCTGCGCTGCATGCGTCCCAGCCAGACCCAGGCCGGTGCCGACTGGAAGGCCGCCTTCGACAAAGGCTGCGACGCGATCGCCGCGCAACTGAAGTAAGCCCGCATATGACTCCCTCCCCTGCTCCGCAGGGGAGGGCTGGGCGACCGGAGGGAGTCCTTCAGGTGAGGGGTTGCTCTTGATCTTCCCGCCAGCTCGGGCAACCCCCTCCCAACCTCCCCCTGCCTGCAGGGGGAGGAGCCAATACACCGAAGAGATCGTTCGATGCCTGCAAGTTTCGAAGCCACCCGCGACTGGGCCAACGCCCGCGATGCCGCCGATCCGCTGCGCGCATTCCGCGAGGAGTTCCTGATCCCCCCGCACGAAGGCCGCGACAGCACGTACTTCTGCGGCAACTCGCTGGGCCTGCAGCCGCGCGCGGTGCGTGAGGCGGTCAACGTGGAACTGGACTACTGGGGCGAGCTGGGCGTCGAAGGCCACTTCAAGGGTCGCCTGCCGTGGATGGATTACCACGAATTCGTGCGCGACGACCTCGCCGCCGTGGTCGGCGCGAAGCCCGTCGAAGTGGTGGCGATGAACACCCTGGGCGTGAACCTGCACCTGATGATGGTGAGCTTTTACCGCCCCACCGCCGAGCGGCCGGCGATCCTGATCGAAGGCGGCGCGTTTCCCACCGACCGTTACGCGGTGGAATCGCAGATCCGCTTCCACGGCTTCGATCCGGCCACGGCGCTGATCGAGCTGCGGAGCGACGAACCGAACGGCACCACCTCGCTCGCCGCCATCGAACGCGCGCTGGCCGAACATGGCTCGCGCATCGCGCTGGTGCTGCTGCCCGGCGTGCAGTACCGCACCGGCCAGGCGCTCGACCTCAAGGCGATCACCGCACTCGGCCACCAGCACGGCTGCGCCGTTGGCTTCGACCTCGCCCACGCCGTCGGCAACCTGCCGCTGCAACTGCATGACAGCGGCGCCGACTTCGCCATCTGGTGCAGCTACAAATACCTCAACAGCGGCCCCGGCGCCGTCGGCGGCGCGTTCGTGCACGAGCGCCACGCGCAAGCCGTGCTGCCGCGCTTCGCCGGCTGGTGGGGCCACGACAAGACCACCCGCTTCCAGATGGGCCCCGAATTCGTGCCGACAGCTGGGGCCGACGGCTGGCAGCTGTCCAACCCGCCGATCCTCGCCCTGGCGCCGTTGCGTGTTTCGCTTGAGATTTTCCGCCGTGCCGGCATGAGCGCACTGCGCGAGAAGTCACTGCAACTCACCGGCTACCTGGAATGGCTGGTGCAGACGCAGCTCGCCGACGTGCTGCACGTGGTGACGCCGGCCGAACCCGAACGCCGCGGCGCGCAGCTCTCCATCCGCGTCATCGCCGGCCGCGAGCGCGGCCGTGCCCTGTTCGACTATCTGATGGAGCACGGCATCATCGGCGACTGGCGCGAACCCGACGTGATCCGCATCTCGCCCGCGCCGCTGTACAACCGGTTTGCGGATTGTCTGGCGTTTGCGGAGGCGGTGCGGAGCTGGAGTCGAGGTAGCTGATTCCGGTGCTGGTCGGTCTCATCTGCCATCCTTGCCGTGGGCAGACGGCGCGACGCCAGACCCGCACCTGCTCGCGTGCAGTGCACCCGGATTCGGCGGCTTCACGGCGCACCGTCAGCCACCTCCTCTTCAAGGCTCACGGCCCCAGGATCCGCGGTACCAGCGCATGCCAGACCGGCGTGTCCCACAACAAATAGACGGCGATGGCGAAAGGCAGATACAGGCCCAGCCAGACCAGATACACCCGGTGCACCGACCGATGCCTGATCACGTCCCACAGGAAGAGCGGCGACACCAGCAGCAGCACGTAAAGCAGGGTCGAGAGCGGGCTGGCCGGATGGGTGGTCGGCAGCCAGTGAATCCGGTCGACCGCCGCCGTCAACGGGACCGCCACCGCGAGGAACATCATCCGCTTGTGGAAGCCCGGGTCGGTTCGCCGCACACGCAAGGCCAGCCCGACGCAGATGGGGAAGAGGATGCCGGCGCTGATCTGGAACAACGCGATGTTGTCCAGGAAATGCAGCGTGTGCCGGAGCTGTTCCCGGACCGGTGGCGGCGCTGCCTGCGCCCCATGCCAGACCTGCTGGTAGATCGTCGGCACGAGCAGGAAACCGACCACGACGATGGCCGGAACGAGCAGGAAGGCCGCGCGCCCCAGCAGCATGTGCCGATCGCGTCGGCCGGTCGCCATCAACCAGGACTGGGCCAGCAGCACCAGCAGGAAGGTGCCCATGAGCACGGCATGCACATGCAGGATCGGCGGCAAAGGCGGCCTAGCGCCAGCCCGCACCATGTCGACCTTCATGATCGAATCCGGAATGAACCCGGTCAGCGTGATGGCAATGAAGAAGACTGCCATGAAGACCCAGATCCAGCGGTCGATTGCCAAGGCAAGCGGACTGACAGGCAGATGCAGCAGTTGCGCGTGATTCGTAGTCATGACTCCCCCGGTTGACTCTTTCCGCAACGAATGGCTCAACCCGGTTCGGCCACCATGTCGGTCATGCCGAACGCAGGGATGAGTCCGATTGCATATCCCGCCGCGTTTCCACCTGCAAACAGGAAAACGGAGGCGTCTGTGCCACCTCGAATCCAGTACCTTCCCCCTGCTTTTCCCGGCGTTCCCCCTCGCCACACCGGGTACGGCGCTTCCACCGTCTCCATCAACTCCACACAGTGGCCGATCCCCTTTCGCTGCCAGTGGAGCCGTCGCGTCGCAGCGTCCGGTCAGCACGCTTCGCCGGCCATGAGGCGAGGAGTTCATCGCGCACTCCGGGGTGACCGGACACGGTGAAGTATCCGCGTGCCCGGATCATGTTGTGCCTTCTGCGTCGGGTCCGCAACAGCAAAAAAAGACGCCAGAAAAGCTGTCGCGGACAGTTTGAACGCCACGGCGAAAGCCGGGAAAGCCGACTCACCGGCATCCGGCCGTCGCCATCCCGGCCTATGGCATCACCGACACTTTTTGTGGCCGCCTGCCAATTGCCACATCCGGTCCGCGACCTGCCGCATCTCCGGCCCACGCGCGGCCCCGCCCGCCCTCCTAATAGGCACCAACCACCGGCCCGCAGGCGGCAACCGCCCCGGGCCCATGGAAGGTCACGCTCCGGGACCCGCAACGGGACGGCGCGCATCAATGGAAGCAGCAAGGGGGCGGCATCAAGATGGACACGTCGAGCAGGCTCGGCAAGACAGCGACACGCGTACTCAATCGCAAGACCCTGGTCCTGGCGATCCTCGCGCTGGGCGGTTACGGGTTGTACCGCCATCCACCGATCGAAACCGTCGGACCGCAGCAGGTCGGCATCCGGTCGAACGCGTGGACCGGTTCGGTGAGCGAGGTGGGCGAAGGCCCATGCCTGGTGATTCCCGGCATCCACAGCCTGCGCCGGTTCCCGCTGGTGGATCAGGTCTACCGCCCCACCCGCAGCGCCAAGGCGGACGGCCCGGCACCCTTCCAGTCGTCGGAAGGCCTGTCCATCGGTGTCGAGCTGGCGATCCGCTACGCGATCGACGCGCGGAGCCTGCCCAGAGTTGCGAAGGTGCTGCCCGACGATGTCGGCCGCGACATGGTCGAGCCGCTGGTGCAAGGCGTGATCTACAAGGTGTTCACCCGCTACACCGTGCGCGAGATCTTCTCGACCAAACGCCAGGAAATCCAGACGCTGATCGAGAGCGAGCTCAAGCCGATGCTGGCGGCCGACGGCATCGTGCTGCGCAACGTGATGATGGGCAACGTCGACCTGCCGCCGGACTACCGCGAAGGCATGAACAAGGTGCTGGCCACCGAGCTGGAGAACCAGCAGATGCAATACACCCTGCAGCTGAAGGAGAAGAAGGTGCAGGAGTCGAGGCTGCAGGCCGAGGCTGAAAAGGCCCAGCGCGACACCGCTGCCGAGGCGGCGGCCGACGAGCAGATCATCGCGGCCAAGGGGCAGGAAGAGGCGATGAAGCACGTGCTGCCGTTCAAGCGCAAGCAGATCGAGCAGCGCGAGCTGGAAGCGGAAGCCCAGAGCGCCGCCCTGATCCGCAACGCCAAGGGCAGCGCCGAAGCGCGCCGCATCGAGGCCACCGGCGAGGCCGACTCGCGCCGCAAGCTCGCCGACGCCGACGCCTACCGGCTGGAGGCGCTGGGCAAGGTCAACAGCGAACAGCTCGCGCGCGATGGCGCCCTGATCGACAAACACCCGCTGCTGATCCAGAAGACCCTGGCCGACAAGCTGTCCGACAAGATCTCGGTGATCATCGCGCCGCCGCCCGCCGCGGGTGGATTCATCGGCCAGGCCCTGATCGACGCTGCACATCAGACCCCGGCCGCAAGCAATGACTCCGGGAGCGCGCCATGAAGGCCCTGGTGTGGATGGCTCTGCTGCTGGGCATCAGCATGGGCCTGGCGCATGCCGCCGAGCCCGCACCGACGCCCGCGAACCCGCTGGCCATCGTCACCCTGGACGGCACCGCGTTGCGGGCGCAGGCGCGCCACTCGGCGACCCCGCAGGCGGTGCTGTGGCAGGGCGAGACCCTGGAGGTGCGCGGATGCACGCTGGACTACCTGCAGGTCTACGATCATCGCATCGAGCGTGCCGGTTTCGTGCGCGCCAGCCGGGTGCGCATCGTCTCGATGCAGCCAAACGATGCGCCCGAGTTGCTGGCCGTGGTGCGCTTCCTGCGCGACATGCCGGGCAGCGAGGCGCTGGGCATCGCGTATGCGGCGGCCTACCTGAAGGCGGCACCGGGCAAGGCCATCGACGCCGAGCCGTTCGACGCGCTCGGCGTGATGGCCGGGCGCCTGGCCCGGCGCGCATCCACGAACCGCAGCAAAGCGCTGGAGCAGGCGCTGTCCGGGCAACTGGAGGTGGTGGCCGACTACGGCGTCGCGATCCATAGCATTGCTCGCGACGGCAGCGTGCGACTGTGCTACGACGGCGACGCCTTCCGCCGCGTCATGGCACTGAACGCCACCGCGACGCAGAAAGCCACCGCCGCGCTGGCCCTGACCGATCCGGCCTGCGTCGATCCCGGCCTGACGCCTGTGCAGCTAGCCGCATTCGACACCTGGCGCGCCGACCTGCTCGATCGCGTGCCGCGCGAAGGCCTGCCCCGCTACGTGCAGAATCGCCTGCACATGCGCGTGGCATCGGTATGGTCGGCGATCGCCTTCGAGCGCACGCGCAGCCAGCAACCGGCGCAGCAGGCCGCGTCGCGCGCCATCGACGAGCTGGCGGCGGTCGACACCCGTGCACTGGTCGAAAGCGACCGCGGCGACTACAACGACGCGGCGGTGCGCGTGGGTGCCTCGCGCTGGGCGGCCGAGCCGGCACTCAAGACGCCGCAGGGCCTGCACATCGTCACCGCGGCTGGCCGCCCCGGCGAGACCTGCATCGCGCTGCTGGACCGCAAGCACGACGCGAAGTCGCCGCTGGCGCAACGCTGCACCTACGGCACGGTCTGGGCGAGCTCGGCACGCGCCAATGCAAGCGGCACCGCGCTGGCCCTGGCCGTGCAGCCGATGACCAGCTGGCGCGAGCTGTGGCTGTTCCACCTGGTCGGCAAGCAGTGGGTGATCGACGCGCTGCCGCCGGCCGACGATGATCCGCAGCTGGGCTACATCGAATTCGCCGGCTGGGTGCCCGGCGACCGCCTGATGCTGGCGGCGCGCGAAGCCCGGGTCAACGGCCGCTTCATCCACCGCTTCGAGATCCTGGACATGGCGTCCCTCGCCACCACCCGCCACGCCGACAAGCCGTCCTCGCTGAGCCAGTTCTACCGCTACCAGGATGCGATCTGGCGCGGGCAGACGGTGAGTCTGCGGGACTGAGGAAAACCGGGGCAGACTACTTTGCCCCGGTTTCGGAGGGTTGATTAGCCACGTCTCCTTTAATTTGAGGGGGTCTTTGGCTTCTTCCGTCCCGGTTTCGCGCGATCACGCAACCGGCGGCGACAAACCCGTTGGCATCCGGTTACCCTGCCGAAGCCGCACCGACTCCGCCGGCCGTGCGGCGCCTGTCATTCCGGACCCCCTTCGCATGTTGAGCAGCATCCGCACCACTGCACCGCTGTTGTCCAGCACCGTGTTCCTGTTGATGGGAGTCGGCCTGCTGCATACGCATATCGCGTTGCAGGGCGCGGTGCTGGGCTTCTCCGTCGCGATGATCGGCATCCTGACCTCGGCCTACTACACCGGCTTCCTGGTCGGCACCTACACGGTGCCGAAGCTTACGCACCGCTTCGGCCACATCCGCAGCTTCGCCTTCTGCACGTCGCTGGTGGCGGTGACCGCGCTGCTGCAGGCACTGACCCCGGCGTACGGGGCCTGGCTGGTGCTGCGGGTCCTGCAGGGGCTGTTGCTGGTCGGTCTGTACGCGATCATCGAGAGCTGGCTGAACACCGCCGCCGAGCCGAGGCATCGCAGCACGGTGTTCGCGGTCTACATGATGCTGAACCTGGGCGCCAGCGCAGCGGCACAGCAGTTCCTGCGCATCCATGGCGAGGGCTTCGTGTTGTTCTGCGTGGTGGCGATCCTGTTCTGCCTCGCCAGCCTGCCGGTGGTCGTGACCCCGCAGCCGCAGCCATCCCTGCGCGCGGCGCCGCGGGTCCAGGTGGGCCACATGTTCCGGCTGGTGCCTACCGCGCTGGTCAGCGCATTGATATCGGGCATGGCGCTGGGCGCGTTCTGGGGCCTGCTGCCGCTGTACGCGGCCGCCCGCGGCCTGGGCACCGCCGAAATCGGCACCTACATGAGCGTGGCCATCGCCGGCGGCGTGACGCTGCAATTGCCGCTGGGGCGCCTGTCCGACCGCATCGACCGACGGCTCGCGCTGGCGCTGATCAGCGCCAGCGCGGCGCTGGTGGCGCTGGTCAACCTGGCATTGCCAACGGCCGGACCGACGGTCGCCATGCTGCTGGTGTTCGCCTTCGCCGGCATGAGCTTTGCGCTGTACCCGATCGCGGTGGCACACCTGGTCGACTACCTGCGCCGTGACGATCTGCTCTCGGGGTCGAGCACGGTGCTGCTGGTCAACGGCATCGGTTCAGCGGTGGGGCCGCTGCTGGCGGGCACACTGATGAGCCTGACGCGGCCGGCATTCCTGTTCGGCTGGTTCGCGATCCTCGACAGCCTGCTGGCCGGCTACGCGCTGTACCGCTTCATGCGCCGCAAACGCGAAGTGACGCCGGACGACAACTTCGTGCCGCGGGTGCACACCACACCAGGCGCGATGGACCCGCATCCGGATACGCCGGAGCAGCCGGGCAAGATGGGCAAGACGGCTTGAACCGGGCGCGCCGGGGGCAAGAGCTCCCCAAAAAGGGCCCGCACAACCTGATCCCTTAGTTTCGGCGCGGCTGTACCGATCGGCGAAGCACACCCGAGCTGCCCCGCCCGCGCTCAGTCATGCGCCTTGCGGCCCCTGGGCACGGTGAAGACGATCGAGACGATCGCCGCCACCACCATCAGCACGTTGAAACCCAGTGCCACGAAGGCGGCTTCGCGCACCGCCAGGTTGTCCTGGCGGCCGGCAAAGGTGATCACGCCTTCCAGCCAGTGCACGCCGCCGCGGTCGCCCGCCAGCGCGGTGAACACGGCGGCGGAGATCGCCACGCCGAAGGCGGCGCCCAGCGACGAGGCCATCTTGTAGATACCCGAGCCCGAACCGCCCTGCGCCGCCGGCAGGTTGGACAGTGCGGCGTCGGTGGACGGCGTGGCGTAGAACGCCAGGCCCAGGCCGAACAGCGAGTAACCGATCACCGCCAGCACCTCGTACTGCCCGAGCAGCAATTGCGTGGGCATCAGCAGCGCGATCGCCACGCCGGTGATCAGGCAACCCCAGATCATCGGCTTGCGCGGGCCGAAACGCTGCAACAACTTCTCGCCCACCCGGATGAAGGCGATGATCGCGATCGCGTAGCCCAGCGTCAGCATGCCCGCCTGCTGCGCGTTCATGCCGCCGCCCAGCTGCACCAGCTGCAGCGAGACGATCAGCGTGCCGGCGGTGGCGTTGATCAGGAAATTGGAAATCGTGGCGCCGGTGTAGGTCGGGTTGCCGAACAACCGGAAATCGAAAAACGCATTGGCCGAGCGCCGTTCGATCAGCACGAACAGCGCGCCGAAGACCAGCGTTGCCGCGATCAGCCCGAGCACCGCCGGGCTGCTCCAGCCCAGCGTGTTGCCCTGGGTCACCAGCACCTGCAGCGCCAGCATCGCCACCATGAAAGCCAGCACCCCGGGCAGGTCGAACTTGTAGTCGCCGTGGGTCTCGGCCTTATTCTCCGGCGTGCCGCGCATCAACCACAGGCCGAGCACGCTGACCGCGATCGCCAGCCAGAAGATCGAACGCCAGCCCAAATTTTGCGACATCAAGCCGCCGACCAGCGAGCACAGCCCGCCGCCGCCCCAAGAACCGATCGACCACAGCGACACCGCGCGCTGGCGCGCGGCGCCATCCCAGTACGCCTTCACCAGCGCCAGGCTGGCCGGCATCACGCAGGCCGCCGACAAACCCTGCAGCGCGCGCCCCGCGAGCAGCACCGGCGCAGCCATCGCGCCGGTGGGCGTGATCGCCACCAGCAGCGAGCCGGCGATGCTCAGGTAAAAACCGATGCGGGTGATCCACAACCGCCCGACCCGGTCGGCCAGCCCGCCCATGACCACGATGAAAATGCCCGAGAACAGCGAGGTCAGTGCCACCGCGATGTTCATGGTGGCCGCATTGATGCCCAGGTCGCGCTGCATGTCTGGTGCGATGTTGAGCGTGGTCTGGGCGAACAGCCAGAACGCGACCACGCCCATGATGATGCCGAACAGCAGGCGGTCGTTGCCCTGGAAGGGCGTGGATGGCTGGCCGGGCGCGGCGACGGTGTTCATGCGACTTCCTCGGGGTTCACAAGCCATCTTCGACGAACGCAGCAACGGGGCCGGGCTCACTTCTGCGCAGCCCCGAATGAGAACCCCGTAGTCGTTTACCGGCACCGTTCGGTGACCTCGCCGAT